>NZ_CP049703.1:0-312500 GCF_003688615.2 Parageobacillus toebii NBRC 107807 | reverse complement strand
ATTGCTGCATATCCGCAATATGTTATTCCAAATCCAGAAGAACATAAAGGAAGATGGAATGAGCTATTTGGCAATGATCACCCAATTCATATCGAAATTGGTACAGGAAAAGGAAAATTTATTACAGAAATGGCGAAAGCAAATCCAAACATTAACTATATTGGTATTGAACTGTACCCAAGTGTACTTGTCTCTGCATTAGATAAACTCATTGAAAATGAATTGCCGAATTTGCGTTTATTAAATGTGAATGCGAAAGATTTAACGAATTTTTTTGCGGAGGGAGAAATCGAACGCATTTATTTAAACTTCTCCGACCCATGGCCGAAAAAACGGCATGAAAAGCGGCGATTAACGTATCGTGCGTTTCTTGAGTTGTATGAGAAAGTGTTAGTGGATGAAGGAGAAATTCATTTTAAAACCGATAATCAAGCCTTTTTTGAATATTCGCTTGTTAGTTTTTCACAATATGGATTAGTGCTGACATACGTAAGTTTGGATTTACACAATAGTGATTTTGAAGGAAATGTGATGACGGAATATGAAGAAAAGTTTTCAGCAAAAGGAAATCGCATTTACCGATGTGAAGTAAAATATCCGCCAAAGCATCAAAAGGCTGGTCTTTGAAGAAAAGACAGCCCTTTATTTTTTTGTTTTCGAAATATTTGCAGAAATGATACACTAAAATAGCGAGGTGATGGGGAAATGGAACAATTGCAAATTGGAAAAATTAAAATGACATGGTTAAACGGAGGGGTAACACATTTAGATGGTGGAGCAATGTTCGGAGTTGTGCCGAAGCCGCTTTGGTCGAAAAAGTATCCGTCTAATGACAACAATCAAATTGAATTGCGTACCGATCCTATTCTCGTACAAGTGAATGGAAAAAATATCTTGATTGAATCAGGGATTGGCAATGGAAAATTATCGGATAAACAAAAACGGAATTTCGGCGTAACGGAGGAATCAAAACTCGAACAGTCTCTCAACGAGCTGGGGCTGTCGACGGATGATATTGACATCATTCTAATGACACATATGCATTTTGATCACGCTTGCGGCTTGACAAAATGGGAAGGAGATCGGCTTGTTTCTGCTTTTCCGCGCGCGGAAATTATTACGTCACAGAGAGAATGGGACGAAATGAGACATCCAAACATTCGCTCGCGTAATACATATTGGAAGGAAAATTGGGAACCGATCGCCGAGCAAGTCATCCCATTTGAAAAAGAGAAAGAAGTAGCAAACGGGATCAAAATGGTACATACCGGAGGACATAGTGACGGGCATTCCATTATTTTGATCGAATCGGATGGAGAAATGGCGATTCATATGGCTGATTTGTTAGCGACACACGCCCATCAAAATGTATTATGGGTAATGGCATATGATGATTATCCAATGACATCGATTTTCGAAAAACAAAAATGGATCCCATACGCGATCGAAAAACAGGCGTGGTTTACGTTTTATCACGATGCGTATTATCGTGCGCTAAAGTGGGACGAGAACGGAAACATCATCGCCCATGTTGATCGAAACCGCCTGTGATTTTGATCCATTGAAAATGGAAAGGGATGCCTCCTGTTGGGATGGGGGCACCCGTACGGTCTTAAAGCGGTTTCGTTTCGATGATGGTTCCCGTATAGGCATCGATGACAAATTCGTATTGTTCATGATCACGGCAGACGCCTCCTTTGTACACCGTGTAGATGATATTGTTTTTTTCGTATGTTTCCGGATTTGTTTGAATCCATGAGCCGCTGATTGGCGCTTGTTGCAAAAAGGATGCTTTGGCTAGTGAAAGTGCTTTTTCCGAAGAAATCATTCGCTGTTTTCGCTTCGTTTCAACGACGTATGCCGCGATAAATCCAACGGCCATACCAGCTATAAATTTTTTCCAGTTCATTAGTAGAGACCTCCGCAGTTTCTTGTCTACCGTTTAGTATATCTGATTTCACCAAAGAATGTAAGGAAAGTGGAAAAACGTTTACTTGTTCGTTACAATAAAAATGATTAGAAAAAAGGAGTTAAGAACGATGAATGTAGAAACGCTTCGACTGTTTCAAACATTGACCGAATTGCCGGGAGCACCAGGCAATGAACATGCGGTGCGGAATTTCATGCGCAAAGAGCTGGAAAAGTACGCGGATGAAGTCGTACAAGACCGGCTTGGCAGCATCTTTGGCGTCAAACGCGGCGATGAAAACGGTCCTACCGTGATGGTTGCAGGGCATATGGACGAAGTCGGCTTTATGGTCACCGCTATTACCAATAACGGCATGATTCGTTTTCAGCCGCTTGGCGGCTGGTGGAATCAAGTATTGTTAGCACAGCGCGTACAAATCATTACCGATCATGGTCCAGTTGTTGGAGTGATCAGCTCGATTCCGCCGCATTTGTTGTGCGAAGAACAACGAAACAAGCCGATGGAGATCAAAAACATGCTCATCGACGTCGGTGCTGATGACCGTGAAGACGCGAAAAAAATGGGGATTAAACCAGGACAACAAATTGTACCGATTTGCCCATTTACCCCAATGGCCAATCCGAAAAAAATTTTGGCAAAAGCGTGGGACAATCGTTATGGCTGTGGATTGGCGATTGAATTGTTGAAAGAGTTGAAGGATGAGAAACTGCCAAACGTGCTATATTCAGGTGCTACTGTCCAAGAAGAAGTCGGGTTGCGCGGGGCGCAAACCGCCGCAACCATGATTCAGCCTGATATCTTTTTCGCGTTAGACGCAAGCCCGGCGAACGATATGACCGGAGACGCGAAAGAATTTGGGCATCTTGGAAAAGGGGCGCTTGTCCGCATTTATGACCGTTCGATGGTGACTCATCGCGGTATGCGTGAATTTGTATTAGATACGGCGGAAACGCACGGCATTCCATATCAATTTTTCGTTTCACCGGGTGGAGGAACGGATGCCGGAAGAGTGCATATCGCCAACAGTGGAGTGCCTTCTGCCGTGATCGGTATTTGTTCCCGTTATATTCATACACATGCGTCGATCATTCACGTCGATGATTATCAGGCAGCAAAGCAACTGCTTATTGAACTTGTAAAGCGGTGCGATAAAGCAACAGTCGATGCAATTAAGAAAAACAGCTAATCAATATGAGAAGTCTTGTTTGACAAGACTTCTCTTTTTCCGTAAAAAGGAGTGGGAAGCATTGAAAATCATTGCCATTGGCACAACGAATCAAGCAAAGGTGGCGGCCGTCCGCAGCATTTTTTCTTCGGAACATTATACCCTTGTACCGACGGATGTTCCATCGGATGTTTCCGCCCAGCCGATTTCCGACCACGAAACGCGTCAAGGAGCGATAAATCGAGCTAAACACGCGCTACAAAAAGAGAACGCGGACATCGGCATCGGTTTGGAAGGCGGTGTGATGGAGATAGACGGAGAGTTATGGCTTTGCAATTGGGGAGCGCTTGCCGACCGTGATGGCACCGTTATTACCGCCGGCGGAGCGCGCATTCCGCTTCCTTTTGAAGTGGCAAAAGGAATTCGTGCTGGCAGAGAACTCGGAGATGTGATGGCGGAATATACAGGAGAAAGAAACATCCGCCATAAAGAAGGAGCGATCGGTGTTTTTACAAACGGTTATGTCGATCGTGCCGGCATGTTTCGACATATTGTTCAGTTATTAGTCGGTCAGTATGAATTTTTTTGTCAAAATCACTGATTCGCGATATCATAAAAAAGACATAGAAAGGAGTTTTTATCAATGAAAACGATTGAAACAGCAGCACAATATGAGGAAGTGAAAAAAACAAAAAAAGCAATATTCGTTTTTTCTGCCGATTGGTGCCCGGACTGCCGATTTATTCAACCATTTTTGCCGGAAATCGAGCAGGCTTTTTCCGAATATGAGTTTTATTACGTTGATCGCGACCAATTGCTCGAAGTATGTCAGCAAGAAAACGTTTTTGGCATTCCAAGCTTTATTGCTTATGACAACGGCAAAGAGTTAGGCAGATTTGTCAGCAAAGATCGCAAAACGAAAGAGGAAGTTGAACGGTTTATCCAGAGCTTGTCATAATATAGGGGGCATATCCATGGATAGTAAACAAATGTGTGAGGAAATAAAAAAAAGGCTTGCCCGCGATGATTGGACGTTTCAATTTGACCGAAAAAAGGATACGCTCCGCATTGAAGATAAAGAAACGAAAAAAGGGGTAACGATTTCGCTTCCGGGTGTCATTGCGAAATGGCACGAACAAAAAGACGAAGCCGTTGACGAAATTGTATATTACGTTGAACAAGCGTTAAATACCATGCATGAAACACATACGCTTTCCGGCAAAGAAAAAGATATTTACCCGGTTATTCGCTCGACATCGTTCCCGACGGAGACAAAAGAAGGCATTCCGCTTCTTTATGATGAACATACGGCGGAAACCCGCATTTATTATGCGCTTGACTTGGGCAATACGTATCGGCTGATCGATAAAAAGATGATGGAACAAGAACAATGGAATGAAGAACGAATAAAAGAAATTGCTCGTTTTAATGTCCGTTCGTTGGATGTTCATGTCAAAGAAGACAAAGTAGCCGGAAATACGTTTTATTTTGTGAATACAAATGATGGCTATGACGCAAGCCGCATTTTAAACGAGCCATTTTTAGCGAAAATGAAAAAGAAAATAACGGGAACGATGGCGCTTGCTGTGCCTCATCAAGATGTGCTGATTATTGCTGATTTGCAAAATGAAGTTGGATACGATGTGCTCGCGCAAATGACGATGAGCTTTTTTGCGAGTGGACGAGTGCCGATCACCGCTTTATCATTTTTATATGAAGATGGAGAACTCGAACCGATTTTTATTTTAGGAAAAAATTATCGCAAAAAATGAAGAAAGGATGAGTGGGGATGAACGTATTTTATAACCGTCAAGGAGTCGGCGATGTACTTCTCGTTTCATTAAAACCGATTCAGCCAGATCAGCGGGCGTTTGAAAAAAAAGGAGACGTTGTCCGCATCTTTGATGAAAAAACAGGAGAAACAGCAGGATATAATATTTTTCAAGCTTCTACTTATCATCATTTTGACGGTAACGGCTTATTGGAGCTGAACGAGGAGCTTGTTTCTGTCATTAACAATATATTAGAGAAAAACGGCTGGAACGAAACGATTGAAGCCGATCTTTCTCCAAAATTTGTAGTTGGTTATGTAAAAGAGAAAAAGAAACATCCGAATGCGGATAAATTGAGCGTATGCCAAGTGGATGTCGGAACAGAAGTATTGCAGATTGTATGTGGTGCACCAAATGTGGAAGCAGGGCAAAAGGTCGTTGTCGCCAAAATCGGTGCGGTGATGCCAAGCGGACTTATTATTCAGGAGGCAGAATTGCGCGGTGTTCCTTCGTACGGGATGATTTGTTCCGCGCGCGAATTGGAATTGCCAAACGCTCCGCAAGAAAAAGGCATTTTAGTATTATCCGATGAATATGAAGTGGGTCAGCCATTTACTTGGTAATGCGATGATAGTCACTAGATGGATTCTAGTGACTTTTTTTCCGAAACGAATTTAACAGAAAGAGTGATTGAGCGATGAAATGGTTAAAACGATTCGTTCGTTATTTGCTGGAAACAGAGGAAGAAGAACAATACGTTTCGTCGCAGAAAAAACAGAGGGAGAAACTTTCTTCTTCCCAATTGGACGTAAAGGTGGCATATCAATATCCAAAAGGAAACTTCCGGTTTCCGCTTATTCCAGATGAACCAACATCGAAACGCCGTCATTCATCATTTCGGCAAGAACATCATGAACGTGTTTCTTCTGTATGGAATTCCGATCATTTGCCAAGGCGTGTAAAGGAAAGCCAACAAGACCATTCGGCAGATTCAGAAAAAAAAACGGTTCCGGCCTTCTGATGTGCTGTCTCCTGTTTATGGATATAAAAGAGTAACGAAAAAGAACGAACCTGTAATAGAATGGGAGCTGCCATCTAGCTCCATAGAACGTGCAACAGATCTATTGCCATCTGTACCGGAAGAAAAAGTAGATGACATCAATGATCCGATACCAACGCCGTCGGAACGATTAGAAACAAGCGAAAAAGAATCAGTGGACAACGCTCCTCAAGAAAAAGAAGATGGATTCCAATCACCAAAAGGAAAAGAGGAAGAACAAATCGAAACAATCGCGGCGGAAAAGGAGACGAATTTACAAGAAACGGAAGCAGCAAAAAAAGAAGAGACAAAGACGGATATGCCCGAAAACGACCATCATACGAGCAAACAATCATCCCATTCGACACGTTCTCGCATTCCATACAATGTTATTATGCTAAAACAAGATCGGAAAAAGTGGGAAGAAAAAAGACAATCTGCCGCAAGCGGGTATCAATTCCCGTCCTTATCGCTGCTAGAGAGTCCCAAACGAAGCCAAGAAAGCGATGAGCAATGGATTCGCGAGCAATGTGAACGTCTGAATCGAACATTTGCCAGCTTCCATATTGGCGCCAAAGTGGTCAACACAACACAAGGGCCAACGGTAACGCGGTTTGAAGTACAGCCGGACCTAGGGGTAAAAGTAAGCAAAATTACGAATTTAGCAGATGATATTAAGCTAAATTTAGCAGCAAAAGATATTCGGATTGAAGCTCCGATTCCGGGAAAACGCACCATCGGTATTGAAGTTCCAAACTTGAAAAGCCGGCCTGTATGGATTCGGGAAATTTTAGAAAGCGATGCGTTTCGAAACAATCCATCCCCGTTAACGGTCGCGCTTGGGCTTGACATATCGGGAGCGCCAGTAGTAACAGATTTAAAAAAGATGCCGCATGGATTAATTGCCGGAGCGACCGGTTCAGGAAAAAGCGTGTGTATTAATGCAATGCTTGTCAGTTTGTTGTACAAAGCTGCTCCACATGAAGTAAAATTGCTCCTGATTGACCCAAAAATGGTGGAACTCGCTCCATATAATGATATTCCGCATCTTGTCAGCCCGGTCATTACGGATGTGAAGGCAGCAACGGGAGCGCTAAAATGGGCGGTGGAAGAAATGGAGCGGCGGTACGAACTTTTCGCCCATGCAGGTGTCCGTGATATTCAAAAATACAATGAGCTCGTGAAACAGAAAAACAGTCCAGAACATCATCTCCCGTATATTGTTATTATCATCGATGAGCTCGCGGATTTAATGATGGTAGCGCCGGCGGATGTCGAAGAAGCGATTTGCCGCATTGCGCAAAAGGCAAGGGCGTGCGGAATTCATTTAGTTGTTGCGACACAACGCCCATCCGTTGATGTGATCACCGGGTTAATCAAAGCGAATATCCCGACAAGAATCGCTTTTTCTGTCTCATCCCAAGTCGATTCACGGACGATTATCGATACGAATGGTGCGGAAAAACTGCTCGGACGCGGCGACATGTTGTTTTTAGAAAATGGATCATCGAAAACGGTACGTGTTCAAGGAAATTACGTATCTGATGAAGAAATTGAGCGGGTAGTGGCCCATGTGAAAACGCAGATGGCGCCGTCTTATTTGTTTCAGCAGGACGATTTTGCCAAAAAGACGGTTGCTCATCATGAGGAAGATGAGCTTTTTTATGAAGCTTGTGCATTCGTTGTGCAACAAGGAGGAGCTTCTACGTCGAGCTTGCAACGTCATTTTCGCATCGGCTATAATCGCGCAGCCCGCTTAATAGAGATGATGGAAGAACAAGGAATCATTTCTGAAGCACGAGGCAGCAAACCGCGAGATGTATTAATTACTGAAGAGGAATTGGCGAATTTGCAAGAAAATAGTATGATATGATAGAAATGTGTTATACATCACATGAAGACATAGGCGAGGGAGCAGCGATGAAGGAAATCGAATTAAAATTACAAGGGAAAATTAAACGATTAACGAATAAAACGTTTAAATTTGATGAGCGGATTCGCGACGGCTGGTTTTCCGCCGTTTATTTTTTAAAAACGCGTGAAATTGTCAAAGAGTTTTGTCCAAATAATATTGTTACGATGCAATTTTTTCAAAAGGAACATGCTGTATTATGTGGAACAGATGAGGTGATCGCACTCATCAAAACATTTGCTGACGAACCTGAGAAGTTAGAAATTTATTCATTAAAAGACGGGGATAAGATCAGTCCATTTGAAACCGTATTGACCATTACTGGCCCGTATCAAAATTTCGGGTTTTTAGAAGGGGTTATTGACGGCATTTTAGCCCGGCGTACGTCAGTGGCGACGAACGTTTACAATGTCGTGAAAGCGGCGGCGTTATCGGGTGTGCAAAAACCAATTATTTTTATGGGTGACCGCGACGATCATTACACTCAACAAGCCGGCGATGGCTATGCGGCGTTTATTGGCGGTTCAACGGCGCAAGCGACTCATGCGATGAATGAATGGTGGGGGAAACAAGGAATGGGAACAATGCCGCATGCGCTCATCCAGTTATTTGACGGCGATGTTGTTGCGGCGGCAAAGGCGTATTACCAAAAATATCCGGAAGATGACTTAATTGTGCTTGTCGATTACAATAATGACTGTATTACCGATGCGCTTCGCGTTGCCCGTGAGTTTGGCGATAAATTAAAAGGGGTTCGCGTCGATACATCGAGAACGATGATTGACCAATATTTTATTCGGCATCCGGAAGTGCTCGGAACGTTTGATCCCCGCGGCGTCAATCCACCGCTTATTTTTGCGCTCCGTGAAGCGTTAGATCGTGAAGGATTCCACCATGTGAAAATTGTCGTCAGCGGTGGATTTAATGAGGAACGCATTATCGAATTTGAAAAGCAAGGCGTGCCTGTTGATATGTATGGCATCGGCAGAAGCCTTCTTAAAATTCATATCGGCTTTACCGGCGATAATGTATTGTTAAACGGAAAGCATCAGGCGAAAGCAGGAAGAAGATATCGGCCAAATCCACGCTTAGAAAGGGTCGATTTGTCGGAAATATAAAGGCTGCTGATAGAAAGACCGTCCCATTCGTTTTCTTTTTGGACGTACTCATAGTTTTTAGAAGCAAACAATGTTATAATGATGAAATATGAGAATACATATGCCAAATGAAATAAATGGCAAAACTAGATGAACGTCATATACTGTCTTACAGATAGACGATTGTTGGAGGGCTTAATTATGACAGTTTACCATTTTGTTGGCATTAAAGGAACAGGAATGAGCGCTTTAGCGCAAGTTCTTCATGATATGAACTATACGGTCCAAGGTTCAGATGTCGAGAAGCGTTTTTTTACCCAAAAAGCATTAGAGGAGCGGGGAATTCCCATTTTGCCCTTTAACAAAGAAAATATTAAACCGGGCTATACGGTGATTGCAGGCAATGCTTTTCCTGAAACGCATGAAGAAATACAAGCTGCTCATGAATTAGGAGTGCCTGTGATCCGGTATCATCGCTTTTTAGGGGAATTTTTGCAAAAGTTTACAAGCATTGCGGTTACGGGATCGCACGGAAAAACATCGACGACTGGCTTGCTTGCACATGTGATGCAAGGGGTGCATCCAACATCATATTTAATTGGTGATGGAACGGGAAAAGGGATAGAAGGAAGTAAATATTTTGTATTTGAGGCATGCGAATACCGCCGCCACTTCTTATCCTACTTTCCAGATTATGCAATCATGACAAATATTGATTTTGATCACCCTGATTATTTTGCCAATATCGACGATGTATTTTCAGCGTTTCAGGAAATGGCGCTGCAAGTGAAAAAAGGGATTATCGCTTGTGGGGATGATGAATACTTACAAAAAATTCAAGCAAAAGTGCCGGTGTTGTTTTACGGATTTGGGGATGATAATGATTTCCAAGCGCGCAATGTGGTGAAAACAACAGAAGGAACAGCGTTTGACGTGTTTGTCCGCAATACGTTTTTTGCTTCGTTCGAAATTCCGCGCTTTGGCGACCATAACGTATTAAATGCGCTTGCCGTCATTGCGCTCTGCCATTATGAAGAGATGGATGTCCGCATTATTCAAGAACGATTAAAAACGTTCCAAGGCGTAAAACGCCGTTTTAGCGAAAAAGTGCTTGGCAATCAAATTTTGATTGATGACTATGCGCACCATCCGCGGGAAATTATCGCAACGATTGATGCGGCGAGACAAAAATATCCGGGGCGCGAAATTGTTGCGATTTTTCAGCCGCATACGTATACGCGAACACAAACGTTTTTGCGGGAATTTGCGGAAAGCTTGCAGCAAGCTGACCAAGTATATTTATGTGATATATTTGGCTCTGCTCGCGAGCATCATGGCAAATTATCGATTCATGACCTGCAGGCGCAAATTCCGAATTCCCGTCTCATTCAAGAAGATAATACATCTATATTAAAACAGCATGAAAACGCGGTATTAATTTTTATGGGCGCAGGAGATATTCAAAAGTTTCAAGAAGCATACGAGCGGACGGTTCACTCATAATTTGGTGCTTTTAGTAAAAAAAGAAAAACGAGCTAGGCATCCACTTGCCGGCTCGTTTTTTATCGCCAAATTTATCAGCTCACATTGTGAATAAATAAGCATGTCTCGTAGGAAATTTCACCGCCTCGATATCCTGAAGGCTGCTTATTATGACCATGCCGCGATGAATGAGCGTTATGCAATGCCCTTGTTGGAAATGGAAACATTGATTTCGCATCATTTTTTGAATGAATATACTTGCAGGAATTTGTCGGATGGATGTCGAACGTTTGAAAAGGGAAAAATGTGGAGAACCCAAAACGGCTGCTAGCAAGGAGGAAATTAAGTGGAAATCATTTTATATGCCAGCATCGCGTTGATTGCCATCTCTTTTTTCATATTAGTCATTTATATCGCAAGGACATTAACGGTATTGCAGGAAACGATCCGACGCTTAACGGCGACCATTGACCATTTAGACAAAGAAGTGCAGAGCATTACGACGGAAACGGCACAGCTGTTAAAGAAAGCGAATGCGCTTGCTGATGATGTTCAGAAAAAAGTGGAAGGATTGAATTCGCTTGTCCATGCCGTAAGTGATGTCAGTTCTACCGTTCAGTCGTTCAACCATTCGCTGCAACAATTTTCTTCCTCTGTGACAAAGAAAGTAGATGCATACCAAGAAAAAGTAGTAAAAGTAATGCAATGGGGAAATGCTTTTATGGAAATATGGGAAAAATGGAAGGAAAGGAAGCAAAAAAAGACGAAGGAGGCTATATTTGATGGCAAAAAATAATGGAGGATTTTTGTTAGGAGCGATTGTCGGCGGAATTGCTGGTGCGGTGACGGTGATGCTATTGACAAGCGAAAAAGGAAAACAATGGCTCGCTGAAATCAATGAAACAGGAAAATTAGAGCCGATGAAAACAACAGCAACAGAATGGTTAGAAGTCGCCAAAGAAAAAACGAAAGAAGTAACGAAATTTATTCCAATTGGAAAAACGGACGAGAAGCTATCTTCTTCTGAATCTACAACAACGTCGGAAACATCGGTCATCCCGATTTCGGTGCCAGCGAGCGAAAAGGATAAAGAAAATGAAAAGGATAAAGAAAATATAGAAAAATTGTTGAAAGAAGCAGAAGAAGCGTTCCATGATGCGGAGCAAAAACTGCAAAAACAAAATGAAACGGAGTGAGCAAAGTGGGAAAGAAGAAACTGGAGACGATTGAACAATTTCAAGAAGTGTTAAAAGAGGGGAAACGGTTTTTATTCATCAAACATAGTCTTACATGCCCAATTAGTCAAGCAGCGTTTCAAGAGTATGAAAAATTCTCAGCCGACTATCCAGAAGTGGATACATATTATTTGTTTGTGCAAGAGGCGCGTCCACTTTCGAACTATATCGCTGAAACGTTTGGTGTGAAACATGAATCTCCGCAAGCACTTTTGTTTGAAAATGGATCTGTCGTGTGGCATACATCGCACTGGAATATCACATATGACTCTCTAAAAAAAGAAGTAATACAAGCATGAATGGCGTCTTTGGCCGAAGACTCCATTTCTAACATATAGCTGTAAAAGACATGCACCTCCAAGCGTTTACGAAAGGATGGTGCATGTCCTTTTTTATTGTCCATTGGCGTTTGTTTCCGAGTGATTCAGACACTTTTTATGCAATTCTCATAAAATATCTTATGCAATTTCTTATAAAATACTTTATTGCTTAAAAGCGTTTAATAAATAAAGTATTTTTTGATGACAACTGCTTCTGTTTCCATTATAATAATGACTAATTAAAAAATAATAACCACAAAGTCCGTGACTGGAGTCATCCGGATAAGGTGGAAAATGGTTTTGAACTAAACTGCACGAAAGAAAGGATGGGAAAGCATGAGCAATAAGAGATTAGATGAGCTGCGGGCAAAGGTGGATGAGATTAACTTACAAATTTTAAAATTAATTAATGAACGAGGGAGACTTGTTCAAGAAATTGGAAAAATCAAGGAAACGCAAGGAACATATCGTTATGACCCAGTGCGTGAACGGAAAATGCTTGATTTAATTTCTGAGCACAACGATGGACCATTTGAAACATCGACATTGCAGCATATTTTTAAAGAAATTTTTAAAGCTGGTCTTGAACTGCAAGAAGATGATCATCGTAAAGCATTGCTTGTATCGCGCAAGAAGCATCCGGAAAATACGATTGTTGATGTAAAAGGCGAAAAAATTGGCGACGGCAACCAATATTTTGTGATGGGACCGTGTGCGGTCGAAAGTTATGAACAAGTTGCGGCTGTTGCAAAAGCGGTGAAGAAACAAGGATTAAAACTTCTTCGCGGCGGTGCGTACAAACCGAGAACATCGCCATATGATTTCCAAGGACTAGGCGTGGAAGGATTAAAAATTTTAAAACGAATTGCCGATGAGTTTGACTTAGCTGTGATTAGTGAAATTGTCACCCCTGCGGATATTGAAATAGCGCTAGACTATATTGATGTGATTCAAATTGGTGCGCGCAACATGCAAAACTTTGAGCTTTTAAAAGCGGCAGGCCAAGTGAACAAGCCAATTTTGTTAAAACGCGGGCTAGCGGCAACGATTGAAGAATTCATTAATGCGGCAGAGTACATTATGTCGCAAGGAAACGGTCAAATTATTCTTTGTGAACGCGGTATTCGCACATATGAGCGCGCGACAAGAAATACGTTGGATATTTCTGCGGTGCCAATTTTAAAGAAAGAAACACACTTGCCTGTATTGGTTGATGTTACTCATTCAACAGGCCGTCGTGACTTATTAATTCCTTGTGCGAAAGCAGCGTTAGCAATTGGCGCGGATGGAGTAATGGCAGAGGTACATCCAGATCCAGCGGTTGCATTATCGGATTCGGCACAACAAATGGATATTGCTCAATTTAATGAATTTATGGAAGAAATAAGAGCATTCCAGCGGCAAATGGTAAAAGCATAATGGAATTCAACGCCCCCCTTCAGCAATTCTCTGAAGGGGGAATTTTCTGTTTACTGCCATTTGGGTTGTGATGTTTTTTGGAATGTACGTTTCTCTTTCCAAGATGTAGCGCGGATTTCCTGAACTAATCTTCGTGAATGCATTATTTTATGAGAATTTGTGTTCGGTTGCAAAATATATCGGAAACGGAATGGAAATGGACCATAAAGTTATCATTGTTCATAGGTTGGGTATGATATACATAGAAAGTTTTCCTCAATATTAGTGAATTGTTTGTGAAAACATTTGCAAAATAGTTGCCAATTCGTTGCGATTCAGCCATAATGTATCGTATGATATTTTTGCATAAACGGATATTTGTTGTTATGAAAATAACAATCGATGTTTATTTATAAAAAAGAGGAGTGAAATCAATGAATGTAACGATTTACGATGTGGCACGAGAGGCAAACGTGTCGATGGCGACCGTGTCTCGTGTCGTGAATGGAAACCCAAATGTGAAGCCATCAACAAGAAAAAAGGTGTTGGAAGCGATTGAACGTCTAGGCTACCGGCCAAATGCGGTTGCACGGGGACTTGCTAGCAAAAAAACAACGACCGTTGGGGTTATTATTCCTGATATTTCTAGCATCTTTTTCGCGGAATTGGCACGTGGAATTGAAGATATTGCCACGATGTACAAATATAATATCATTTTAAGCAACTCTGACCAAAATAAAGAAAAAGAATTGCATTTGCTCAATACGATGCTCGCTAAACAAGTGGACGGCATTTTGTTTATGGGTGGAAACATTACCGAAGAGCATGTCAATGAGTTTCAGAAATCACCTGTGCCAATCGTGTTAGCCGCAACGATTGAACCAAATAATACCATTCCATCAGTCAACATTGATTATGAACAAGCTTCCTTTGAAGCGGTTACTTATCTTGTAGAAAAAGGAAACAAGCGGGTCGCCTATGTGACGGGACCGACGGATGATCCAATCAATCAAAAGAAATTGGCGGGCTACCGCCGCGCTTTAGAAACGCATGGAATAGCCTATGACGAAGAGCTTGTAATTGAAGGAGATAACTCCTATGATTCCGGCATTGAGGCATACGAAAAAATCGCTGAATTAGCCGAGAAGCCAACCGCTGTTTTTGCTGGAACTGATGAAATGGCGCTTGGCATTATCCATAGCGCGCAAGATCATGGCGTTCGCATTCCGGATCAATTAGAAGTGGTCGGTTTTGACAATACACGGCTTGCGACAATGGTTCGTCCTCGTTTAACGACGGTAGTGCAGCCGATGTATGACATCGGTGCGGTTGCGATGCGTTTATTAACTAAATATATGAATAAGGAAAACGTCGAAAACCATATCGTCGTGCTGCCGCACCGTATTGAATATCGTGACTCAACGAAATAACGAAAAGGGGCTATCGTTTTTGCTAAGCCCCTTTTTGTTTTTTATGAAGATGATAAAATATCATTTATTAGAAATAGTTTGATCGGTTGATTTTTGTCGCTGACTGCGAATTGGATATAACGCTTTTTCTACCGTTTGAGCATTTTTTTCGGTAATTTCCGCTTTTCGTGGAATCGGTGGATATAGTGGTTCCGGATCATCCCATTCTTGCGGCAATGGGACAGGAGAACGCGATTGCCATTTATCGAGCCATGGCTTCGGTAATTTTCCGGAAATATTCGATTGTTCTGTCATTTCTAGCCAAATAAGCGCCCATGCCCGCGGAACAACGCGCCAAATATCGTAACCGCCGCCGCCAACTGCGATCCAACGCCCGTCACAATATTCGTGAGCGATTTGATGGGCGAGTTTCGGGATTTCACGGTATGTTTTCATCGTTACGGACAAATGAGTAAGCGGATCGTAATAATGAGCGTCCGCTCCGTTTTGCGTGAAAATCACATCGGGCCGGAAAAATTCCGCAATTTCTCGAAGCGCTTGTGTATAAGCGTCAAGCCATGATTCATCTTCTGTAAACGCATCTACTGGAATGTTAAATGAGTACCCATATCCTGCCCCGTGTCCGCGTTCATTCACACCTCCTGTTCCGGGAAATAGGTAGCGGCCTGTTTCATGAATGGAAAACGTACATACATTTGGATCATCATAAAATGCCCATTGGACGCCGTCTCCATGATGGGCATCCGTATCAACGTAAAGAACGCGGAGTCCGTATTTTTCTTGAATATACTTAATGGCGACAGCGCTATCATTGTAAACGCAAAAACCGGATGCTTTGCCGCGAAAACCGTGGTGAAGCCCTCCGCCTAAACTTAACGCATGCTTTGCTTTTCCGGATAGCACATAATCGACTGCAGTTAATGTGCTTCCTACCAACAAAGCGCTTGCCTCGTGCATATTTGGGAAAATTGGCGTATCTTCTGTCCCTAGTCCGTAGTTTAAGGCTGCCTGTTCAGGCAACTGGCCTTTTCCAGCTGCTTTGACCGCTTCAATATATGATTGATCATGAATTAAGGTAAGTTCTTCGTCCGTTGCGACTCTTGGTGTGACAATTTGTTCATCTTCTAATGCATTCATCGCGCGCAATAAATCGTATGTGAGTTTAACGCGGAGTTGGTTAAACGGGTGCTCATCATGAAATTTATACCGAAGGAAATCATCACTGTAAATAAATACACAATCTTTTTTCATGACGAAACCCCCGGTAAGTTTGGCCATAACACCGTATAGCCAGCATTTTTTAGATCGTTAATAATTCCAATCGGATTCATTGTCTGCACGCGGAAGACAAGAATTTGGTAGTTTTCGTCTTCGTCAGGATATAAAAGAACGCTGGAAATATTCGTATGTCTTTTGGCGATAATAGCGGCCGCTTTGCTTAACATGCCGCTTTCATTAGGCACTTTCACTTCAATTTGTGAACTAGGTTGATGTGCCCCCGTAAGCTGAATAAGCGTATATAATAAATCTGTTTCCGTCACGATGCCGACAAGTTTGCCGTCTTGGACGATAGGTAAACAGCTGATTTTATGCTCGTAAAACAGCGCTGCTACTTCTTCCACAAAATCGAGCGGATGTCCAACGATGACGTCTGTTTTCATAATCGTGCTGAGCGGTTTTTGTAAATCTTCGAGATGTTCGTGAAGACGAAAAATAGAAGGGCTTGCATCGCGAAGATCTCGATCTGTTACAATGCCGATAACATGGTTTTCGGCATCAACAATCGGAATATGGCGAATGCGCAGTTGTCGTACTAACTGAATCGCTTCTGCAATCGTATTTGTCGGCTGGAGTGTAACGACAGGAGTTTTCATAATTTGTTCGACAATCACTGATTCCTCTCCCCTTTGTTGTCAAGAAAGATTTTTAATACATGTACCGATTCATAAAGCGAAGGCGATCGAATTTTTGGATAGATTCTTGATCGACCCGTTTGCCGATGCGAACCATTAAGCAGTTAGCCGGATGGGAACAAATTTCAGGATCATCCGTTGCATACCAAACAAGCCCGCCGGCGTTCATCATTTTCTCCATTAATTTCCGGTATTCCCATACATTTAACCCCGTCCCTTTTAAATCCCAATGCCAGTAATATTCTGTTGTAATAATAATGTAATCTTCCATTGCATCATCCATCATCGATACAATCAATAAATTTTTTCCTACCCCATAACCCCGAAACTCCGGGATGACTTCAATTGCGCCTAACTCGATTAAATTTTCCATGTTTCCTTGTGACCAACGTTCAAGCGGGTCGGGATAAAGAAACGTAACATAACCAACAATGGTTTGGTTATGACGGGCGATAATGATTCTTCCTTCTGGCAGCTTTGCGATTTCAATGAGTGCTTTATGTTGCTGCGGCGGCTGGCGGAATGATGTCAAATCGTGATGAAATTCGTAACTTGCTAGTTTTTCAGCAGATACTGGCCCCTCAATAATTAATGTCCCTTTTGGGGTTTTTAATTCTTTCGCATTATACGTTTTTTTATGTTCCATAGAGCACCACCTAGATTTGTCTTTCTGCTAACATTATACATGAAAAAACGACTGGAAGCCCGGTTTCAAAAAAAGTTCATAAAAAAATAAAAAGAAAATTTTTAAAAAATTGAGAATTCGGAAGAGATATACTATAATAGGACTGTAACCACTTACATAAGGGGGAGTCGGAGAATGAAAACGGAAGTACTACCGGTCATACAAGGGGACTATAATTTAAAAAATTATGAAGAAACATATAAAAATTTTGATTGGAAAGAAGTAGAAAAGGAATTTTCGTGGTTTGAAACAGGCCGGGTCAATATGGCGTATGAAGCGATCGACCGCCATGCGGAAACGTTTCGAAAAAATAAAGTAGCTCTCTATTACCGTGATGCATCGAGAAATGAAAAGTATACATTCAAAGAAATGAAAGAAATGTCCAACAAAGTTGCAAACGTGCTAAAACAAGTAGCAGAGATTGAAAAAGGAGACCGCGTATTTATTTTTATGCCGCGCTCTCCGGAATTGTATTTTTCTGTATTAGGAATCATTAAAACAGGCGCGATTGTTGGTCCGCTGTTTGAAGCGTTTATGGAAGGAGCGGTGCGCGATCGGCTTGAGGATAGTGGAGCGAAGGCAATCATCACGACACCGGAACTGTTGCCGCGGGTTCCAGTCAATGATCTGCCTGAGCTGAAATACGTTTTTCTTGTCGGGGATAACATTGTGGAAGAAGGTCCGTATATTGACTTAAAGAAACGAATGAACGAAGCGAGCAAACATTTTGACATTGAATGGGTAGATCGCCAAGATGGACTTATTTTGCATTATACATCTGGTTCTACTGGAAAGCCAAAAGGGGTTTTGCACGTTCACAACGCAATGATTCAACATTATCAAACAGCAAAATGGGTGCTTGATTTAAAAGAAGATGATATTTATTGGTGTACAGCTGACCCTGGTTGGGTAACGGGAACGTCATACGGCATTTTCGGTCCTTGGTTGTGTGGCGCTTCAAGCGTCGTTATTGGAGGACGTTTTAGCCCGGATGCATGGTATCAAGCGATTCAAGATTTCGGCGTAACAGTGTGGTATAGTGCACCAACGGCATTTCGCATGTTGATGGGAGCCGGCGATGAAATTGTCAAAAAATATGATTTAAGCTCACTTCGCCATATTCTCAGTGTTGGAGAACCATTGAATCCAGAAGTCATTCGCTGGGGGATGAAAGTATTCGAGCGACGCATTCATGATACATGGTGGATGACAGAAACAGGCGCTCATCTTATTTGTAACTATCCTTGCATGGAAATTAAGCCGGGGTCGATGGGGAAACCGATTCCTGGTGTAAAAGCAGCCATTGTTGATGATCAAGGAAATGAGCTGCCGCCATATCGTATGGGCAACTTAGCGATTAAAAAAGGATGGCCGTCGATGATGAAAACGATTTGGAATAACCCACAAAAATATGAATCGTACTTCATCGGCGATTGGTACGTTTCCGGCGATTCCGCCTATATGGATGAAGACGGATATTTCTGGTTCCAAGGTCGTGTCGATGATGTGATTAATACATCTGGGGAACGTGTTGGTCCATTTGAAGTAGAAAGCAAGCTAGTGGAACATCCAGCGGTGGCGGAAGCCGGGGTTATCGGTAAGCCAGATCCGGTGCGCGGGGAAATTATTAAAGCGTTTATTTCGCTTCGGGAAGGATATGAACCATCAGAGGAATTGAAAGAAGACATTCGCCAGTTTGTCAAAAAAGGATTGGCGGCACACGCAGCGCCGCGGGAAATTGAATTCCGCGACAAACTGCCAAAAACGCGAAGCGGAAAGATTATGCGCCGCGTCTTAAAAGCTTGGGAACTCAACTTGCCGACAGGGGATTTATCGACAATGGAAGACTAAGAAAAAAGCTGATCGATATGATCAGCTTTTTTTTAATGGTTCTTTGAAGGGCTATCTGATGTTTTCTTTTTTCCTTAATTTGGTACAGCGGCATTTTGTTCAGAAATGATGTTCGATGGTGGGGATTCATTGCCGCTTATATCTACTGCTGTCACATAATATGTTGCTTTTGGCTGTAGATTGGAAAATGTTAAAGATTTTCCAGCTTTAACGATAGAGACAACACGAAACGGCGCTCCTTTTTGTTCC
Organism: Parageobacillus toebii NBRC 107807; assembly: GCF_003688615.2. Lineage (GTDB taxonomy): Bacteria > Bacillota > Bacilli > Bacillales > Anoxybacillaceae > Parageobacillus_B > Parageobacillus_B toebii. Next base: position 293,022 of record NZ_CP049703.1, on the reverse strand, counting down.
GCACAATATACACGATAGCCAATGACGTCGTTTTCGTGGTGCGGCTTCCAAGTTATTGTTTCATTGGTTAGTTGGACGGTAGGCGGGTCTGGACGTTTTCCGTTTTCTTTCATTTCGCTAACCAATAATGTTCCGTTCCACTCGGCGGAGTTTATATTGTAGATTCCTAGTTCTTTGAGCAATTTTTTATTAAGTATGACCCCGCTTGAAACAAACTCGCTCGGCGTTGTATTAAGCGCGATGTACCGTTTGCCGTTGACTTCAACAAAGCGTCCTTCGATTAAATATTGGTCCTTACTTTGCTTTGGGGTGAATTTTGTATTATATAAATCATAGTTGACTAATCCAGCTTTTTCGCATAAATCAGATGGAACGAACCCTGAAACTGTACAATATGCACGACGGACGATGCCGCCTGGCATATTGAATCGCGTTTTTGGAGCGATTAGCTGCGGCTTTACATCATAAGCCGCATTCATTAGTTGTGCCCATAATAGCTGGGTTCGTTTGCTATAGGATAACCCTTTATATTTTAGCTGCAGCGGTGCCGGAGTATCATATCCCATCCAAACGCCAAATGTAACGTTCGGATTTGTTGCAACAAACCAGGAGTCTTTATTATTTTGTCCTGTTCCCGTTTTCCCAGCCCAATCCGCTTGGAATTTTAAATAATACGGAAGAGAGGACGCTGTGCCTCGGCGAATAACGTCTCTCATCATATCAATCATTAAATAGGATGTCTGCGGAGAAAAGACAGGAACAGGTTTGCTTTGATGTTCGTAAATGACTTGTCCATCTTTCGATACAATTTTTTCAATTAAATACGCATCGATAAATGTTCCGTAATTCGCAAATGTGGCATAGGCGTTGACATTTTCTTCTACTGTCACTCCTTTATTCGTTCCTCCGATCGCCAAGGCAACGTGGTTTTCTTCTGTTTTTGCCACACTGGTAATGCCCATTTTGTGCAAATATTGTACTGGATGTTGATTCATGATCTTCATATATGTTCGAATCGCAGGAATGTTATAAGAATACTGCAAGGCGTGTCGAGCGGTGACTAAACCGTGTGTTTTTCGGTCCGCATTTTTTGGAGTGTAATAACCTTTACCTGTCTTGATGTGTAATTCTGTGTCTGGGATGATGGAACCGGGCTGAATAATGCCCATTTCCATTGCTGGCGCATATACGAGCAGCGGTTTCATTGTCGAACCGTTTGATCGATATGCTTGTGTGGCGTGATTGAGCTGCTCTCGCCCGTAATCTCTGCCGCCGACAAAGCTAATAATTCTCCCTGTCTTATTTTCAATAAGGATTGCACCGACTTCGACAGGTTCCCGCTTTGCAACCGTTTTGCCCGTCTGTTGATCTTTTACGTATTGAATAATGTCGTCGCCGTAATATTGATAATTTGCAACTACTTTTTGCATGCGATCGTAAATATTTTTGTCAATCGTTGTGTAAATGTTATACCCGTTTTGGCGAAGCTGTTTTTCTGCTTTTGCTAAATAGCGTTCATAAAGAGATGCGTTTTGCCATAACTGCTGTTTCTCATACCCATCTTTTTTGGCTAAAACTTCCGCTAGCGCTTCTTTCGCACGCTTTTCAATTTCCATCGTGAGCCACGGATATTTCTCAAACGGTGATGGCTTCGGTGGCGCAAAATGTTTGGCGATATCATATTGCAGCGCTTCTTTATATTGCTTTTCGGAAATATAGCCTTCCTGTTTCATGCGTGTTAACACCGTTTTCATGCGATGCAATGCTGGGGATAAATCTTTTTTCACTTTTCCATCGCTTGTAAATGGCGTATAAACGAAAGGGCTTTGCGGAAGGCCGGCTAAAAATGCTGCTTGGGCTAGATTTAAATCTTTCGCATTTACTCCAAAAACGCCTTGGGCCGCTGCTTGGATGCCGGCAATGTTGCGCCCGGATGAGTTTCTGCCGAATGGAACGACATTTAAATATGCCTCTAAAATTTCATTTTTGCTAAAAAATTTTTCGAGGCGAAGCGCAAGCAATATTTCTTTCGCTTTCCGTTCAAACGACGCTTCATTGGTTAATATTTGATTTTTCACAAGCTGTTGCGTTAGCGTGCTTCCGCCTGTTTGCATTGCAGAGTTGGTAGCTTCTTGAAAAAGCGCCCGGATAATTGCTTTTGGAACAATACCGTGATGTTCGTAAAAATATTCGTCTTCTGTTGCGATCAGTGCTTTTATGACGTAAGGGGAAACATCTTTCAATTTTACTTCTTCTCTCTCTAAATCCGTGCGGAAATTTCCAAGATAAACGTTATTGGCGAAGTAAATATGCGTTGTTTCCTCATAGTTGTAAATATCTGTTTTCATTTCTTGATACGAAGGAAGCGGCATATCTTTTACTAAAAAAGCAAAATATCCGGCGCCAAGACCGACCGCAAAGCAAATGGCGCATAGTGCGAAAATAAGAAAAATAAGAAAAAGATTCCAACATACTTCATATGTAATGAGAAAATAGCGCCATGCTTTCTTTAGGGAAAACGTTTGTTTTATATGCTCCATGGGCATTCCCCCTATATAAACAACAAATAAATGTAAACACAGTATATCATATTTTTTGTTGAATATTGCGGCTTTTTGTCATTTTTCTTTCATTATAAATGCGATCTGATTCGGTTTGACAAATTTATGAGAGTATGATAAAAACATGTATATCAAAAACGATATACATAAAAGCGATGACAGGAACGAGTAGTGTTTATCTCCCTGTTTCAGAGAGCTAGTGGTTGGTGTGAACTAGCACATAGATAAACACGAATTACCTCCTCGAGCAGCTTTTGCGAACGGATTGTCCAAGTAGCAAAAGACGGCATTTGCCGTTATCGAAATGAAGTGAGAAAGCGCTATGCTTTCTAAGTAGGGTGGTACCGCGATGTCAATCGTCCCTTCAGAGTTTAAGGGGCGATTTTTTTATGAAAAAATAAAAAAGGGGTGGATCAAATGGACTTGTTGCAAGAGTTGGAATGGCGCGGATTAATTAACCAAGTCACGGATAAGGAAGGGCTTCAGAAATTACTAAATGAGGAAAAAGTGACGCTATATTCCGGATTTGACCCTACGGCGGACAGTTTGCACATCGGACATTTATTGCCGATTTTAACGCTGCGCCGATTTCAGCTAGCTGGCCATCGTCCAATTGCGCTTGTTGGCGGTGCGACCGGGCTAATCGGAGACCCAAGCGGAAAAAAAAGCGAGCGTACATTAAATGCAAAAGAAACGGTGCAACAATGGAGTGAACGCATTAAAGAACAATTGTCAAGATTTTTAGATTTTGACGCGAAAGAAAATCCGGCGAAAATCGCCAACAACTATGATTGGATTGGTTCGCTTGATGTGATTACTTTTTTGCGCGATGTTGGAAAAAACTTCGGGCTAAACTACATGCTGGCGAAAGAATCGGTGCAATCGCGCATCGAGACAGGCATTTCGTTTACGGAGTTTAGCTATATGATTTTACAATCATTGGACTTCTTAAAACTTTATCAAAACGAACAATGTCGTTTGCAAATTGGCGGCAGTGACCAATGGGGAAATATCACAGCAGGATTAGAGTTAATCCGAAAAACGGAAGGAGATGCAAAAGCGTTTGGATTAACCGTTCCGCTTGTTACCAAAGCAGATGGAACAAAATTCGGGAAAACAGAGAGCGGAGCCATTTGGCTTGATCGGGAAAAAACGTCTCCATATGAGTTTTACCAATTTTGGATTAACACAGACGACCGTGATGTCATTAAATATTTAAAATACTTTACGTTCTTATCGAAAGAAGAAATTGAAGAGCTAGAAAAACAACTGCAGAAAGCTCCGGAACAGCGTGCGGCGCAAAAAGCGTTAGCTGAAGAAATGACGAAACTTGTCCATGGAGAAGAAGCCTTGAAGCAAGCGATTCGCATTTCGGAGGCGCTCTTTAGTGGAAGTGTGTCACAATTAACAGCAGAGGAAATTGAACAAGGGTTTAAAGACGTTCCTTCTTTTGAATATAAGGGAGAGGAAGTTCCGCTAGTGGAACTCCTTGTCATGGCGAAGATTGTGCCATCGAAACGGCAGGCGAGGGAAGATATTACAAACGGAGCGATTTACATCAATGGCGAGCGCATACAAGACGTCAATGCAGTGATTACAAAAGAAAACCGCATCGAAGGACGTTTTACCATCATTCGCCGCGGAAAGAAAAAATATTATTTAATTCGCTACCAATAAAAAAACCCGGGAAGACCGGGTTTTTTTATTGGTAGATGATCACAAGAAAAAAATCCCTCCAGAACCATATCTGAAGGGATGCGGCGCATTAACGAGAGTAGAACTCAACGATTAATGCTTCGTTAATTTCCGCTGGCAATTCGGAGCGTTCAGGTAAACGAGTATATGTGCCTTCAAGTTTTTCAGCATCCAATGTTAAATAATCTGGTACGAAGTTGTTCAATTCTAATGCTTCTTTAATGACTTGAAGGTTGCGAGATTTTTCGCGGACAGAAATCGTTTGGCCAGGTTTCACGCGATAAGATGGAATGTTTACACGGTTTCCGTCAACTAAAATATGGCCGTGCGTTACAAGCTGACGAGCTTGGCGGCGAGTACGCGCAAAGCCTAAACGGTAAACAAGGTTGTCTAAACGTGATTCTAAAAGAATCATAAAGTTTTCCCCGTGTTTACCAGGCATTTTGCCAGCTTCTTCAAACGTTTTGCGGAATTGACGTTCGTTTACGCCGTACATATGGCGAAGTTTTTGTTTTTCTTGCAATTGCAGACCATATTCCGAAAGTTTTCTGCGTTGACTTGGACCATGTTGACCTGGTGGGTAAGGACGTTTTTGCAACTCTTTACCTGTACCGCTTAAGGAGATTCCTAGGCGGCGAGAAATTTTCCACGTTGGACCTGTATAACGAGCCATTCAATGCTCCTCCTTTTGCTTTTATTTCGGGTAAAATAAAAGCAGGCGTGCGTCAACAATTATGGCCATTTTGTTTTCATGTATCCTCGCTCTAGCAGCTAAGAGTTACACGATACACCTCGTTATCGAGGAACAAAATGGAACCATAAAGGTGAGCACTAAGGCTGCTATATTTTACACAAAGGCTATTATATGACTTTTATAGGGCAAAGTCAATATTTTTATTTTCCTTATTTCGAGATAATATGATATAATAAAAGATGTAATTTTTTGAAAAGTTTTGTATATACTCCATTCTAAAACTAACTGGAATGAGAACATCAGTTTAGGTGAAAAGGGCGATGAAATTAGAAGAAGAAAAAGTGTACGGAGCCTTTAAACAAAAATTTTTTCATTGGTTTTTATCGTATGATGATTATGAGAATTTTTCCAATGTGATCACAGAATTGCTGTTACTACTCAAACAGGAGCTTATGATAAAGCAAGCTGCTTTTTTTGTGTTTGATCCTTTAAATAAATCGTTTTATCCGGAAGCAATCACGAAATCAGAAGAAAGTCACTCTCCTTTCTGTCATCAAATTCTGCCTGACAATATAAAAGCAATGGTAGATGATGAGCAGCAGACGATACAAATTCATGAAGATGAAAAGTATATAACCGCGCAAATTTTCCTTCGTCTTTCCGAGGAGTTAATCGGGATGTTGCAGCTAGTGTATGATCGCCAGCTTTTCATAAGCAGAAAGCTGCTAAAAAAAATCAAACAAGATTTTTCAACGCTTTTCCGAAAGTTCAGGATGATATCCCAAGGGCTTAGCGATGAAAAACGTTATGAACAGCTTCATCGGTTTGCCGCGAAAATTCATTCATCGATGAAGATTGATGATGTGCTCGAGGAAATTATTAACACTCTTAAGCAAGTATATCCGTCCTTTACATACTATTTGCTTTTGTCGCACGATAATCAGCATCACGGGCATTTGCCAATCAAACCGCTTGTTTTTGATGAAAGCGGCGAAAATATGGCAGCGATGCAGGCTTTTTTGACGGGGAGAATTCAGTTTGAAGACTCCATTTCGCTGCGTCGTTCCGTTTTGTATGCGCCGATTAAAGGAGCGCAGGGCGTTTACGGTGTTATTGAAATTATGGCCCCTTACATTATGGAGTTTCCAAAAAGGGAAATCAATTTTATTTCTTTGCTTGCCAATACGGCGGGAAGCGCGTTGGAAAATGCGAAATTGTATGAGCAATCCCGTCGTCTCGTTGCGGATTTACAGCTAATTAATGAAACGATACACCAGTTGAATGCAAATTTGCGTCTTCAAGATGCCATTGAATTTATGGTAAAGCAAATTAAGCAATCGTTTTGTGCGGATGAAGTCGGTTTTTTCTGGTTTGAAGGGAGGAAACGAAAGCTATTACCTGGAAGCACACCATTTTTTCAATCCTGTAAATCCAAAAAGTATATTGAATTTGTGGAAAAGAAAATGAAAACGGAAAAGGATATCGTCTTTGTTGGAGATACAAAAATTCATGCTTCTCTTTCCGTTCCTGTCTATCACTCTCTAATGGCTGCTCCTATGGTTCAAAATGGGGAGCTAAAAGGAGTTACGATTGTTTTACATCGCGAACCATACCATTTTACGTTTGAAATGTTTAAACTGTTGCAGTCACTGATTCAACATTCCACCCTCGCATTTACGAATGCGATGTTAAGAGAAGAGCTTGAAAAGCACGTTGTTACGGACTATTTGACGAAATTGTATACAAGACGCTATTTAGATGAACAAATCAAAACATCGATGCTTCATGATGAATTTGGAACGTTTATTTTAGTCGATATTGATAATTTTAAACAAGTAAATGATACATATGGACATCAAATCGGGGATCATGTGCTCGTTCAGGTTGCCAATATCATTCGTTCCAATATTCGCGCTAGTGACATCGGCGCTCGTTGGGGCGGGGAGGAACTTGCCGTCTATTTGCCGAAAGTGTCATTAGCCGTAGGAATTTCGATTGCGCATCGTCTTGCTGAAAAAGTAAGAAAGGAAACACATCCTCCTGTAACGATTTCATGCGGCATTTCGTATTGGAAAAAAAATCGTCCCGAAGAAGCGAAAGATTTATTTAAACGGGCTGATGAGGCGCTTTATGCGGCGAAAAGAACAGGAAAGAATTGTATTTTTGTGAAAGATTATGTTCGTCAATATAAAGTGTAAAAAGGAATCCGTTCATTCGGATTCCTTTCTTCTCGATTATTGTTTTCTATCCTATAATGTCGCTATAATGACGTCGACGAACTTTTCCAAATATTTTTGATCTGTTTCATCAAAACGATTTTTGATCGGACTATCAATGTCTAGTACACCGATTACATTCCCATCTTTTATCATAGGTACGACAATTTCTGATTGCGATGCAGCATCACATGCAATGTGCCCTGGAAACAGATGAACGTCAGGAACGATGATGGTTTTTTTGTTTTTTGCGGCGGTGCCGCATACACCTTTGCCAAACGGAATGCGTACACAGGCCGGAAGCCCTTGAAACGGACCTAACACAAGCTCATCGTTTTCCGTTAAGTAGAAACCAACCCAATTGATTTGTTCGAAAAAATGATTTAATAAAGCGGAAGCGTTGGCTAAATTAGCGATGAAGTTTGATTCTCCTTCAATTAACGCGCGCAGCTGTTGAATGACAAGTTCGTAGTTTTCTTCCCGTGTTCCGTTATAAGCGACAGCATGAAACAATGTTTTTCCGCCTCCTTTGTCCATATGAGGATATTCTATGGTGGTTATAGAAACTTTGTCAATCGAAAAACGCTTCTTTTAGCATAACGTCCGTTCCTTGATGTAAATCGTTTGCGCTATGTGCGTCTGAACCATATATAATACGGATGTTTCGCTTCATTGCCTCGCGGATTACCCAGTTTGGCGGATACGGCTGCAAACAAAGCGGTTTTCTAGCACCTGCACCGTTATAGTCAAGCTCATAATCGCGGAGTTTTATTTCATCGAGAATCTGTAACAGCGGCTCCGTCATCGGTGAAGAACAAGGGAAGCGTTTTTGAAATTTATGGATAAGCGTCATATGGCCAATGCGTTTCGGTTTATACGGGCCAAGATTTGCGCGAATCGATTGCAAAACTGTGTCGTAATACGCATTGTACACATTGTCGATCGAGCCGAATAATGTTATGATATCGGCGAACATTTCAGGGCTGTAATCGATACAGACGTACTGTCCTTTGCAATAGAGAAAATGTACAGATAAAATGCCGTCATCTAACAACGGTCCGACATCTTCTAAAAATCGTGCTGTTTTTTCTTCGAAACCGAGAATAAAATCGACTTCAAGACCGATGTGGATGATAATATCATTTTGATAACGTGCTTTCAAATCGGTTAATGATGCGAAATAATGATCGATTTGTTCGCGACGCATTGCGCTATCTTGATATGGTGTCGGATCGGTAAATCCTTCCGGAAGCGGGGCATGCTCTGTAAAAGAAATTTCTTTATAGCCAAGCATAATGGCCCGTTCAACGTATTGTTCTAGTGAATCGCCGCTTCCGTGCGGACAAAACGGGGTATGGATGTGCCCGTCACGCAAAATGACTCACTCCTTCCTTAATATAAGAAAAATGAAGATTTCTGTGAAAAAAATAAAAAATTTGGTCAAAAAATGTCGTTAACATGGTATCATAAAAACATTGAAAAAACATTACGCAAATTTGCCTTCTCGGTTAACCTCATTTTCTTTTGTGACTAACTCGGGTGCAAGGGGGCTATTTCTTGATGGAAATCGCAGTTATCGTTCTACTCCTTCTTGGCGGAGTAATGATATATAATCATGTGTACCGAAAAAAAATGTATAGCGAAATTGATCGACTGGAAGCGTGGAAAATTTCGATTATGAATCGACCGGTGCCCGATGAGCTTTCGAAAGTAAAACAATTGAATATGACGGGAGAAACGGAACAATTGTTTGAGAAGTGGCGGCAAAAGTGGGACGATCTCGTAGCTGTTAAGTTGCCTGACGTGGAAGAAAAATTATTTGATACAGAAGAATTGCTTGATAAATATCGTTATGCAAAAGCAAAAGCGGTGTTGCGTGAAATCGATCAGCTGCTGCGTCAAGCGGAAGAGGAAGTTCAACTCATTATTGATGAAGTGCATGAATTGATCGGCAGTGAGGAGCAAAACCGTACTGAAATAGAAGAGTTAAGAACAATGTATCGTGAAGCGAAAAAAAACGTTGTTGGCTTATCGGTATACGTTCGGAGTTGCAGCGGCAAAGCTAGATGAAAAATTAGAAGAGATCGAATCAAAATTTAAACAGTTTGAGGAATTAACAGCATCAGGAAACTACTTGGCTGCGCGGGAAATCGTTCTTTCATCAAAAGGGGAACTAAACAAAGTTACAGAGATGATGAGCGATATTCCAGAATTATTAACAGAGTGTCAAACAACGATTCCAGCCCAGCTGGAAGAGCTTTACGATGGATATAAAGAAATGAAGCAGGAAGGCTATATCCTTGATCATTTACAAATAGATCGGGAAATAGTGCAAAAGCGGGAAAAAATTGAACAGTGTATGCAAATGATTGGCGATTTGCAAGTAGAAGAAGCAAAACAAGGGATTACTGAAATAAAAGAAGAGATTGATACATTATACGATTTATTGGAAAAAGAAGTAATTTCCCATCACTACATAAAAACAGAAATGTCTCGTATTGAAGAAATGTTGAACGAGCTCAACGAAGAAGCGAAAGAAACAAGTGAAGAAACATTGTTTGTACAGCAAAGCTATCGGTTATCGACAAAAGATCTTGAAAAATATCGCAGCATTGAAAAACAAATCCACCAGTTAATGAAGCGTTTTGAAATCATTCAAGCCCGCATTTTAGAAGCGAAAACCGCTCATTCGCTTTTAAAAGAAGAATTAGAGCAGCTGTTGGCGCAAATAGAAATGATGAAAGAAGAGCATGAGGAGTTTCGCAAGATGTTGCAAACATTGCGAAAAGACGAGCTAGTTGCCCGCGAAAAACTAGATGAGATGAAGAAAAAGCTGTCGGAAGCAATGCGGCTTGTGCAAAAAAGCCGGTTGCCAGGGCTTCCAAAATCTTACGAATTGCAATTGTCGGAAGCAAAAGATAGTTTGATGAAAGTCGCGGTGCGTTTAGAGGAAAAACCGCTTAATATGTCTGCTGTCCATCAAGCGTTGGAGGAATCCGGAAACATGGTTCAGCGCGTATATGAACGGACGGTGGAAATGATTGAGCAAGCATCTCTTGTCGAAAAAGTGATTCAATATGGGAACCGCTACCGCCGTCGCTATCCTAGCGTAAAAGAAGGATTGGAAGAAGCCGAATTTCTATTTCGCCATTACGATTATGAACAGGCGCTGGAGCAAGCGGTAGCGGCTTTAGAAAAAGTGGAGCCTGGTGCGCTTCAACGCATTCAACAAATTTTTCGTGATGAACGTTCCAAGGAAGAATAAACGATTCGCAAGACCGATAAATATCACTGGATAGATAGAGATATTTATCGGTTTTTTTGCGAATAATGTAAGTATAATATGTTTCGGTTGATGTTTAACGGCTTTCTTTATTATAATTACTTACTAGTGTACAATTTGTTAACGATAATCGGAGGATGGACGTGATGATTTATTTAGATAACAGCGCAACAACAAAACCGTTTCCTGAAGTGGTGGATTCGTTTGTCACTGTGGCTACAAAGTATTTCGGAAATCCGTCCTCTCTTCACGAATTAGGAATGAAAGCGGAGCGGCTATTAACGCAAGCTCGTGAACAAATTGCCGCGTCATTGCAAGTCAAACCGAGCGAAATTATTTTTACATCTGGAGGAACGGAAGCAAATAATTTTGCCATAAAAGGAGTTGCCTTTCAATATCGCCATCGCGGCAATCATATTATTACGACGGCGATTGAGCATCCATCTGTATCAGAGGCTTGCCATCAATTGGAACAATTAGGATTTGAAGTGACATATTTACCGGTGAATGAAAATGGTGTCGTTACAGTTGAGCAAGTAAAAAAAGCGCTGCGCGATGATACGATTCTCGTTTCGATTATGCATGTCAATAATGAAGTTGGCGCTATTCAACCTGTAGAAGAGATTGGTGAGCTGCTTTCGAACTATCCGAAAACGATTTTCCATGTCGACCGAGTGCAAGGAATCAGTAAAGTACCGCTTGATATGAAAAAAGCGCATATTGATTTATGTACAATGTCGGCTCATAAGTTTCATGGGCTGCGTGGTGCGGGAATTTTATACGTTCGCCAAGGAATTCAGCTTTCGCCGTTGTTAGCGGGCGGAGGGCAGGAAATGCAGCTCCGTTCTGGGACCGAAAATGTTCCGGCAATTGTAGCAATGGCAAAAGCGTTGCGGATGTCGTTAGAAAAATACGACAAACAAATCGATTATTTACTTGAAGTCAAGCAAGCTTGGCTCAATGAATTAAAAGAGATTCCCTTTATTCAAATAAATACGCCATTAGAGCATTCCGCCCCGCATATTATTAACTTTTCTTTAGATGGCATTAAACCGGAAGTGTTTGTTCATGAATTGGAAAAAAACGATATTTTTGTTTCCACTACATCGGCGTGTTCTTCGAAAAAGAAGGCGCCAAGTAAAACATTATTGGCGATGGGAATGGGGGACAAACGGGCGGAAAGCGGCATTCGCATTAGCCTTTCCTTTGAAAATACGCTCGAAGAAATTCCGATTGCTATCGCCGTGATGAAAAAGGCAATCGAAAAATTAAGAGAGGTAACGAGGTAATTGCTATGAAATATGACCGTATTTTAATTCGCTATGGAGAAATGACGACAAAAGGTCGAAATCGAAACTTGTTTGTTCGCCGTTTAAAAGATAATGTCGCTAAAAAACTTCATGAGTTTCCGAATATTAAAATCGAATATATGCGTGATCGCATGTACATTTTACTAAACGGAGAACCGCATGAACCGATTATTGACAAATTAAAAAATGTATTTGGCATTCATTCATTTAGTTTAGCAATGAAATGTCATAATGAATTGAACGAAATAAAAGAAACAGCATTGGCAGCTGTTAAGCAGCTTCCTCATGAAGGAAAAACGTTTAAAATAAGCGCTCGAAGAGTGGATAAGCAATTTCCGTATGGAAGCAGCGAGTTAAATTATGAAATTGGCGCTCATATTTTGCGCAATACAGACGGGTTAACGGTAAATGTACATGATCCTGATATCGATGTCCGCGTGGAAGTTCGCCAAGAAGGCACATATATCACGTGTCACGATATTCCAGGTCCCGGAGGCTTGCCGGTGGGATCGAGCGGCAAAGCAATGCTCATGCTTTCCGGTGGAATCGATAGCCCAGTTGCCGGGTATTTGGCAATGAAGCGCGGATTGGAAATAGAAGCGGTTCACTTTTTTAGTCCGCCGTTTACAAGCGATCGGGCAAAACAAAAAGTGATTGATTTAGTGAAAAAATTAACCACGTACGGAGGAAAAATAAAACTTCACATTGTTCCTTTTACAGAAGTGCAGCAAGCCATTTATACACAAGTGCCAAACGAATACTCGCTTATTTCAACAAGAAGAGCAATGCTAAAAATTACTGATGCATTGCGTCAGCGGCATCGAGCACTTGCGATTGTGACAGGGGAAAGCCTTGGACAAGTTGCCAGCCAAACTCTAGAAAGCATGTTTGTCATTAATGATGTCACCACAACGCCGATTTTGCGGCCGCTTGTATCGATGGATAAAATAGAAATTATCGACATTGCTAAAAAAATTGACACACACGATATTTCGATTCTTCCATATGAAGATTGTTGTACCATTTTTACGCCAAGATCGCCAAAAACAAAACCAAAAAAAGAAAAAGTGGTTCATTATGAAAGTTTTGTTGATTTACAACCATTAATAGAGAAGGCGATCGCAAATACGGAAACGATGGTCATCGACGAACATTCCGCAACGGAAGATGAGTTTGAACAGTTATTCTAAATCCCGAAATTTACCAATGAGATAAATGCATGAAGCCATATGTTTTCACACATTCTATAGGTACAAGGAGGTGAAAACATATGGCACGCAACAACAATTCGAATCAATTGCTTGTTCCAGGAGCACAACAAGCTCTTGAACAAATGAAATACGAAATCGCTCAAGAATTTGGCGTAAAATTAGGCGCTGATACTACTTCTCGCGCTAACGGTTCTGTTGGGGGAGAAATCACAAAACGCCTTGTTGCTATGGCGCAACAACAATTAGGCGGTACTCAACAACAATTTTAATTGAATATATATGGCTACGAAGGCGGGTTTATCCCGCCTTTTATTATTTTTTAAAAATATTCAAAATATATAAATTATTTTGTATAATGTAAGTAGCATGCGCTAAATTGGCACCTATCATATTGTAAAGGGGAGTTGGAGAAAATGAAGCGGGAAAATTTCATTGCGCCGGAACGCTATAATTTAACGTCTGAGATCGAAAAACATGCGATGGCTAATCCGAATAAGCTTGCTTTAAAATGGGAAAATGAACAAGGGGAAACACGGGAAATTACATATGGCGATTTAATCAAACACGCCAATAAAATTGGAAACGCTTTATTAAAACGTGGGCTTGAAAAAGGGGATAAAGTGCTTGTTATGGTGCCCCGCTTAATTGAAGCGTATGAAGTATATTTAGGAACATTAAAAGCGGGGCTGGTAGTCATTCCGAGTTCGGAAATGCTACGCACAAAAGATCTGCAATACCGTATTTCCCATGGTGAGGTAAAAGCGATTATTGCGTATGAGCCATATGTGGATCAATTTGAACCGATCGGAAACATTGACCATATTATGAAATTCGTTGTCGGAAAGACGAAACCGAGCGGTTGGATCAATTTAGAGGAAGCGATGAAGGCAGAAAGCGATGAGCTTGTTGCGGCTGACACATCCCGTGATGATATGGCGTTTTTATCTTATACATCGGGAACGACCGGAAATCCGAAAGGGGTCGTTCATTCGCACGGGTGGGGGTATGCGCATTTGCGCATCGCTGCGAAAAATTGGTTATGCATTGAAGAAAATGATCTTGTCTGGGCGACTGCCGGTCCAGGATGGCAAAAATGGATTTGGAGCCCGTTTTTATCAACGCTCGGTTCAGGCGCCACTGGGTTTGTGTATTATGGCCGGTTTGATCCAGAAAAATATTTACAGCTTTTAAGCAAGTACGAAGTAAATGTGCTTTGCTGCACGCCGACGGAGTATCGGCTAATGGCAAAAGTGCCAAATATCGGCGATTATAAGCTTCCGCATCTCCGCAGCGCCGTATCAGCCGGAGAGCCGCTTAACAGGGAAGTGATTGATACGTTTGAAAAATATTTCAACATTCAAGTCCGGGATGGATATGGACAAACGGAAAATACATTGCTTGTCGGCGTTATGAAAGGTATGAAGATCAAACCAGGCTCCATGGGCAAACCGACGCCGGGAAACATCGTTGAGATTATCAATGAAAACGGGGAACCTTGCGCCGTCGGCGAAGTTGGCGATATCGCCGTCCACGTCGACACTGCAACGCTGTTTAAGTATTACTATAAAGATCCGGAAAGAACGGCGATGCAATTCCGCGGTGATTATTATATTACAGGGGATAAAGCGAGAAAAGATGAAGATGGATATTTTTGGTTTGAAGGGCGTGGAGATGATATTATCATTAGCTCCGGTTATACAATCGGACCGTTTGAAGTAGAAGACGCCCTTGTCAAGCACCCTGCGGTAAAAGAGTGTGCTGTCGTCGCTAGTCCAGATGAAATACGCGGTTATGTTGTGAAAGCGTTTGTTGTTCTTCGCGAAGGAGTAGATAAAAATGATCCGGCGCTGATTCCAAAGCTGCAGGAGCATGTCAAACAGCTGACCGCACCGTATAAATACCCGCGTAAAATTGAATTTGTCGATGATTTGCCGAAAACGCCGTCAGGAAAAATCCGTCGCGTGGAGCTGCGCGAACGCGAGATGCGCCTTGCAAAGCAGCAATAAAAAAGTAAAAAAAGGACTGTTTCAAACAGGAAACAGTCCTTTTTTGCTCTTAAACGGCATTGTGGGCGAAAGATTGTCTCCAGCCTGACTCGTCTTATCAAAAAGCTAAATCACAACAAAAGCAAGAACACCCCAGCGGGCGAAGAACAGTTTACTTCCAGAGAGAGTTTTCTTATAAAAACACTCGTTTTACTTTGTCCCAGAAAGAATTGTCCTTTAAACGGACGGTTTTAATCACTCTGTCGCTTAAGATGACATCAATTTTTTCAATATGTTGAATGCTTAATGCTTCATTATCTAAACCAATGATTGGAAAATGGCTTGTTTCATCGGACATTTTTAAAGTTAATTTTCGCTCTCCGCTTAAAATAAACGATGAACCGAGCGTCCGGTAACGGTTATTATTGAGTGAAGCTAACTCGCTTACTTGAAAGCAAGGAAGAAGCGGATCAACGACAGCGCCGTTTACCGATTTATTATATGCCGTACTTCCTGTCGGTGTCGAAATGATGATTCCATCTCCACGAAACGTTTCAAAGTGCAGGTCGTCAATAAATACGTCCATCGTTAATGTTTTAATAATTTGCGAGCGAATGGAACATTCGTTTAAACAGAAAAATGAAGCGGTGCCATCAATGGTAACTTGAATAATTGGATATTTTCTTACTTCCAGCTGTAAATTTTTTATTGCTTCTGCCATATGATCAATGTCATCAATTTGAAAGTCGCAGTAAAACCCGCGTGACGGAAGTGTGGAAATCCCGACATATAAGCAATCGTTGCGAAATCCTGTTTGACGCACCGCTTGTAAAAACGAGCCATCGTCCCCGATGCTGACGATGATATTCGCTTTTTTATGATCATCGACTACCACAAACGGACCTTGTTTTGCAAGCGTGATCAGCGGTTCTACACGTTTCATCAGTTGTTCATCACGCTTATAAAAAAAATAAAGATGATTGCGCTCGTCTGCCATTTAAAACCCTCCCATTGTCCCGTTGTCATATTTTAGTCAATTGGTAATTATGGTACAATAAGTGAAGTATACATAATTTAGTGTAACACTTTTACACGAAATCTAAAAATAAGTTGTTTTCATAGGGGGAAGAATGATGAATCGAAAGCGATGGATCGCGTTATTGATTGCTGTTGTATTATTTGTTTTTTCCGCCTTAGTAAACGTTATTACTACACTGTTAACAAGCGATGCGGAAAAATGGTCGGGAAATTGGCTTGCATTAGTGCAGAATGAGTTCAGCGAAGAGGTTCTTGAAGATGGCGATGAATTGCAAAAAATCGTTGTTCTTGAAGTAAATGGAGTTATTCAAGATGTAGGAGATACGGGGGCGCTATTTGCTGCAGCAGGATATGATCATCAATCATTTTTGCGAATGATTGAGCAAGCAAAAAATGACGATACGGTAAAAGCGATTGTGCTAAGAGTAAATTCACCTGGGGGCGGCGTCGTGGAAAGCGCGGAGATTCACGACCAACTGCTGGAACTAAAAAAAGAAACGAAGAAACCAATTTACGTTTCAATGGGATCGATGGCAGCTTCGGGAGGATACTACATTTCGACGGCAGGGGATAAAATTTTCGCAAGTCCTGAAACGATTACCGGTTCGCTGGGGGTGATTATGCAAAGTTTAAACTATGAAGGACTTGCTAAAAAGTATGGAGTAAAGCTTGTCACGATCAAAAGCGGACCGTATAAAGACATTATGAATCCGACAAGGGAAATGACGGAAGAAGAAAAGAAAATATTGCAGCAACTAATTCAAAATTCTTATGAGGGATTTGTGAAAGTGATTTCCGAAGGCAGACATCTTCCGGAAAGCGAAGTTCGAAAAATTGCCGATGGGCGAATTTATGATGGAAGACAGGCAAAACAATTGCATTTGATTGACGAATTTGGTTATTTGGACGATACGATCGCCGCATTAAAAAAAGACCATCATTTGTCGGACGCGCAAGTGGTGAAATATACGAATGAATTTTCGTTTGGCTCCTTATTTCAAATGGCGTTCAATCAAAACACAACGCCAAAGCATGAAGCAACCGAATTAATAAAATTGCTTTCTAACCCTTCTTCACCGCGCTTAATGTATTTATATGCTGAATAAAGGAAGTGGAAAAATGACCGAAAAGTATCTGCCAGTTCCTGTAGAGGCAAGAAATGAAACATATGCAAATGTATCTTCTCATGTACGATATGCTGGGTTTTGGATGCGATTTTGGGCATATTTGCTCGATTTGCTTGTTGTCTCCAGTTTAAACCGTTTGCTTATTTTTCCGTTCTTTCATCTGTTGGATATTTCTGTTGATCGGACGAATATGTTTGCGCCAGCAACGATTGCTACGACCTTGACATTTTATGCATATTTTGTATTGATGACAAAATTCTTTCAACAAACGTTAGGAAAAATGGTGTTTGGATTAAAAGTGATTGATGAGTCTGGAAAGCCGTTAACATGGACGACCGTGTTATTTCGTGAAGTGATCGGGAAGTTTATTGCGAAAACGATTTTGTTTATCGGATTTCTTTTTGTCGCTTTTTCAGAAAAGAAAAAAGGGATGCACGACCAGTTTGCTGATACACTTGTCATTCATGAATAAACCTGTCATATTGGCAGGTTTATTTTTTTACGCACATGGTGACAATGGTATGTTGAAGGGGAGTGCTGATGTTGAAAATTGCGGTAAGTATAGTTGTCGCTCTTTTTCTATTGATTTTTGTTTTATCGGTGATGAAGTTGTCGATTACAATTCTTTTTCAACATGCACAAGATGATGATGAATGGAAAATTACGTTTCGAACATTATTTGGGATTATTCGATATACGATACATATACCATTAGTAAAAATAGAAACAGAGTCGCCAGGTATCGTCATTGTTCATAACAAAACGGTAAAAAATATTTCCGAAAGCAAGCCAAACCGAAGCAAGTATACGCTAGAGGATATTATCGATAGCTTTCAGAAAGCAAAGGAGTTTGCCAGACATGTCGTACGACTGAATGCAATTATAAAAAAATTCCTTCGTCATATATCCATTACGAAATTCGAATGGCAGACGAAAATCGGAACAGGAGATGCAGCGGCAACAGGGATGATTGTCGGATTAGGATGGTCGTTGAAATATAGTTTGGTTGCATTATTTAGCAAATATATGAAACTACAAACGTCACCTTGTTTAATGATTACTCCATCTTTTCATGAAGCAATTTCCGAAACGAAATTCGTATGTATGATTCATTTTCGAATCGGGCATGCTATGTTAGCAGGAATACGAGTTGTGAAATATTGGCGTGACTATC
This sequence comes from Parageobacillus toebii NBRC 107807, assembly GCF_003688615.2. Taxonomy (GTDB): domain Bacteria; phylum Bacillota; class Bacilli; order Bacillales; family Anoxybacillaceae; genus Parageobacillus_B; species Parageobacillus_B toebii. The sequence goes on along the minus strand of NZ_CP049703.1, from coordinate 274,728 downwards.
ATTTGTCAGAAATAAAAACATTTGTCACCCAGCAAACAAATGAAAGCTACTAGGAGGAATCTTGCATGAGCAATCATCCAATTCAAGGGCTTATGACAACAGCGATGGAAAATTTAAAACAAATGATTGATGTCAATACAATTATCGGTGATCCGGTCGAAACGCCAGACGGAAGTATCATTTTAACGGTTTCCAAAGTAGGTTTTGGATTTGCGGCGGGTGGTAGTGAATTTATGATGGATGGCAATGGCGCTAGTCAACAACAGGCTAGTGAGCATCCATTTGGCGGCGGAAGCGGCGGCGGTGTTTCCATTACGCCTATTGCCTTTTTGATCGTTAACTCTTCGGGAGTAAAACTGCTTCATCTTGACGAAAGCACTCATTTATATGAAAAGATATTGGATGTGGCACCGCAGGCGATTGAGAAAATTCAAGAGATGTTAAAGAAAAATAAAAAGGATTCGCCAACAGAAAAACACGATTTTGATATTTGATAAGTTGAAACCATTGAAATTTTTTGGTATTCCCTTTATGATGACAGTAGTACATATTTTAAGGGGGGAAGACCAATGGCGCAAGTTACATTTAAAGGACAACCGGTAACATTAGTTGGTAATGAAGTGAAAGTGGGAGACAAAGCACCTGATTTTAAAGTATTGGCTAACGATTTATCGGAAGTCACGCTCGCTGATACGAAAGGCCACGTCCGCTTGATCAGTGTTGTTCCGTCGCTGGATACAGGCGTTTGTGATGCGCAAACACGCCGGTTTAATGAAGAAGCAGCAAAATTGGATAATGTGAAAGTATTGACGATTAGCGTTGATTTGCCGTTTGCGCAAAAACGCTGGTGCGGGGCGGCAGGTGTGGAAAACGTACAAGTTCTTTCTGACCATCGCGATGTTTCCTTTGGGCAAGCGTACGGCGTGCTGATTAAAGAATTGCGTTTACTGGCACGCGCGGTGTTTGTCATTGACAGCAACGATATTGTAACATATGTGGAATATGTGCCGGAAGTAACAAATCATCCGAACTACGAAGCGGCCATCGAAGCGGCAAAAGCAGCAAAATAACCGAAAAGACCTCGACTTGTTCGAGGTCTTTCCTATTTTATCGACACAGGCTTGCGATCGGCAAATGTTCGTTTATCCTTCTTGCTATTGGATTGTGCACATCGTACAATAAAGTATTGGACACTTACGGAAAGGTGGAGGAACAATGGCAACTCCAGTAGAACGTTTGTTTACATTATTTGATGAAACAGCCAAAATTTTGCAAGATGAATTACAATGCACCTATTTAGAAGCGGTGGCAGAAACGGGAGAAAATGTGTTTCACGGCGATGTTCTTCAAGAAGAAGTGAGCGAAGTCAACGCGAAACGTCTCAAAAAACAATATGCCGACATTCAACTCGAACGGTTTACGAATGAAGAAATAAGAAAAGCATTTCAGCTTGCGGTGTTAAAAGGAATGAAGGAATATACACAACCGCATCATCAAATGACCCCGGATGCGGTTAGTTTATTTATAAGCTATTTAGTCAATCAATTTACTCGCCAACATCTGGCGCTTACCATTCTTGATCCTGCCGTCGGTACCGCAAATTTGCTGACAACGGTGCTTAACCATCTTAAAGGGAAGCAAACGAAAAGTTACGGTGTGGATGTGGACGATGTATTAATCAAGCTGGCATATGTGAACGCGAATTTGCAAAAACACGCGATTCAGCTTTTTAATCAAGATGGGCTGCAGCCGCTATTTGTAGAGCTTGCAGATGTAGTCGTGTGTGATTTGCCTGTCGGTTATTATCCACATAAAGAAAATGCTTCTCGCTTTGCATTAAAGGCGGAAGAAGGACATTCATACGCCCATCATTTGTTCATTGAACAAAGCTTGTATTATACAAAAGAAGGCGGCTACTTGTTTTTCTTAATTCCAAATACATTATTTTCAAGTGACCAAGCGGCAAAATTGCATGAATTTATTAAAGAGCATGCGGTTATTCAAGGATTGTTGCAACTGCCGCTATCGATGTTTAAAACAGAACAAGCAGCAAAAAGCATTTTTATTTTGCAAAAGAAAGGAGAAAACGTAAAAGCACCGAAAAAAGCGTTGTTAGCGGAACTTCCCCGTTTCTCCAATAAACAGGCGATGCAGGCGATGATGAGAAAAATTGATGAATGGGTTACAGAAGAAAAAGGGAAGTAAAACAGTTCCCGTGATAAGTGGGAACTGTTTTTATTTTCGGAAGATAGTAATTATTTTTATTTTCGAAAGATAAAAATATAGGCTTGTCACCAAATTATCACAAATAATTTGCTTGAAAGGGTGGATGAACAATCATACAATGAAAAAGTATAGTGAAATAATTAAAAATCGAACAAAATAACGATAGCGATAAATTAAAGGAGTTGTTTGAAATATGTCCAAAATTTTAGCGATTAACGCGGGTAGTTCATCCTTAAAGTTTCAATTATTTGAGATGCCGAACGAAACCGTTCTAACGAAAGGAATCGTGGAACGAATCGGTTTTGACGATGCGATTTTTACAATTACGGTCAACGGTGAAAAAATCCAAGAAGTGACAGCGATTCCAAACCACGCGGTAGCTGTGAAAATGTTGCTTGACAAGCTAATCAGCCACGGTATTATTCGTTCGTTTGAAGAAATTGACGGAATTGGTCATCGCGTTGTGCATGGCGGGGAGAAATTCAGTGATTCCGTGCTGATTACTGATGAAGTATTAAAGCAAATTGAAGAAGTATCTGAGCTTGCTCCGCTTCATAATCCGGCAAACATCATCGGTATTAAAGCATTTCAAGAAGTATTGCCAAATGTGCCTGCCGTGGCGGTGTTTGATACGGCTTTTCATCAAACGATGCCGGAGCAGTCGTTTTTATACAGCCTTCCATATGAGTACTATACGAAATTTGGCATTCGCAAATACGGGTTCCATGGTACGTCTCATAAGTATGTAACACAACGTGCTGCCGAATTGCTTGGCCGCCCGATTGAACAGCTTCGCCTCATTTCTTGCCATCTTGGAAATGGGGCCAGCATCGCGGCAGTAGAAGGAGGAAAATCGATCGATACGTCCATGGGCTTTACGCCGCTCGCTGGTGTAGCAATGGGAACGCGTTCAGGGAACATTGACCCAGCCCTTATCCCTTACATTATGCAAAAAACGGGAATGACTGCGGATGAAGTGCTTGAAGTATTAAATAAGAAAAGCGGAATGCTTGGAATTTCCGGTCTTTCTAGCGATTTGCGCGACCTTGAAAAAGCTGCGGCAGAAGGAAATAAACGTGCTGAGCTGGCGCTTGAAGTATTTGCTAATCGCATTCATAAATATATCGGTTCTTATGCGGCGCGCATGTGCGGTGTAGATGCGATCATTTTCACGGCTGGAATTGGCGAAAACAGTGAAGTGATCCGTGCGAAAGTCTTGCGCGGCCTTGAATTTATGGGAGTATACTGGGATCCTGCATTAAATAAAGTGCGCGGCAAAGAGGCGTTCATTAGCTATCCACACTCCCCGGTAAAAGTGTTAGTCATCCCGACGAACGAAGAAGTCATGATTGCGCGGGATGTTGTCAGACTGGCGAATATTGGTTAATATGGAATAAAAGCAGCCTTTTATGAAGGCTGCTTTTTTATAAAAAATTTTAATCAAATAGGTGATCGATATGAGCGTTACGGAACATAAAAAAGAAGCACCGCACATCGTCCGCTGTAAAGTCATTACGATTAGTGACACAAGGACAAAAGACACGGATAAGAGCGGAAAATTAATGATGGATTTATTAAAAGAAGCTGGTCATGAAGTTGTCAGTTATGAAATCGTAAAAGATGAAAAAGAAGCGATTCGAGAGGCGATTTTGCACGGATGCGAACAGACGAATATTGATGTGGTGCTAACAAACGGCGGCACAGGCATCGCTAAACGGGATGTGACCATTGAAACAGTAAAAGAAATCATCGAAAAAGAAATCGTTGGCTTTGGCGAGTTGTTTCGCATGTTAAGCTACACGGAAGATATCGGTTCAGCCGCGATATTATCGAGGGCGATTGCCGGCGTAGCGAACGATACAGCGATTTTTTCCACCCCAGGGTCGTCGGGAGCGGTGCGCCTTGCGATGACAAAATTGATTTTGCCGGAGCTTGGCCATGTGGTGCGGGAAATAAGGAAAGATTTACGATGAAAGCAAAAAAGTGTCCGTTCAAGGAATCGGACACTTTTTTGCCTGATTAGGTGTTTTTTTGTTTTTCGACTTCTTGATTGCGTAGGATAAATCGCTGGATTTTTCCACTAGGCGTCTTAGGCAGTTCCGTTACGAATTCCACTTCGCGAGGGTATTCGTGTTTTGATAAACGGTTTTTCACGAATAATGATAATTCTTGCGCTAGTTCGTCTGATGGAGTAAATCCATCTGCCAATACGACGAAGGCTTTGACGATTTCCCCTTTTAACGGATCTGGTTTTCCAACGGCCGCTGCTTCCACTACCGCTGGATGTTCGATGAGACAGCTCTCTATTTCAAAAGGCCCAATGCGATATCCGGCACTAGAGATGATGTCATCGGCCCTGCCTTGGAACCAAAAGTATCCGTCCGCGTCTTTCGTTGCCAAGTCTCCAGTGAGGAACCAGCTTCCTGCCAATCTCTCAGCCGTTTTTTCAGGATCTTTCCAATAACCTTTGAACACGTTTGGAATGGAATTCGTGTTAAAAGCAATTTGTCCAACATTTCCGTCCTCTACCGGAACGCCTTCTTCGCTGAGCAGCGCGACTTCAAATCCCGGCAGCACCCATCCCATCGAACCAGGGCGTATCTCCATGTCAACCGCGTTGAAATTGCCGATCAGCATTAACGTTTCCGATAGCCCATATTGGTCGTGGACAGTAACCCCTAAATGTTTTTGGAAAAAGCGGATCACTTCCGGATTAAGCGGTTCTCCCGCGGAACTCATTGCCCGCACGCGGATATTGTATTTATTGATTAATTCTGCTCCTGCTGCGACCATCGCGCGATAAGCGGTCGGTGCGTAAGCGAAATTCGTTACATGATATTTTTCCATAAGAGAATAGTACGTTTCTGGTTTAAACGGTCCTTCGTAAAAGACGATTGGCACGCCAAAGCACATTGGCGCAAATGTGCAAAAGATCAGCCCGTAAGCCCATCCCGGATCGGCTCCTCCTAAAAATACATCATCATCCCGTAAATCGATGGCGTATCGCATATAAGGATATATGTTAATGAGCAAGTTGTGCGACCACATGGCTCCTTTAGGCATCCCCGTCGATCCGGATGTGTATTGGATAGCTAGTAAATCGTCCACAGTTGTTTCTTCGGTCTGATGATCGACAGACTCTTTTGAAAGCGTTTCCCAAAATGATAAATCGTTATGGTCATTTGTTTCATCAATGACAAAAATATGCTCTAATGTTGGCATTTTTTCTCTTGGAGGTAATTTTGAACGTTGTTCTTTATTCGTCAAAATCACTTTTGCTTCAGAATGATTAATCCGATATTCAATCGCCTGTGGACCAAACGCTGTAAATAATGGAACATAAACCGCGCCAACTTTCCAAGCAGCTAAAATATAAACGACCAGAGCAGGATTTTTAGGCAGAAGAGCGCAAACTCTATCTCCTTTTTTTACTCCAAGTTTGCGAAATACATTCGCCATTTGGTTCGACCAATCCCGCAATTCTCGATAGGTGATGGCTCGCTTTTCCCCTAAATGGTTTTCGTAAAACAGAGCAATGCGAGTTGGATCTTCTGCATAGCGGTCACATACTTCATGAGCGACATTGAAACGTTCACGTGGATTCCAGTCGTAATGTTGAAACACGGTCTCCCAAGAAAAAGAAGTGGTTAATGAAGAATGGGACGTTTTATTTGGCATTTATACCCCTCCACTGTTGTAAAAGGTAGAATCAATATCAATAATAATTGCAAAAGAAAAAATATTCAATATATTATTTAAAAATAAAATAGTATATTGTATCCAGAGGCAAAAAAAGAAGGAGCATTTTTCTGCCATCTTTTCGCTCCTTCATTGTTTTATTGATGAGCGCGCATCGATACCGTTTGATTCATCCGATACCAAATCCATAAATCGTTGATGATCGAGGCGAGTTCGGCTATTTCCGAATTTAACCGGCATGAGCGCTCAAAATCGTTTTCATCACTCAACTGATCTTGTTTTTCGTTAATAATTTTTTCTAATTCGGCAATACGGTCGGGAATGGTTCCACGAATATTTTCCCATCGCAGCAAAATTGCGTGTTGTTCGTCTTCGCTATAATCCTCCCAGTCTTTTTCAAGTTTCGGCAATGGAATGCCAAGACGTTGATCATAAATGAAATATTGCTCCATGCTTCTCCCTCGCTTTCCCTTATTTTCTATTTTATAAAAAAGAACAGAAAGAACCAACTTTCAGTATTTTTATACTTTTTCATGAATAACTATTGAAAAACCTTATAAAAACTGATAAAGTGATAATATACTTGGTGAATATTTATTTATGCGCAAGTATATTTATGTGAAAGGGAAGGGGAATACAATATGACGAATCCGAAACTTGTGCTGGCGTATTCCGGTGGTTTAGATACATCTGTTGCGATTAAGTGGCTGCAAGAGCGAGGTTATGATGTCATTGCTTGCTGTTTAGACCTTGGAGAAGGAAAAGATCTTGATTTCGTGAAAGAAAAAGCGTTAAAAGTCGGAGCGATTAAGTCATATGTTATTGATGTCAAGGAAGAATTTGCTGATGAATATGCGCTTATTGCATTGCAGGCACATGCGCTTTATGAAGGAAAATATCCGCTTGTCTCCGCCTTATCGCGCCCGCTTATCGCGAAAAAATTAGTGGAAATTGCGGAATTGGAAGGGGCGGTTGCCGTCGCGCACGGATGTACAGGAAAAGGAAACGACCAAGTTCGCTTTGAAGTATCCATTAAAGCGCTAAATCCAAATTTGGAAGTGATCGCGCCGGTTCGCGAATGGAGCTGGTCGCGTGAAGAGGAAATCGAGTATGCGAAAAAACATGGCATTCCGATTCCAGTCGATCTAGACAGTCCGTTTTCGATTGACCAAAACTTATGGGGCAGAAGCAACGAGTGCGGTATTTTAGAAGACCCTTGGGCGGCTCCGCCGGAAGAAGCATACGAATTAACGGCAGCGTTGGAGAATACACCGGATGTGCCGGAAATCATTGAAATCGGTTTTGAACAAGGCGTGCCGAAGACATTAAACGGCAAGCCGTATTCGCTCGCTTCGCTAATTTTGGAGTTAAACGCCATTGCCGGAAAACATGGGGTTGGACGCATCGACCATGTCGAAAACCGCCTAGTCGGCATTAAATCGCGCGAAGTGTATGAATGTCCTGGAGCGATGACGTTAATTAAGGCGCATAAAGAATTAGAAGACTTAACACTTGTAAAGGAAGTAGCGCATTTTAAACCGATTATCGAGCAAAAATTAGCGGAAGTCATTTACAACGGTTTGTGGTTCTCACCAATTAAAGACGCGCTTGTCGCTTTCTTAAAAGAAACGCAAAAGAACGTAACTGGCGTGGTGCGTGTGAAGCTGTTTAAAGGGCATGCGATTATCGAAGGGCGCAAATCAGAGTTCTCCTTATACGACGAAAAGCTTGCGACATATACGGCGGATGACCAATTTGATCATCAAGCGGCCGTTGGCTTTATTTCCTTGTACGGATTGCCAACGAAAGTATACAGCATCGTCAACAATCAAAAGAAGGTGAACGTGTGAAAAAGCTTTGGGGAGGACGTTTTAAGAAAACAGCGGAAGAGTGGGTCGACGAGTTTGGAGCGTCGATCCCATTCGACCAAGAGTTAGTCGAAGAAGACATAGAGGGCAGCATCGCTCATGCAACGATGCTTGGCAAATGCGGAATTTTGCCAAGTGAGGATGTGGAGAAAATCAAGGCCGGACTGTTTACGCTGCTAGAAAAAGCGAAACAAGGCAAGCTCGAATTTTCTGTTGCCTACGAGGATATTCATTTAAATATTGAAAAAATGCTTATTGATGAAATTGGCCCTGTCGGTGGGAAACTGCACACAGGAAGAAGCCGAAACGACCAAGTGGCAACCGATATGCATTTATATTTGCGCAAACGCGTAACGGAAATCATCGCGCTTATTCAAGAATTGCAAAAGGTGCTTGTCGAAAAAGCGGAGGAGCACGTGGAAACAATTGTACCGGGATATACACATTTGCAGCGGGCGCAGCCGATTTCGTTTGCCCATCATTTGCTTGCGTATTTTTGGATGCTTGAACGCGACCGCGAGCGATTCCGTGAATCATTAAAGCGCATTAATAAATCACCGCTCGGGGCGGGAGCGCTCGCTGGAACAACGTTTCCAATTGACCGTCATTTGACCGCGGAGCTTCTTGGCTTTGACGGCATCTACGAAAACAGTATCGATGCGGTGAGCGACCGTGATTTTATCATTGAATTTTTAAGCAACAGCTCCATGCTGATGATGCATTTATCACGTTTTTGCGAGGAGCTTATTCTTTGGTCAAGCCAAGAGTTTCAATTTATTGAAATTGACGATGCGTTCGCCACAGGAAGCAGCATTATGCCGCAAAAGAAAAATCCGGACATGGCAGAATTAATTCGCGGAAAAACGGGACGGGTATACGGAAATTTATTAGCGCTTTTGACAGTGATGAAAGGAACGCCGCTTGCGTACAACAAAGATATGCAAGAAGACAAAGAAGGCATGTTCGATACGGTGAAAACGGTCACTGGATCGCTGAAAATCTTCGCTGGTATGATTAAAACGATGAAAGTAAACGTCGATGTTATGGAAAAAGCGACAAAACAAGATTTTTCGAATGCAACGGAGCTTGCCGACTACTTAGCCAACAAAGGGGTACCATTCCGCGAGGCGCATGAGATTGTTGGCAAACTCGTGCTAATTTGTATTGAAAAAGGCGTATTTTTAGCCGATTTGCCGATGGATGTCTATAAGGAAGCGTCACCGTTGTTTGAAGAAGATATATATGAAGCGCTTAAGCCATACACCGCTGTTAACCGCCGCAATAGCGCGGGCGGAACAGGTTTTTCCGAAGTAAGAAAAGCGTTGGAAAAAGCTAAAAAAATAGTGAACACTCCGTAGCGGATGCTGCGGAGTGTTTTTCTTTATTCTTTTTCGGTTCGCACGACAAGCACATCGCACTTCGCATAGCGGGTGATATGCTCGGAAACGCTTCCAATTAACAGGCGTTCGACTGCGTTTAATCCTGTTGCTCCACAGATGATCAAATCAGCTTTATATTTTTGCGCTATATCTTTAGCGATTTTTACTTTTGGGGAGCCAAATTCAATGTCGATGACCACATCGTTTAATCCAGCGTCCAACGCTTGTTGTTGGTAACCGTTTAAAAGCTCTTTTGCGTATTCTTCAGACCGTTTAACGGCGGTGCTGTCATATAATTCAAATGGGGCGGCAAAGCTCCGTAAATCAATGACGTGAGAAAGAATAAGTTTCGCATTATTACGTTTAGCAATTTGGATCGCTTTTTTGAATGCCCATTCCGCTTCTTTGGAACCATCAATGGCAACAACAATCGTCTTATACGTCATTGTCATTGTTCTCCACTCCCTTTGGATAAAAGTGCTATCTCTATTATTAGTATACCTGCTACAAGTAATGAGAAACTACCATATGTATGATATTTCTATGAACGAGGAGGGATATAATTATGGAAAAAAACTATAGAAAAGATTTCGATTATGATGAAGATGCAGTAAAAATGGTTAGCGAGCAAATTATGGATGCATATCATAGCGGGGTTGTTGATCGTGATGAACTTCACTATAATCCAAAGCGTGAAGTTGGTGAATAATTTCCACTACATCATGGTGTTTATGCGCCATGATGATTTTTTTTAAGCGAGATGGATGCGTTTAGACATATCTTTATAGTAAAGTAAAGACAGGAAGTTGTTAAGGTGAGGAGGAGTAGATGTGCGACATGCCCTCATCACAGCCGGAGCGAAAGGGCTGGGGAGAAAAGTAACGGAACTGTTGTTAGAAAAAGGATATTCGGTAACCGTCAATTATCGGAGTGATGAAACAGCGGTACAATCACTGCAAGAAAAGTATGCCCATCTAAAAGAGCGGCTTCAATTTGTTCGCGGTGACGTCACAAAAAAAGAGGATTTATCTGCGCTTGTGGACGCGGCGTTAGATCGGTTTGGGCGGATTGATTTTTTAATTAATAACGCAGGGCCGTATATTTTTGAGCGAAAAAAATTAGCTGATTATACAGAAGATGAGTGGTACGAAATGATTGAAGGAAATTTAAGTGCGGTATTTCATTTATTGAAAAAAACGATTCCAGTGATGAGAAAACAACGATTTGGCCGCATTATTACATATGGTTTTCAAGGTGCGGCAGGAGCGCCGGGATGGCCGAACCGATCCGCGTTCAGTGCCGCAAAAGTCGGGTTAGTGTCATTAACGAAAACAATCGCGCTAGAAGAAGCGGAATATGGCATTACAGCTAATATGGTTTGCCCAGGCAATATTGTTGGAGAGATGAAAGAAGCGACGATCGCCTATTCGCGTACAATAAAAGACAATGAGACACCAATTGGGCGCTCGGGAACAGGGGAAGATATCGCTCGTGTTGTTGCTTTCTTATGCGAAGAAGATTCAGACATGATTACAGGAGCGATCATCGATGTGACAGGAGGAGTAAATGTTATTCATCGATACTGGACATAAGCGCATTTTTCCAAAAATCACCTTGCTCGATGCAGTGGGGTGATTTTTCTGTTTTTCTATGTTCCATTGGATGTGAAAAAAACATTTGATAGATAAAAGTGATCGTTTATTTAAGTGAAAATAGGAGAAAGATAAGTAATGATGATCTCACCTTTTATTAACAAAATAATATGTTATAGTAAGCAAATGAGCTAGGAGGAATTCGTTGCAATGAAAATCGGTGTTCCAAAAGAGATAAAAAATAACGAAAACAGAGTAGCGATCACACCGGCCGGAGTAATGACATTAGTGAAAGCAGGACATGAGGTATATATAGAAAAAGGAGCGGGGCTTGGTTCAGGATTTTTCGATGAAGAATATGAAAAAGCAGGAGCAACGATTGTTTCATCGGCGCAAGAAGCGTGGTCGTCCGAAATGGTCATGAAAGTGAAAGAGCCGCTTCCACAAGAGTATTCTTACTTTCGCGAAGGTCTTATTTTATTTACGTATTTACATTTAGCGGCGGAAGAAGCGCTAACGAAAGAATTAATCGAAAAAAAAGTAGTCGGAATTGCTTACGAAACGGTGCAGTTGCCAAATGGCTCGCTTCCATTATTAACTCCAATGAGTGAAGTGGCGGGGCGAATGTCCGTACAAGTGGGAGCGCAGTTTTTAGAAAAACCGCATGGCGGGAAAGGAATTTTATTAGGAAGTGTACCAGGAGTGCGCCGCGGAAAAGTAACGATTATCGGCGGCGGGGTTGCTGGAACCAATGCGGCGAAGATGGCAGTTGGTCTTGGAGCGGAAGTGACGATTTTAGATATTAATCCAGATCGGCTCCGCGAGCTCGACGATTTATTTGGGGATCGTGTGACGACGTTAATGTCAAATTCGTATAATATTGCCGAATCAGTGCAACAGTCTGATTTAGTGATTGGTGCGGTGTTAATTCCAGGAGCGAAAGCTCCAAAACTCGTCACAGAAGAAATGATTCGTTCGATGTCACCAGGTTCTGTTCTTGTGGATATTGCTATTGATCAAGGAGGAATTTTTGAAACGACCGATCGCGTTACAACCCATGATGATCCAATCTATGTGAAACATGGAGTTGTTCATTACGCAGTAGCGAATATGCCTGGTGCGGTGCCAAGAACGTCAACATTTGCGCTGACAAACGTTACCGTACCTTACGCGCTGCAAATCGCTAATAAAGGATATCGAGAAGCTTGTTTGCAAAACGAAGCGTTGTTGAAAGGAATTAATACGTTGAACGGTTATATTACGTATGAGGCGGTAGCGCAGGCACATGGATTGCCTTATAAAGATGCGAAAACATTGCTGCAACAATCATAATCTTGTTTTCGGCAAAAAGAGCGGCCTTTTCGGCAACATCCCGAAAGACCGCTTCTTTTATTTATCTGTCTTTAAACGATTATAAGCTCTTTTGGATATTTCGTTAAAATTTCTGCACCGTTATCGGTGATGAACACATCGTCTTCAATACGCACCCCGCCGACAGAAGGAACATAAATGCCCGGTTCAATGGTAAACGTCATACCGCGCTCTAGCGGCATCGTATTTGTTGCATTCATAGATGGATATTCATGTAATTCGATGCCTAAACCATGGCCGACGCGATGTGTAAAATATGGACCATATCCTGCCTGTTCAATAATCGATCTTGCGGCTCGGTCGACATTGCCGATTTCCACGCCTGGTTTAGAGGCATCAATCGCCGCAAGCTGCGCGCGCAGAACCGTATCATAAATCATTTGCTGTTCCTCTGTCGCTTCACCGAAGACGACCGTTCTTGTAATATCAGAGCAGTAGCCGTCCACAATGACGCCTAAATCAAATAGAACAAAATCACCACGTTGAATGGCTGTCAGTCCCGGCACACCGTGTGGGTTAGCGGTGTTTTTGCCGGTCAGTACCATCGTGGCAAACGACATTTCCCGTACGCCTTTTTTCTTCATTTCGTATTCGATGGTTGCGATAATATCTAGTTCTGTTTTCCCTTCGGCAATTGCGTTTACTCCTACTTCGACAGCATAGTCTGCAAGTTCTGCCGCCTGGCGCAATACGGCAATTTCTTTCTCCTCTTTGATCATTCGCAATTGCCGCAGCTTTTCTTCCGCGTTTATCCATGAACGCGCTTGGAAATAGGTATGAAGCAGTTCGTATCGTTCGAGAGAAAGATGGCTTTTTTCGACAGCAATTCGCTCTACAGCAATATTTCTTGAGCGAACATGATGCTCAAGCAGCTGCCATGGATTGTCTGTATCGGTGTAATCAATAATTTCGTATGTCCATCCAGCTTGTTTTACGCGTGCCGTTTCCATTTGCGGGCAAATTAATGCCGGCTCTTCTTGCGGAAAGATGAGCAACGCTAAAAGCCGCTCGTGAGGGTCGCAATAAAACCCGCTTAAATAAAAGACGTTCGGACTTGACGTAATAAGCGCAAATGAAATATGTTGTTCTTGAAGCCACTCGGAAAATAATTGAAGTCGTTTGTTCATTCTGCACCCTTCCTTTCTATATACTTTGAGAGTAGCAGGAATATAAGAAAATGTAAATGTTTATAAGCGTATGGGCAGGGAAATGCATCCACCACCGCGAATAATAATGATGAAAGGAGAGGATGATCATGAAAGTAACATATCATGGACATTCCGTCGTAAAAATTGAAACAAACGGGAAAACGATTTTTATTGATCCATTTATTACAGGTAACGGCGCGACAGATTTAAAATTGGAAGATGTGAAAGCAGATGTCATTTTGCTTACTCATGGTCATGGCGACCATGTTGGGGATACAGTGCAGCTGGCTAAGAAAAATAACGCGCTCGTCGTTGCTCCTTTTGAATTAGCTACATATTTAGGATGGCAAGGAGTAAATACCCACCCGATGCATATCGGGGGAGCGCATCAATTTGATTTTGGAAAAGTGAAATTAACGCAAGCGTTCCATGGTTCCGGTTATGTGACAGAGGACAAGCAAATTATTTATTTGGGTATGCCGGCTGGAATTTTATTCACCGCCGAAGGCAAAACGATTTATCACGCTGGAGATACGGGGTTGTTTTCGGATATGAAACTGATCGGTGAGCGCAATTCTATTGATGTCGCATTTTTGCCGATCGGAGATAATTTCACAATGGGGCCGGAAGATGCTGCGGTTGCGGCGGAATGGCTTCGCGCGAAAATAGTCGTGCCGATTCACTACAATACGTTCCCGGTCATCGCCCAAGATCCTCACCAATTTGTTGCGCTGCTTCCCGATGGCGTAGGACGTGTATTAAAACCAGGAGAAGGTATTGAATTATAAATGAAAAAGCGTCTCTTATGGAGGCGCTTTTTTAGGAACAAGTGTGTTTGGTCGTTTCATTGAATTGAATTTGCTCCACCCGTATAATGAAAATAGGAGACTATGTAAAGGGTGAAGAAACTTGGCGATGACAAAACACGAACAAATTTTGCAATATATTCATAGTTTACCGGTCGGTGAAAAAATTTCTGTGCGGCAAATTGCGAAAGAAATGGGGGTAAGTGAAGGAACCGCCTATCGCGCCATTAAAGACGCGGAAAATAAAGGGTATGTGAGCACGATTGAACGGGTCGGTACGATTCGGATTGAAAAGAAGAGGAAAGAAAATATTGAAAAACTTACGTATGCAGAAGTGGTAAACATTGTTGATGGGCAAGTGTTAGGCGGGCGTGAAGGATTGCACAAAACGCTGAACCGGTTCGTTATTGGCGCGATGCAGTTGGAAGCGATGATGCGCTATACGGGCGCTGGCGATTTGTTGATTGTTGGAAACCGTACGAAAGCGCATGAACGGGCGCTCGAAGCCGGAGCAGCCGTATTAATCACCGGCGATTTGATACGGAAGACCATGTAAAAAAATTAGCAGACGAATTACAGCTCCCGATTATTTCGACAAGCTACGATACGTTTACAGTAGCGACGATGATTAACCGAGCGATTTATGACCAGTTAATTAAAAAGGAAATTGTTCTTGTCGAAGATATTTTAATACCGCTTGAAAAAACAGCATATTTATATACGACCGATCCGATTGAACGTTGGTATGAGCTCAATCGTGAAACAAGACATAGCCGGTTTCCGGTTGTGGATCAGCAGTTAAAAGTACAAGGAGTTGTTACTACAAAAGATGTGCTTGATTTTGACCGAAAATTGCCGATTGAAAAGGCGATGACAAAGCACCCGATCACGGTAAAAGGAAAGACATCGGTCGCCTCCGCTTCCCATATCATGGTATGGGAAGGCATCGAATTATTGCCAGTTGTTGACGAACATAACCGGCTTCAAGGAATTATTAGCCGCCAAGACGTATTAAAAGCGCTTCAGATGATTCAACGCCAGCCGCAAGTTGGTGAAACCATTGATGATATTATTACAAGCCAATTTCAGGAAGCCAATAGTGACGGGAAAGAGGAGATGTTTCGCTGCACGATTACTCCGCAAATGACGAATCATTTAGGAACACTATCGTATGGAGTATTTACAACGATTGTGACGGAAGCGGCTACGCGTGCGCTTCGGGCATATAAACGCGGAGATTTAGTGATTGAAAATATTACGATTTATTTTATTAAACCAGTGCAAATCGAAAGCACGATCGATGTGAAAGCGAAACTGCTAGAAATTGGACGGAAATTTGGAAAAGTCGATGTGGAAGTGTATAACGAAGGTGTCGTCGTTGGAAAAGCGCTAATGATGTGTCAATTAATTGACCGTTAGAAGTCGTATCAAAACGGGACGCGATTTACGCCCCGTTTTTTGCTGTTTGTTTTGCTTCTTCCAAAACGAGAGGCAAATAATGCTTATAGGCGCGATAGCCCGCCCACGCGCTTCCGGCGCCAATTAGCAAGAAAATAGTACCGATAATATAGGTGACGGTGGAAGAATGGAGAAAAAACTGATTTAATCCGAAAAAGAACACGAATAGACCGAGAGCAATGCTTGATTTGGCGGAAAGCCAACGTCGTTCCATCGGACGGTGGGAGCGAAAATACTTTATTTTATAATAGACGTAAAAAGAAAAGGAAAATATAATGAAAATCACGAGTGTTGGCATAAATAGCACCCTCCATTATTTCTTTCTACCTTATTGTACATAGAAATGAGGAAGAATTCTAGCAATGACCTTTCTTGTTCGCGTATAATGAAAAAAAATACAGCCGCAAAAAAGGGGAAGAAAGATGAAAGAGAAATGTTTGGAAATTTTAAGAGCGATCCATCAATTTGATACAATCATCATTCATCGCCACGTGCGCCCAGACCCTGATGCGTATGGGTCACAAGGGGGATTGGCGGAGATTTTGAAAGCCTCTTTTCCAGAAAAAACGGTGTATACGGTTGGGAAGGAAGAAGAGTCGTTGCAATTTTTACGGCGGATGGATGTCATTGAAGACAAAACATATGAAAATGCGCTCGTGATTGTTTGTGATACGGCAAATACAGATCGGATTTGCGATGATCGTTATCGGCTTGGCAAACAATTGATTAAAATTGACCATCATCCAAACGAAGACCCATATGGAGACATATTATGGGTAGATACAAACGCAAGTTCCACAAGCGAAATGATTTATGAATTTTATTTAGCTGGTAAAGAAGAAGGACTTGTGATGACAAAAGAAGCGGCACGTCTTATTTACGCGGGGATTGTCGGAGATACAGGCCGTTTCCTTTTCCCAAGAACGAGCGAAAAAAACGTTTCGTTATGCAAGCGAACTGATTCAATATGGATTTTCATTGACGGAGCTATATGATGGATTGTATCGTACGAAGTTGAATGTGGCGCATTTAAGTGGATATGTGCTGCAAAATTTTACGGTATCGAAAGAAGGAGTGGCAGCGATAAAAATGCCGAAATCGCTGCTTGAGCAATATGGCGTTACTGCTTCCGAAGCATCGCAGTTAGTTGGCCTTCTTGGCAATATCGAAGGAGTTGTCGCATGGGTATTTTTTATCGAGGAAGAGAAAGAAATTCGCGTCCGCCTTCGTTCCAAAGGCCCAATTGTCAATGAAGTAGCGAAAAAATATCGCGGCGGCGGCCATCCGCTTGCCGCAGGCGCTTCGATTGATTCTTGGGATGATGCGGACCGCGTCATTGAAGATTTGAAAGCAGCGTGTCTTTCTCAATAAAATGAAGGAATGTCCCGGTATGGCAAGATCCGGGACATTTTCTCTTTATGAGGAAGGCAGCGGTTTTAATTTTAGTTCAATCGATAAAGTAGTAAAGACGAACATCTGATAAATTTCCAGCTTATACGGTTGCTCGTTGATGGTGTATGTTTTATTTTCAATAGCCCGCTTTAGCAACTCCCGGCTGTTATAAACGGTTTCGATATCTTTTGCTTTTAAGTGGGAAACATCCTCCTTTACGCTTTCTTCAATGCGAAACGTCGTATAAGAGTCAAGTTTATATTGCTCCGCGTTGACGAGGTGGACAGAAATTTCTTGTACCATCAATTTTTTTTTGTTTATTTTATTCTGTTTGACGTAGTCTTCTTGCCAAATGCGGATTTCATCTTCCAAATCGGCAATTTTGTCTTGAAGTTCGATGATTTTTCGAACTTGTTTTTCTTGCAAGACGCCGAATAAATGTAAAAAAACAAACCAGCTGATGAGCGCTCCGATCGCAACGCCGGCAAAAAAACGCTGCCATGTTGGATAGTTGTAATGAGGCGGGATTCTCATGAAGAAATATGCTCCTGTGTCAGCCAAGTAATAATGGTAACGCCTGTCTGCGCGCCTCCCATCGCGGAAAGAATGAGAAGAAACTGTTTAATAATGTCGCGAGTTTCCCCAAAAAAGAATCCCCGTTCTACCATATAAAACGTATCGAACGTTCCTCCAATGGCAGCAACCACAGCCCAAATTCGCAAATCACCGGCAAATCGATACATTGCCGTAAGCGGCTGTTCTCCGCTTAAAAACGCGCCGAGCGCCCCGATCATCGCACCGCCTAACAGCACGCCGACAGCAATAAAATAACTTTGAATAAAAGCAGGCAAAAATGGCATCTTTTCGCTCATACTCGTCCCACCCTTTCTTTTACTATGTATATGGACGATCGAGGAAGAGTATGTTTTGCAATGAAAAAGTTTTGTCCACTATAATGGAGGAAAAGGAGGGGGAGATTGTTGTCGTTTGTTCACCTTCACGTTCGCAGCTGTTACAGCCTGTTAACAAGTCCAGCGAAAATCAGCGATTTGGTAAAAAAGGCAAAAGACCTGCAATTTTCTGCACTGGCATTAACAGATGAAAACGTATTGTACGGAGCAATTCCTTTTTATATGGAATGTAAACGTTACGGTATTCGGCCGATTATTGGGATGATCACAGACATTGTGCTGGAGGGGGAAAGCACATATCCGCTCGTTTTATTAGCAAAAAACGAAACAGGCTATCAGCATTTAATAAAAATAAGCAGTACGATTCAAACGAAAACACAAGAAGGAATTCCAGAAAAATGGTTATGGCATTATCGTGGCGGATTAATTGCACTAACCCCAGGAAAAAGCGGGCAAATTGAAACATTGCTTGCCCATAACGAAATAACAAAGGCAAAGCAAGTGTTAGAACGATATAAGCAAATTTTTGGAGATGATTTTTACCTTTCCGTACAGCGAGGAGAAAATAAGCAGCAAGAACCGTATGAGCAGCAGTTGATTCATTTAAGCAACGAAACCAATACCCCGCTTGTGGCAACAAACGATGTTCAATATATTGAAAAAGAAGATGCGTTTGTGCAGCACTGTTTATTAGCGATCAAACAAGGCGCGGTGATAAAAACGGGGATGGCGACAGATGGAGAACGATATTTAACATCGCCAGAGGAAATGAAAAAGCGGTTTTCTGATTTGCCTGAGGCGGTGGAAAACAGCAGGAAAATCGCGGATCAATGCCATCTTCATATCAGCTTGGACACATTAAAGCTGCCGAAATACCCTGTTCCAGAAAAGGAAAACGCAGATCATTATTTGCGGCGCCTTTGTCTGAAAGGACTATATGAACGAGTTTCGTCCCCTTCTGATGCTTACATCAAACGGCTTGAATATGAACTCGATGTCATTCAGCAAATGGATTTCAGCGATTATTTTCTTATCGTTTGGGATTTTATGAATTTCGCTCGAAAAAAAGGGATTGTTACGGGTCCAGGGCGAGGGTCGGCAGCAGGATCGCTTGTCGCGTATACACTTTATATTACAGACATCGATCCGATTCAATACGGGCTATTATTTGAGCGGTTTTTAAATCCAGAACGGGTGTCGATGCCGGATATTGATATTGATTTTCCCGATGACCGGCGTGAAGAAGTTATTCAATACGTCGCCAATAAGTATGGACAACAATATGTGGCGCAAATCATTACATTCGGTACGTTTGGCGCTAAAGCGGCCCTCCGAGACATTGGCAAAGTGTTACAGATTGATTCGAAAGAGATGGAAAACATCATCAAGTATGTTCCTAACAAACATGGAATAACGCTTCAAGAAGCATATCATCAATCATTTGCTTTTCGCCAAGCGGTTCAAGCTTCTTCCTTGTTGAAACAATGGATTGCAATCGCAATGAAGGTTGAAGGACTTCCGCGCCATACTTCGACACATGCGGCGGGTGTGATTATTAGCAGTGAGCCGCTTTCCCAAATCGTTCCGTTGCAGCAAGGTCATGGTGAATTGTATTTAACGCAATACCCGATGGACGTGTTAGAGCGGCTAGGTCTATTAAAGATGGATTTTCTTGGCTTGCGCACGTTAACATTGCTTGAACATATATGCCGTCTTATTCAGCAACAAACTGGAAAAACCATCGATGTGCGTTCCATTCCGCTTGATGACCGCAAAACATACGAGCTGGTCAGCAAGGGAGACACCAATGGAATTTTTCAGTTAGAGTCGGATGGGATGAAGCAGGTATTAAAGCAATTGAAGCCGTCACAATTTGAGGATATCGTGGCGGTGAACGCGTTATATCGGCCTGGACCGATCGATTACATTCCTTCGTATATAAAGAGAAAGCACGGAGAAGAAAACGTTTCTTATCTTCATCCAGATTTAGCGCCGATTTTAGCGCCGACATATGGTGTTCTTATTTATCAAGAACAAATTATGCAAATCGCTGCGAACATTGCCGGTTTTTCGCTAGGAAAAGCAGATTTATTGCGCCGGGCAGTCGCGAAAAAGAAAAAAGAAATTTTAGATCAACAGCGGAATGAGTTCGTACAAGGCTGTATCGACCAAGGTTATGACGAAGGGTTTGCAAATGATGTATATGATATGATTGTCCGTTTTGCTAATTATGGGTTTAACCGAAGTCATGCCGTTGCTTATAGCATGCTTTCCTACCAACTTGCTTATTTAAAAGCCCATTATCCGCTTTATTTTTATACAGCATTATTAACGAGCGTGATCGGAGACGAAGAAAAAGTATCTTTATATATTTATGAAGCAAGACGAAAACAGATTGAAATATTGCCGCCTTCGATTAATCAAAGCCGTTATTCTTTCTCAGTGGAGCATGAAAAGATTCGCTACAGTTTAGCCGCGATTAAACATGTTGGAATAGCGGCAGTCAAAGCGATTGTACAAGAGCGAAAAAAGGGGCCTTTTGCGGACTTTTTTGATTTTTGTGTTCGCTTATTCGGAAAAGGCATCAACCGAAAAACGATAGAATCTCTTATTTTGTCAGGCTGCTTTGATGAATTTGGAATCGAAAGAGCATCATTATTAGCAAGCGTCGATGTTGCTTTAGAACATGCGCAGCTTGTTGGTCCGTATGTCGAAGAAGGATTATTTTCAGATATATCATTGAAGCCAAAATATGTAGAAGCACCTTCTTTGTCATTAGAGGAAAAGTTAATGTACGAAAAAGAATTGCTCGGTGTTTATGTTTCTCCTCACCCAACATCTGCTTATCGGAAGGTGTTCCGTTTGGATGGTGTCCGCTCAGTCATGAGTGTAATAAGGGAAAAAACGGACTTTCCTGTTAAAGTGGGTGTATATATTGTGGAAGAGAGAAAAACACGTACGAAAACAGGAGAGGAAATGGCTTTCTTTACGGTTAGTGATGAAAGCGGGGAAATGGATGTGGTTGCGTTTCCAGATGTATATCGTCGTTATTCTTCAGTTTTAAAAAAGGGAACAGTGCGGTTATTAGAAGGAAAAGTAGAGGTTCGTAAAGGGAAAGCGCAGCTAGTCATTCGCAAAGCAGACGTACCTGCGATGGAGGCGCTTTATGTAAAAATTCGTCCGGAACATATAGCGTCTGGAAAATTGTTTACGCTAAAAGAGCTGCTGCAAAAATATCATGGAAAAACGCCTGTCTTTCTATATTACGAGCAAGAGCAAAAGATGGTGAAGCTTACGGAAGAATATGATGTCGCTTTAACAGATGAATGTATCGCTTCATTGAAAGCGCTGCTAGGGGATGAACATATTGTAGTAAAATAATTTATTTCTTTACTATTTTTCAATTTTGTTATATCGTATAAGCATTAAGTGGTCAGACCAGTGATGGAAATTGGAGGAAAGAAATACATGATTTCGTTAGAATTTCCTGAACAATGCATAGAGCAAGCATGCAGGGAGGGGTAACAAGTAAAAGACGCAAAAGTATACATTGAAACGCTCGAACAAATCCGCCGGATCATTCGCGAAGACGGACTTGTCGCCGGCGATAAACTACCTTCTGAACGAGAATTATCAGAGCGTCTGCAAGTCGGTCGCTCTTCTGTGCGCGAGGCGTTAAGAGCGCTTGAATTTCTCGGCTTAATTGAAACGCGAAGAGGAGAAGGAACGTATATCAAAGAAGTTGGGAATCATCAGCTTATTAATTTACTCGGAATGTTTATTTTACAAGATGAGCGAGCAAAAGAAGATTTAGCGGAAACGAAAAGGCTTATAGAACAGCTTTGTTTGCAGCTTGCTTGCCAACGATGGACAGAACAGGAACTGGCTCAACTTGAAAAAAGCGTTCGACAAAAAACGATCAGTTATGAGCTTTTTTTCAAATGGGTGACAGTAGCTTCACAAAACTATTTGCTCGAACGGATTTGGCGCGTGCTCCATAACTTTTCGCAAACAATCTATGATGAGGATGCATTTCCAGATGAATTTTATGAACAGATGCTAAAAGCGTTTGCGAAGCGGGATGTTGCCGCTGTGGCGAAAATTTGGGAAACATATACGCAACATCGATTGTCGAAAGAAAGATGACACCGTTTTACAAAAAATATTACTCATTTCCGATACAGTAGTAATGATAGAGTGAAAAAGTGGAGGAGGGAGCACCTCATGTGGAAAGACTTATTTACAAAAAAGAAGAAATATGCATCGATTCCTTCCGAAAAAGTGAGAAGTGAAGTTCCAGAAGGAATTATGACAAAATGCCCCAAGTGCAAAAAAATTATGTATACGAAAGAACTGGTAAAAAATTTGAGGGTTTGCATGAGCTGCGGCTATCATCATACGATGCCGTCCCGTGAACGAATTAATAGCTTGTTAGACGAAGGAAGTTTTCATGAATATGATGCGGATATGGTGTCAGTGAATCCATTGCAGTTTCCAGGATATATAGAAAAACTCGAAGAAGACCGCCGCAAATCGAACCTAAACGAAGCGGTCATTACTGGCGAAGGAACGTTAAATGGATACCCGATTGTGATCGCTGTGATGGATTCGGCGTTTCGGATGGGAAGCATGGGTTCTGTTGTTGGTGAAAAAATTACGAGAGCGATTGAAAAAGCGAGAGAGCTCCATGTACCATTTCTTATTTTTACGGCTTCCGGCGGCGCGCGCATGCAGGAAGGAGTATTAAGTTTAATGCAAATGGCCAAAACAAGCGCCGCTTTAAAATTGTTCAGCGATGAGGGCGGTCTTATTATTTCGGTGATGACACATCCGACTACCGGAGGGGTATCCGCAAGTTTTGCCTCGCTGGGAGACTATAATTTTGCAGAACCAGGAGCGCTCATTGGCTTTGCGGGCCGACGCGTGATTCAACAAACGGTAAGGGAGGAACTTCCAGAAGACTTTCAAACGGCAGAGTTTTTATTAAAACACGGGCAGCTTGATGCCGTCATTCATCGCCATGATTTAAAAGATACATTAACGACCGTGCTTGATATTCATCAAGGAGGAGGGGGACACGGATGGTGGCAGAGTTAGAATTTGAAAAGCCGCTTATAGAATTGCGCAAAAAAATTAGTGAGTTAAAAGAATTTATGAAAAGCACAGATGTAGACCTTTCATCGGAAATTGAAAAATTGGAAGCGCGCCTTGCAAAATTGGAAAATGACATATATGCGAATTTAACTCCATGGGACCGCGTTCAAATTGCGCGTCACCCGAATCGTCCGACAACGCTTGATTACATTGAGCGGCTGTTTACTCATTTTTTGGAATGCCATGGTGACCGCTGTTTTGGAGATGATGAGGCAATTGTTGGAGGGATCGCCAAATATGACGGTCTGCCTGTGACAGTCATTGGTCATCAGCGCGGAAAAGACACGAAAGAAAATATTCGACGTAATTTTGGAATGCCGCATCCAGAAGGATATCGAAAAGCATTGCGTCTGATGAAACAGGCGGAAAAATTTCAACGGCCAATCATTTGTTTTATTGATACAAAAGGGGCATATCCCGGAAAAGCAGCGGAAGAGCGCGGGCAAAGCGAAGCGATTGCCAGAAATTTATTTGAGATGGCAGGACTTACGGTACCGATTGTTTGCATCGTTATTGGTGAAGGGGGAAGCGGCGGCGCGCTTGCGCTCGGCGTTGGCAATCATATTCATATGCTGGAAAACTCTACTTACTCTGTGATCTCTCCAGAAGGAGCCGCTGCGATTTTATGGAAAGATGCGTCGCTTGCCCAACGCGCAGCGGAAACGATGAAAATTACAGCGAATGATTTAAAAGAACTTGGGGTGATTGATGAAATTATTCCGGAGGTCCGCGGCGGTGCCCATCGCGATGTGGACCAACAAGCGGCGGAAATTGATAAAGTGCTGAAACGATCGCTAAAGCAGCTCTTAAAGCTTGATGGGGAAACGCTTGTTCAACAGCGATATGAAAAATTTAAACAGATCGGGCAATTTGCGTTTTCTCGTGATGACATTTGGGTAAGATAAGAGCAAGGCTGTCTCATCTATGGGGCAGCTTTGTTATATTGTAAGCCGTTTCAATAAACTTGTCTATTGTGTTCTGTTATGCTTCGTGTTATTTTATAGATGTGTTTTAAAGGTATGAGGTCAGACGTTTTTAAATGTTTTGTGAAACAATGAGCGAATGAGGTGGCAACATGAAACGTATAGGTGTGTTAACAAGTGGCGGAGATTCACCAGGTATGAATGCAGCGATTCGCGCTGTCGTCCGTAAGGCGATTTATCATGGAGTAGAAGTATTTGGAATTTATTATGGGTATGCTGGCTTGATTGCTGGGAAAATTAAAAAATTAGAAGTAGGGGATGTCGGCGATATTATCCATCGCGGAGGTACAATACTGTATACGGCGCGCTGTCCGGAATTTAAGACAGAAGAAGGGCAGTTAAAAGGGATTGAACAATTGAAAAAACACGGGATTGAAGGATTAGTCGTCATCGGTGGAGATGGTTCTTATCAAGGTGCCAAAAAATTAACAGAGCACGGATTTCCTTGTGTCGGGGTGCCAGGAACCATTGACAATGACATTCCTGGAACAGATTTTACGATTGGTTTCGATACGGCTTTAAACACGGTGATTGACGCGATTGACAAAATTCGTGATACTGCTACATCGCATGAACGAACATATGTGATTGAAGTAATGGGGCGTCATGCTGGGGATATTGCGTTATGGTCAGGGCTTGCTGGAGGTGCAGAAACGATTTTGATTCCAGAAGCCGATTACGATATGAATGATGTTATTGCACGGTTAAAGCGTGGTCATGAACGAGGCAAAAAACATAGTATTATTATCGTTGCTGAAGGTGTCGGAAGCGGAGTCGAGTTTGGAAAGAAAATTCAAGAAGCGACAGGATTTGAAACGCGCGTCACAGTGTTGGGACATGTTCAGCGCGGCGGTTCTCCAACCGCGTTTGACCGTGTGTTAGCCAGCCGCTTAGGTGCACGGGCAGTAGAGCTATTGTTAGAAGGCAAAGGCGGCCGCTGCGTCGGCATCCAAAATAATCAGCTTGTCGACCATGATATTGTGGAAGCATTAGCAAACAAACATACCGTTGACCAAAAAATGTATTTGTTATCGAAAGAGCTATCCATCTAGTATATTTCCTGTGGAAAGGAAGAAGAAATGATGATGCGGAAAACAAAAATCGTCTGTACGATCGGTCCTGCAAGCGAAAGTGTGGACAAGCTTGTAGAATTGATCCATGCCGGGATGAATGTAGCGCGCTTAAATTTTTCTCACGGTGACCATGCTGAGCACGGGCGTCGCATTCAAAACATTCGGGAAGCGGCAAAACGAACGGGAAAAACGGTAGCGATTTTATTAGATACAAAAGGACCGGAAATCCGTACGCATAATATGGAAAACGGGGCAATTGAGCTAAAAGAAGGAGAACAGCTGATTATTTCGATGGAGGAAGTGCTTGGAACACCGGAAAAAATTTCGGTTACGTATGAAGGACTGGTCGATGACGTCACCTCTGGTGCAAAAATTCTCCTCGATGATGGTCTAATCGGATTAGAAGTGATTTCAGTCGATAAACAAGCGCGCGAAATCGTGACGAAAGTATTGAATGGCGGTGTATTGAAAAACAAAAAAGGAGTCAATGTGCCTGGTATCCGCGTCAATTTGCCAGGTATTACGGACAAAGATCGCCAAGATATTTTATTCGGTATTGAGCAAGGTGTTGATTTTATCGCTGCTTCCTTTGTGCGGCGCGCTTCCGATGTATTAGAAATCCGTGAATTGCTTGAGGCAAACAACGCGCTTCATATTCAAATCATTGCGAAAATCGAAAATCAAGAAGGCGTGGATAATATTGATGATATTTTAGAGGTTACAGATGGACTAATGGTGGCGCGCGGCGATCTTGGGGTGGAAATTCCAGCCGAAGAAGTGCCGCTTATCCAAAAAGCGCTTATTAAAAAATGCAATATGCTTGGTAAACCGGTTATTACAGCCACACAAATGTTAGATTCGATGCAGCGAAATCCGAGACCGACGCGGGCCGAGGCAAGCGATGTCGCGAATGCGATCTTTGATGGGACAGATGCGGTGATGTTATCTGGAGAAACAGCGGCAGGGCACTATCCAGTAGAAGCAGTAAAAACCATGCATCAAATTGCGCTGCGTATCGAACAAGCGTTGCAATACCGGGAAATATTAGCACAGCGGACAAAAGAAAGCGCGACGACAATCACAGATGCAATTGGGCAGTCTGTTGCGCATACGGCTTTAAATTTAGACGTGGCGGCAATCGTAACGCCAACAGTAAGTGGAAGAACGGCATATATGGTGTCAAAATATCGTCCAAAGGCGCCAATCGTTGCTGTTACTGCCAGTGAATCTGTATCGCGGAAATTGGCGCTCGTATGGGGAGTATATTCGCAAGTAGCTCCACAAGCGAACACAACCGATGAAATGCTTGATATTGCCGTGGAAGCTGCGGTAAAATCAGGAGTAGTAAAACACGGTGATTTAGTCGTCATTACCGCGGGAGTTCCAGTAGGAGAAACGGGGTCGACGAACTTAATGAAAGTGCATGTCATCGGTGACATTATCGCAAAAGGGCAAGGAATCGGTCGTAAGTCTGCTTTTGGAAAAGCGATTATTGCGAAAACGGCAGAGGAAGCAATCAATAAAATGGTAGAAGGCGGAATTTTAGTAACATGTAGCACAGATGCGGATATGATGGAAGCATTGGAAAAAGCGGCAGCGATTATTACCGAGGAAGGCGGATTAACAAGCCACGCTGCAGTCGTTGGTTTAAGTCTCGGCATTCCTGTTATTGTCGGTGTAGAAAATGCTACATCGATTTTAAAAGATGGGCAGGAAATTACAGTTGATGCTGGATTTGGAGCTGTTTATCAAGGACATGCAAGCGTGCTGTAAGGTATAATAAAAACAGAGAAGAAATTTTCTCTGTTTTTATTCTTTTTTCTGAAAGGAAGAAGAAAGAAATGAAATGGTTTATCGGAATGTTTATCGTTATTCCTGCCTTGGAAATCGGGCTGTTTATTCTTTCCGGCAAACTTATTGGCATTTGGTCAACGGTCGCATTGATCATGCTGACCGGAATGATAGGAGTGTGGCTTGCAAAACAACAAGGGCTAGCCGTTGTTGAAGAAGCCAAACGAGAGTTTTTCTATGGACGTCTTCCAAGCGGAGCGATACTCGATGGCATTTGTGTGCTCATCGGTGGAGTACTTCTCATAACACCAGGCTTTTTTAGTGATATCGCTGGGGTCTTTCTTCTTCTTCCTGCTACCCGGTCCATGATTAAGCCGTATATCGCCCGTTGGTTAAAATCATTGTTTGATACAAAAATGTTTTTTCGCATTTATAGATGAAAAAAGAGCCTTTCCGTGTGTTGAAAGGCTCTTTTCTCTTTGATTGTGTTTATGTTGTTGGCTTTCCGATAATAAAATTCCAAATATCACGAAATACGTTGGCGCTGTGCAACGTACGGATAATGACAAGTGTAACAGGTCCAATAATTAATCCTAGGAACCCGATTAATTTAAATCCGACAAATAATGCCACTAATGTAGCAAGCGGGTCAAGTCCGATTGATGACGATAATACTTTTGGCTCCATGATTTGTCGTTGAACGAGGACGACAATATAAAGTACGCCCAACCCGATGGCAAACGGTACATCACCGCTTACCGCCGCATAAATAATCCAAGGAACAAAGACAATTCCCGTTCCTAAGTACGGTAAAATATCTACAATCCCAATAATAAGCGCAATGGTAATCGCATAATTGACACGAAGAATTAACAATCCAATCAAAACGATTACCGTTGTAATCGAAATAAGCGTAGCTTGAGCTTTAATAAAACCAAATAATGCTTTCTTTAAATCGAGAAATACTGTTTTTCCACTCTTGCGTGCTTTTGCTGGCAAAATTTTTTGGGCGATTCCAGTAAGCCGATACCAATCTTTGCTAATGAAGAATGTAGCTAATAGTGAAAAAATAAAGACGGTAGCAGCGTTTGGAAGCCAAGCGAGCAGCAGTGGAATGTTCTGAAGCACATGTTGAATAAATTGCCCGACCGTTGTTGCTATTTGTGTACCTACCGCTTGGATATTATTTATAATCGTATCTTGCTGGCTAGCATCTAAATTTTTAAATAAAACAGCTAAATCATTATAAAGAGGAATGATTTGTTGGGCAACTAATGTTTCCATATACGTAATTAATTTTTGGAAATTCTCTGGTACAACATTTGCCAAGTATTGTGTACCTGAAACAATTTCCGCAATCAGTAAAGTAACAAGACCAGCAACGATTGCGAATAGTACAATTAATGTTACAATCACTGCCAGCCATCTTGGCATTTTCGTTTTTGTTTCTAGAAAATCGACTAACGGATTGATCAAGAAAGCAATAAAAAACGCAATAATAAATGGATATGTAACGGTGGATACATAATAAAGAGCCATTGATCCGAATATAACTACAGCGATCACAAACAAAAAGCGAAGAAAGCTATATAAGTGATGGCGGGACAATGTTTCACCTCCATAAATTTTCCATAGTTATATATTACAGATTTCATTACGTATACGCAAAGAAGAAGGTTTCACGCTCTGAATATTTTAATTAAAGAAAGGAAGAGAGTTAGTGAGCGAACCAATATTGTTTTTACTTATTTTATTTATTATCGGATTTATTGCCAAAAACCAATCATTAATGATTGCGGTTGCTATTTTATTAATTATTAAAATGGTCGGGATGGGAGAAAAGTGGCTGCCTATCGTCCATGAAAAAGGAATTCATTGGGGAGTTACGGTGATCACGATTGCTGTATTGGCGCCGATTGCTACGGGAGAGATTGGTTTTAGACAATTAATCGCATCACTGCAGTCGCTTTCGGCTTGGATCGCGCTATTATCAGGAATCTTTGTCGCATTAGTCGCGAAAGGTGGAGTCACATTATTGGCAACGGACCCGCATATGACGGCTGCTCTCGTATTTGGGACGATTATTGCAGTGTCGCTTTTTCATGGCGTTGCTGTCGGTCCACTAATCGGTGCGGGGATTGCTTATATGGTGATGAAAGTGATAGAATATTTTTAAATAGTTATTTAAACCGAATTTATTTTTTTGTAATAATATTTAAAGATGGTGTTGCAAAACTAGAGTAAAAACTCGAAGTTATGCATAAGGATGCAACATAACACATGCAGTACATATCGATGAAATCCATACCATCTTGGCTGTTCCAACCCGTCACTCTTTAACTCATTAAATACTCGTTCAATCTCACGACGAAGTCCAAACAGCCATTGGCCAAATCTCGTTTTCAAAAAGACAGGAAGAACCCGGCCATAGGCATCTTTTCGTTCCTCGCTATTGCGGCGGTTGATAGGGGAAATGAATAGGATTCCTGACTGCTCTGCTGTTTGACGAACCTTTTCACTGTCATACGCGGCATCGCCCAATACAAATTCGATATCCCACTGCTTTAAAGAAACAAGCAATTCTGGTGCTACTGCCGCATCATTTCGATTCGCTGTGGTCAACACATGAGATAAAATGATTCCCTCGGCGGTGGTGCAGAGATGGAGTTTATATCCTTTAAACCAGTGATATCGGGTGGACACTCCCCATTTCGCCTGTGAATCGTAAAGACTGCTTCGAAGGGCTGTGCTGTCGATAAGCACGATTTGCGGATAACGTACTTCTAGATCTTTGAGCAGCTGTGCATGAAAAACAGGAAATCCTTGTTCCCGGAACCACTTCGCCGCACGGGAAAACGTAGAAAGGTGAGGGACTTCACCAAGCCCACAGGCCCGTTGAAAACAGCGAAAACGCTGCAGGATGCGCACTAATTTTCGCAAGGAATCAATGGAAAAATAGGTTTTCAAAAAGAAACATTTCAACAACGATTTTTTCGACACCGGCGGTCTTCCTGTCACATACGGTGTTTCCGGCAATGATAGCGAGTCGATATACCGAAATAATGCTTCTAAAATTGGGTCAATTTCATAAGTCCATGCATGTTCGCTGTTCCAATTGGAAATCATAATAGTGTCCACCCCTTGGAGAGTTGTTTTTTTTTGATCACTGTATATGATTTCCAAGGTGGTGGATTTTTTATGTGCATTTATGCATTCGTTATGCGTTTTGCAACACGTTCTTTAAAGAATAAGAGGTTTTGGATTCACAAAAGTCAGATAATTGTTTATAATATAGACGTAAGCCTATTTAGCGGCATCCCCGCTGCCGCTTTTTATTCTAGCAAAAGGCGGCGGACAACAGGGAATATATTATAAAATGTAAGCACTTTCTACATTAAACTTTTTTTACTTTTATTTCGAGCAAGCGCTCGCTCTCATATCGTATAAATTGCAATTGAGAGAAGGGGAATTTTAAAGAAAAGGAGAGATCACGATGACAGTTACACGCGGTCTAGAAGGGGTTGTGGCAACCACGTCAAGCATTAGCTCGATTATTGATGACACGCTAACATACGTAGGCTATGACATTGATGATTTGGCAGAAAACGCTTTGTTCGAAGAGGTTATTTATTTGCTTTGGCATCGTGAACTTCCGACGAGACAACAGTTGGAAGAGCTAAAACAGCAATTGGCGGAAAATGCGGCAATTCCGAAAGAAATTATTGAACATTTTAAACAGTATCCAATCGACAAAGTTCATCCGATGGCAGCATTGCGGACAGCGATTTCTATGTTAGGGCTATACGACGAAGAAGCAGATGTAATGACAAAAGAAGCAAACTATCGCAAAGCGATTCGTTTGCAAGCAAAAATTCCTACAGTTGTTACAGCATTCGCCCGCGTCCGCAAAGGGTTGGAGCCTGTCGAGCCAAGAAAAGATTTAGGATTTGCAGCTAACTTCCTTTACATGTTGACAGGCAAAGAACCAAATGAAACGGCTGTTGAAGCGTTTAACAAAGCGCTTGTTTTACATGCGGATCATGAATTAAACGCATCGACATTTACTGCGCGTGTTTGCGTAGCGACATTATCAGATGTTTACTCTGGTGTGACAGCGGCGATTGGAGCGTTGAAAGGACCGCTTCACGGGGGCGCAAATGAAGCAGTTATGAAAATGTTAAAAGAAATTGGAACGATTGATAATGTAGAATCATATATCTACAAAAAGTTAGAAAATAAAGAAAAAATCATGGGCTTTGGCCATCGCGTTTACCGAAAGGGCGATCCGCGTGCGAAACATTTGAAAAAGATGTCGGAAAAATTAACGAAGCTTGTTGGTGAACCACATTGGTATGAAATGTCAGCGAGAATTGAAGAAATTGTTACTTCCGAAAAATCACTGCCACCAAACGTTGATTTTTACTCGGCATCTGTTTATCACTGCTTAGGAATTGATCATGACTTATTTACGCCGATTTTTGCAGTAAGCCGTATGTCTGGATGGCTTGCCCATATTTTAGAACAATACGATAACAATCGTCTCATTCGTCCGCGCGCGGAATACACAGGTCCGGCAAAAAGGGCATATGTGCCGATTGAACAACGC
Source organism: Parageobacillus toebii NBRC 107807 (assembly GCF_003688615.2). Lineage (GTDB taxonomy): Bacteria > Bacillota > Bacilli > Bacillales > Anoxybacillaceae > Parageobacillus_B > Parageobacillus_B toebii. The sequence continues at coordinate 243,271 of NZ_CP049703.1, read as the reverse complement.
GGCTGATTATGTTTATAGTTTATAAAAGGTGAGAAGATATAATTATTCTCACCTTTAACAAAATATATTTGGAGGTTGTTATGGTGGCGCAAGGTGAAAAAATTACTGTAACAAATGGTGTGTTAAATGTACCAAACAATCCAATTATTCCATTTATTGAAGGGGATGGGACAGGTCCAGACATTTGGGCTGCCGCATCTCGTGTGTTGGAAGCAGCAGTAGAAAAGGCGTATAAAGGGGAAAAGAAAATCGTTTGGAAAGAAGTTCTCGCAGGGGAAAAAGCGTACAAACAAACCGGCGAGTGGCTTCCACAAGAAACCATTGATACTATTCGGGAATACATAATCGCGATCAAAGGTCCGCTGACGACTCCAGTTGGCGGGGGAATTCGTTCATTGAACGTAGCGCTTCGCCAAGAGTTGGATTTATTCGTTTGCTTGCGTCCGGTCCGTTATTTTAAAGGTGTACCTTCTCCGGTAAAACGTCCAGAAGATACAGATATGGTCATTTTCCGTGAAAACACGGAAGATATTTATGCTGGAATTGAATATGCCAAAGGGACACCAGAAGTGAAAAAAGTGATTGATTTCTTGCAAAATGAAATGGGCGTTCGCAAAATCCGCTTCCCAGAAACTTCTGGTATCGGCATTAAGCCAATTTCCGAACAAGGAACGAAACGGTTAGTGCGCGCCGCAATCAACTATGCGATTGAACACGGGCGAAAATCGGTTACGCTTGTTCATAAAGGAAATATTATGAAATTTACGGAAGGCGCGTTTAAAAATTGGGGCTATGAATTAGCAGAAGAAGAATTCAGCGACAAAGTATTTACGTGGGCGCAATATGACCGCATTGTCGAAACAGAAGGAAAAGAAGCAGCGAACAAGGCGCTGGCGGAAGCAGAAGAAGCCGGAAAAATTATTATCAAAGACGTCATTGCCGATATTTTCTTACAACAAATTTTAACGCGTCCGCGCGAATTTGATGTGGTTGCAACGATGAACTTAAACGGCGACTATATTTCTGACGCGTTAGCAGCACAAGTTGGCGGCATTGGTATCGCTCCGGGAGCAAACATTAACTACGAAACAGGGCATGCCATTTTTGAAGCTACTCACGGAACGGCTCCGAAATATGCAGGATTGGATAAAGTGAACCCATCATCGGTCATTTTATCTGGTGTGATGATGTTTGAGCATCTCGGCTGGAACGAAGCGGCAAAACTCATTGTCAAAGCAATGGAAAAAACGATTGCCGCAAAAATCGTTACATACGATTTTGCTCGTCTCATGGAGGGCGCTACGGAAGTAAAATGTTCAGAATTCGCTGACGCACTCATCCGGAATATGGAATAAAACTGGGAGAGGATGGGGAAAAATGACAATGAAACGCAAAAAAATCTCAGTGATCGGTGCGGGATTTACCGGAGCAACCACCGCATTTATTTTGGCGCAAAAAGAACTAGGAGACGTCGTTCTTGTCGATATTCCACAATTGGAAAATCCGACAAAAGGAAAAGCGTTGGACATGTTGGAATCAAGTCCAGTGCTAGGTTTTGATGCAAATATTATCGGCACTTCCGATTATGCGGATACTGCCGATTCCGATATTGTTGTTATTACAGCAGGGATCGCGCGCAAACCAGGCATGAGCCGCGACGATCTTGTTACAACAAACCAAAAAATTATGAAACAAGTAACAAAAGAAGTCGTCAAATATTCGCCGAATTGCTATATTATCGTATTGACGAACCCTGTTGATGCGATGACATATACGGTATTTAAAGAATCTGGATTTCCGAAAAACCGGGTAATCGGTCAATCTGGCGTATTAGACACAGCTCGTTTTCGCACGTTTGTTGCACAAGAGTTGAATATTTCTGTGAAAGACGTTACTGGTTTTGTATTAGGAGGACATGGTGATGACATGGTGCCGCTCGTTCGTTACTCCTATGCTGGCGGCATTCCGCTCGAAAAATTAATTCCGAAAGACCGCCTAGACGCGATTGTGGAACGCACTCGCAAAGGCGGCGGTGAAATCGTGAACTTATTGGGCAATGGAAGTGCTTATTACGCTCCTGCTGCATCGCTTGCAGAAATGGTGGAAGCGATTATTAAAGATCAACGCCGCATTCTTCCAGCAATCGCTTATCTTGAAGGCGAATACGGTTACGAAGGCATTTACTTGGGTGTGCCGACGATTTTAGGCGGAAACGGCATCGAAAAAGTCATCGAACTAGAGCTTACTGAAGAAGAAAAAGCGGCGCTTGCCAAATCCGTCGAATCTGTCAAAAACGTGATGAGAGTATTAGAATAATGGCAAAGGCAAAAATTCGGGAATCCCCCGAATTTTTGCCACATATTTATTGAAAGCGCTTTCTAAACAAAGGGGTGTTTTAAGTGCTGAGAAAACGAAAACTAGGGAGAAATATATCAGAAATCACGGTCGGGGAAAAATTAGTAATTAACGCCAAAATGGAAGATAAAGATTTATTGCTTTATCTTGGATTAACAGATGATGCGAATCCGTTATACATTCAACACGATTACGCTTCACAGACACCGTTTAAAAAGCCGATTGTTCCAGCGGTGATGCTGACAGGTATGATCACATCGGCTATTTCGAAATATTTGCCGGGACCGGGAAGCCATATTACAAAGCAGGAAATTCATTTTCTGAAGCCGGTTTACCATTATGAACAATTGCAATTTTTGTTTGAAGTGACGGAAATAGATGAAGAATGCCATCATATTGCGATTGCTGTCGAAGCGATACGTCAAGAATCAGAAAAAGTGTTAGAAGGTACTTTATCCGTCTGTCCGCCGTATGCACTGCCAACATTGGATAGCTGGGCATTAGAAAATTTTTAAATGAAAAAACCGCCTTATTTGAGGCGGTTTTTTGCATGTTTATGGTATGATAAAAACGAATAATATTATTGATGTGGTGGGGGCGTATATGTGTAAAAAAGTATTAGTCGTTGATGATGAGCAATCGATTGTCACACTTTTAACATACAATTTGGAACAAGCGGGTTTTACGGTTGTGACCGCAAATGACGGCGAGGAAGCAATAGAAAAGGTAGCTTTCGAACAGCCAGCATTTATTATTCTTGATTTGATGCTGCCAAAGCTCGATGGGGTGGAAGTATGTAAACAATTGCGCCAGCAAAAAGTGATGACACCGATTTTAATGTTGACGGCGAAAGATGATGAATTTGATAAAGTGCTTGGGCTTGAACTCGGCGCTGATGATTATATGACAAAGCCGTTTAGTCCGCGTGAAGTAGTAGCGAGAGTAAAAGCGATTTTGCGGCGCACGCAGCTTTCTAATGGAGAAATGGAAACAAAAGAAATAGTCATCGGAGATTTAAAGATTCTTCCTGACAGCTATGAGGCATATTTTCGTGGGGAGCGGCTTGAGCTGACTCCAAAAGAATTTGAACTGCTTGTTTATTTAGCAAAACATAAAGGTCGAGTATTAACGAGGGATCAACTGCTAAGTTCGGTATGGAACTATGATTTTGCTGGGGATACTCGTATTGTCGATGTTCACATCAGCCATTTGCGTGAAAAAATTGAACAAGATACAAAAAAACCTATATATATTAAAACAATAAGAGGGCTTGGATATAAACTAGAGGGGCCAAAGCGGAATGACTAGCTTCCGATCGCGTCTATTGTTTGGACTTGTGACATTAATTGTCACGGTATTGATTTGTCTCGGTATATTGCTTGGGCAGTTGTTTAAAGACTTTTATGTGGAAACTATGAATATACGAATGGAAAAGGAAGCAAAAGCAATTGCCATTTTATTAAAAAATGAATCACTTGATCGAATTCGCCAAGATTTACAAGAGATGAGCGAAGCGTTATCGTCACGTATTACCATATTAGATAACCATGAAAAAACGTTGTTTGATACAGGACATGTTGCTCATATTAGCGATGAAGACCATGAACAGATCATTCGCAATATTTTGCGGAGAAACCAATTAAATCAATTTTCCGTTATTGAAAAAACAGATGATGTCTATTACTATATCGTTCCTTTTACAAAAAACGGGAAAAACGCGGGATATGTCATTTTAAGCTCCCCGACCAATTCGTTAAAAAAAGTGACTCAGCAAATTTGGGGGGTATTAATTAGCAGTTTAGGTACAGCACTTATTGTCATTATTTTGTTAGGGCTAAAAATAGCTGATCAATATATGAAACCGATCGAAGCAGCAACAAAAGTGGCATTTGAATTGGCAAAAGGGAATTATAAAGCGAGAGTTCCGCATGTAAAAAATAATGAAACAGGAATGCTCGTCCATTCTATTAACCGGCTTGCCCGCAATTTGCAAGAGATAAGCAAGGCGCGGGAAATGGAAACAGACCGTTTGCATACACTGATTGAAAACGTCGGAATTGGGCTCATTTTGATCGATAGCCGGGGATATATCAATTTAATTAACCGCGCCTTTAAAGAGAGTTTCCATATTCATCCGGTTGATTATTTATACCGGCCGTATACAGAAGCGTTTGCCCATAAAGAAATTGTTCAACTTGTAAATGAAATTTTTATGAAAGAAACAAAAATTCGCAAACAGCTGTTGCTGACGATCGGGATTGATCGAAAGCATTTTGAAGTATACGGTGCCCCAATTATTGGAACGAATGATGAATGGAAAGGGATTGTTCTTGTTTTCCATGATATTACTGAACTGAAAAAACTAGAACAAATGCGCAAAGATTTTGTTGCGAACGTATCCCATGAATTAAAAACACCGATTACGTCGATTAAAGGGTTTGCTGAGACATTGCTTGATGGCGCGATGAAAGATGAACAAACGCTGGAGTATTTTTTGTCGATTATTTGGAAAGAAAGCGAACGATTGCAAACGTTAGTGCAAGATTTGCTCGATTTGTCGAAAATAGAGCAGCAAGGATTTCGACTTCATTTGGAAACGGTGGATCTTGCGGATCTTTTGCGTGAAATTGCCGTCATGTTTCAACAAAAGGCCGAAGAAAAAGGGATTGATTTTTATTTGCATGCGCCAAAATTGGTATATATGGAAGGAGATGCGAACCGCATTAAGCAAATATTTATTAATTTAATTACAAATGCTTTAACGTATACACCGAAAGGCGGAAAAGTGGAATTAATGATAGAGGAAAAAGAAAAAGAAATTCTCGTTCACGTAAAAGATACAGGGATCGGCATTGATGAACAGGAGATCCCACGCATTTTTGAGCGGTTTTACCGTGTGGATAAGGCAAGAGGCCGCAACTCCGGCGGGACTGGTTTGGGGCTGGCCATTGTAAAACATTTAGTGGAAGCACATCACGGTCATATTACGGTAAAAAGCACGGTCGGAAAAGGAACGACATTTACGGTGCATTTTCCGAAACAAATGCAGTTCGATTAGTGGAAAGGTGAGGACGAAAAAATGTTCTCGTCTTTTTTATTTACAAAGCAAATCATGTTACAATAAGAACAAGAGTGTTGGAGGAGGGAATGTTTTGAAGAAGAAACTCGTACTCATTGATGGAAATAGCATTGCGTACCGCGCTTTTTTTGCGCTGCCGCTTTTACATAACGATAAAGGGATTCATACGAATGCGGTGTATGGATTTACGATGATGTTAATGAAAATCTTAGAAGAAGAAAAGCCGACACATATGCTCGTTGCCTTTGATGCGGGAAAAACGACATTTCGCCACAAGACGTTTGAAGAATATAAAGGAGGACGGCAGCAAACGCCTCCGGAATTATCCGAACAGTTTCCACTATTACGGGAGCTGCTTGATGCGTACCGAATTCGTTTCTATGAGTTGGAAAATTATGAAGCGGACGATATTATTGGTACGTTATGCACAAAAGCGGAAAAGGAAGGATTTGAAGTAAAAGTTATTTCCGGAGACCGCGATTTAACACAGCTTGCGACTGATTATGTAACGGTAGATATTACAAAAAAAGGTATCACCGATGTGGAATCCTATACTCCAGAAACAGTGCAAGAGAAATACGGATTAACACCGGAGCAAATTATTGATTTAAAAGGATTGATGGGAGATAAATCGGACAATATTCCAGGGGTGCCGGGAATCGGCGAAAAAACGGCATTAAAGCTGTTAAAAGAGTTTGGCACGATTGAAAACCTGCTAGATTCCATCGAGCAAGTAAGCGGAAATAAATTGAAAGAGAATTTGGCAAAATATCGTGACCTTGCTCTTATGAGCAAACAGCTGGCAACCATTTTACGCGATGCTCCAGTCGATCTTTCGTTAGATGATATAGAATATAACGGATATGATGTTGATAAAGTGATTGCTCTATTTAAAGAACTTGGTTTTAACTCGCTTCTTGAAAAAATGGCGGCCCCGCAAGGCGAAGAAGAGGCGGGGGTTGCGCTATCGGACATCGATTATACGATCGTCGATGAGGTAACGGAATCCATTTTGTCCGATAAGGCGGCCCTCGTTGTCGAAGTGTTGGAATCAAACTATCATAAGGCGCCGATTTTGGGCTTTGCGATCTCCAATGAGCATGGAAACTTCTTTATTCGTACAGATACCGCGTTGTCGTCTTCTTTATTTACAACATGGCTGGAAGATGAATCAAAGAAAAAAAGCGTTTTTGATGGCAAGCGGGCAATCGTTTCTTTAAAATGGCAAGGAATACAGTTGCGCGGTATTCAATTTGATTTATTAATCGCTTCGTATTTGTTAAATCCATCCCAATCTACAGAAGATGTCGCTTCTATTGCAAAAACGAAGCAATATATCGACGTTCAGTCCGATGAAGCAGTATATGGAAAAGGCGCGAAACAAAAAATTCCGGATGAGCCAGTTTTAGCGGAACATCTCGTGCGTAAAGCAGCGGCGATACGCGCATTAGAGCAAGATTTTATTTGCGATTTACAGGAAAATGAGCAATATTCTTTATTCACTGATTTGGAATTGCCCCTATCTTCCATTCTTGCGGAGATGGAGTTTACCGGTGTGAAAATTGATGTCAAGCGGTTAAAAGAGATGGGCGAAGAATTGACGGAACAGCTAAAAGAAATAGAACAAGAAATTTACGAATTAGCTGGTCAAGAGTTCAACATCAATTCACCAAAACAGTTAGGTGTCATTTTGTTTGAAAAGCTGCAACTGCCTGTATTGAAAAAAACGAAAACAGGCTATTCCACATCGGCGGAAGTGCTCGAAAAACTTGCGCCACAACATGAAATTGTCGAGAAAATTTTGCATTACCGCCAATTAGGAAAACTGCAATCAACGTATATCGAAGGGTTATTAAAAGTGGTGCATCATGACACGAACAAAGTTCATACGATTTTTAACCAAGCGCTCACCCAGACAGGACGGTTGAGCTCTACGGAACCAAATTTGCAAAACATCCCGATTCGTTTAGAAGAAGGGCGAAAAATCCGACAAGCGTTCGTTCCATCAGAACCGGATTGGGTGATTTTTTCCGCGGATTATTCGCAAATTGAATTGCGTGTGCTTGCCCATATTGCAAATGATGAAAATTTAATTGATGCGTTTCGTCACGATTTAGATATTCATACGAAAACAGCAATGGATATTTTTCATGTGAACGAAGATGAAGTGACGCCAAACATGCGCCGGCAAGCGAAAGCGGTAAACTTTGGCATTGTTTACGGCATCAGCGACTATGGGCTGTCGCAAAACTTAAATATTACTAGGAAGGAAGCAAGTGAATTTATTAAACGATATTTTGAGATTTTTCCAGGGGTAAAGCAATATATGAAAGATATCGTCCAAGAGGCAAAACAAAAAGGTTATGTTACTACGCTTTTGCATCGTCGCCGCTATTTGCCGGACATTACAAGCCGAAACTTCAACTTGCGCAGCTTTGCGGAACGAACAGCGATGAATACACCGATTCAAGGGAGCGCTGCCGATATTATTAAAAAAGCGATGATCGATTTATCGAATCGGTTGAAAAAAGAAAACATGAAAGCACGAATGTTGCTGCAGGTGCATGACGAACTCATTTTGGAAGCGCCTAAAGAAGAAGTAGAACGATTGCAACAAATTGTTCCGGAAGTAATGGAAAATGCGGTGCAATTACGGGTACCGCTTAAAGTGGATTATCATTTTGGACCAACATGGTATGACGCAAAGTAAAGGAAGGGATTACGTATGCCAGAACTGCCGGAAGTCGAAATCATTCGTCGCACTCTTATTCCATTAACCGCCGGTAAAACCATTGCCGATATCCAAGTATTTTGGCCAAAAATCATTAAGTATCCGGCAGATGTTACCGAATTTATTGAAACAATGAAAGGACAAACAATTCGTGATATTCATAGACGGGGGAAATTTTTAAAATTTATTCTTGATGAACATGTGCTTATTTCTCATTTGCGTATGGAAGGACGTTATGCGGTTTGTAAAAAGGAAGATCCTATCGAACCGCATACGCATATTATTTTCCGATTTATAGACGGCACAGAACTTCGCTATCGCGACGTAAGAAAATTTGGAACGATGCATCTTTATCGAAAAGGAGAAGAAGAGGCGCGGCTGCCTTTGTCACAGTTAGGTCCTGAACCGTTTTCGGAAACATTTACTGCCAATTTTCTTGCACAGCGGCTGCGAAAAACGAACCGTACGATCAAAACGGCACTTCTTGACCAAACGGTTGTCGTTGGGCTCGGCAATATTTATGTAGATGAGTCACTATTCCGTGCTGGAATCCATCCTGAACGTATCTCGTCGTCATTAACTGACGAGGAAGTTGCTCGCTTACATCGCGAAATGGTGACAATATTACAAGAAGCGATTGAAAAAGGAGGAAGCACGGTAAGGTCATACGTTAACACAAATGGAGAAGCAGGAACGTTTCAACTGCAGTTATTTGTGTACGGACGAAAAGGAGAGCCGTGCCAACGCTGCGGGCAGCCGATTCAAAAAACGGTTGTTGCCGGTCGGGGGACTCATTATTGTGCATTTTGTCAGCATTAATATAAATGCGACTTGATATGGCTGACGTAGGCAAGTCAATGACTTGCCTACGTCCCGCAAAGCGCACACAAATTTATTATTCTGCACTTTTAGGGAGAGGAAAATATGACACTTACGATCGGATTAACAGGCGGCATCGCGAGCGGAAAAAGCACAGTAACGGAGATGATTCGCGGTCTTGGCATACCCGTTATTGATGCCGATCAAGTTGCTCGCGATGTCGTCAAAGTGGGAGAGGAAGCGTACGAACAAATTATTAAGACGTTTGGACAGGACATTTTGCAGGAAAATGGGGAAATTGACCGAGCGAAATTAGGAGCGATCGTTTTTTATAATGAGCAGGAACGAAAAAAGCTGAACGCCATCGTGCATCCGGCTGTCCGCCGGCGTATGCTTGCCGAAAAAGAAGCGTACGTTCAAAAAGGGGCAAAAACGATCGTTTTAGATATTCCGCTTTTATTTGAAAGCGAACTTACTCACTTGATTGATAAAATCATTGTTGTATATGTTGATAATGATATCCAGCTTGAGCGCTTGATGAAACGGAACGGTTTTTCCGAAGAGGAGGCTCTTGCAAGAATTCGATCGCAAATGCCGCTTCATGAAAAGGTGAAAAAAGCGGATGCGGTCATCAACAATAACGGAACAATTGAAGAAACCAAACAACAACTTTTACAAATTTTAAAAGAATGGAACGCCCTATAAAAAAAGGGCGTTTTTTTTTATTATTTTGATGATTTTTTTCTCCACATATCACAAAAATATGATATACTATTTATGTACAAATCGGTTAATTAGTATAACATATATATGAGAGGAGAACATAAATGAAAGCGAAAGTGGCGATTAATGGGTTCGGACGAATCGGGAGAATGGTATTCCGCAAGGCGATTTATTCCCCGGATCTGGATATCGTAGCGATTAATGCGAGTTACCCATCCGAAACGTTAGCGCATTTAATAAAATATGATTCGAATCATGGGAAATTTGATGGTGAAGTGGTCCCACTAGAAGATGGGCTTCTTGTCAACGGTAAAAAAGTTAAGCTGCTCAGTTCGCGCGATCCGAAAGAGTTGCCGTGGAAAGAGTTGGATATTGACATTGTGATCGAAGCAACAGGAAAATTTAATTCCCGGGAAAAAGCAAGCCTTCACCTAGAGGCAGGAGCCAAACGAGTGATTTTAACAGCACCTGGGAAAAATGAGGATGTAACGATTGTCGTTGGCGTAAACGAACATGTGCTTGACATTGACCAACACTTTATTATTTCCAACGCCTCTTGTACAACAAACTGCCTTGCTCCTGTTGTGAAAGTTCTTGATGAGGCGTTTGGAATTGAAAACGGTTTAATGACGACCGTTCATGCATATACGAACGACCAAAAAAATATTGATAATCCGCATAAAGATTTGCGCCGTGCGCGCTCTTGCGGGCAATCGATCATTCCAACAACGACCGGTGCGGCAAAAGCGTTAGGATTAGTACTGCCTCACTTAAAAGGAAAATTGCACGGAATGGCGCTCCGCGTTCCGACGCCAAACGTATCGTTAGTCGATTTAGTCGTGGATGTGAAAAAAGAGGTAACAGTAGAAGAAGTAAACGAGACGTTTATTCGCGCAGCAAACGGTCCGCTAAAAGGAATTCTTGATTTTACAATGGAACCGCTTGTTTCCATCGACTTCAACACGAATCCACACTCAGCGATTATTGATGGATTGTCCACGATGGTGATGGAAGGGCGCAAAATCAAGGTGTTAGCCTGGTACGATAATGAGTGGGGTTATTCTTGCCGCGTCGTCGATTTAGCGAATATGATAGCAAATAAAATGAGGGAAAAGTTAAGCGTAAACGTATAATAAAAAAGCTGGCCATTGCGGCCAGCTTTTAGCTTTGGTGCGCCCCGAATCAGTCTACAGGAAGGAAAGCACGGAATTCGTTTAACAGTGTCCGCTGTTTTTTCAACACGGTCAATCATATGCCGGTTTACACGGCGATTCATATTTCCCTGCTGGAAAATCATGCGTGATCATAATGACCCTTTGATATCATTATAAAATGCGTTCCGTTCGGAAACAGTAACATGTAGATGGCAAAAAATACTCTCTTAATAACGTAAAAATACAAAAAAGGATATTGAAAAAAATATGTAAACAAAGTATACTATGTCTCGTGAACTTCTTAAAGGCAACGGTAATGTGACTACTTAAAGGGTTAGGACCTCTTAGGACTAACTTTCCCCCGTGGTAGTTATACATGCCATATTGCAAAAGAGTTTCATGCTTTATTTTTTAAGAAAATTTGTTTGAAGGGGGATTAATGGAATGGACACAATGGGTCGTCACGTTATCTCAGAATTATGGGGATGCGATTTTGATAAGCTGAACGACATCGAATTTATTGAGAAAACGTTTGTTGATGCTGCGTTGAAATCTGGAGCAGAAATTCGCGAAGTCGCATTCCACAAGTTTGCGCCACAAGGTGTTAGTGGAGTTGTTATTATTTCTGAATCGCACTTGACTATTCATACGTTTCCAGAACATGGATATGCAAGTATCGATGTTTACACATGTGGACACTTAGATCCGACAATTGCGGCGGATTATATCGCCGATAAACTTGGAGCACAAACGCGCGAAACGATTGAACTTCCGCGTGGCATGCGTCCAATTGAAGTGAAAAAAGCACAAGCATTATAATTAACGAGCGAAATTAAAAGAGGTGCGAAAGACGCGCCTCTTTTTTACTTGTCTAATATACATCTTAGTCAAAAATGATGATATGATAATAGTAATTACGGAGCGTTATAAACAGAAAAATAAGGGGAAGTAATGATGAGTGTTTGGAAAAAGCTGAAATATGCGCTAACCAATCATTGTGAAACGAGAGAAAATCATGAGGACGAACAGTTGCGGAGCCGTTACTATAAGGCGACAAATAATACTGTAATCCAGACGGTAAAAGAATTGTTCACTTCTTCACCTGATTATGAATTATTATCTGTTTCTGAAGAAAGAGGAGAGTTCAGCGCGACAACTCGCCGTGGAAAAAAAGTATTCATTGTGGTTACTGTCATTTCCGTTCGCCCGCTTGAGACAGCGGTCGATTTTTCGGTCACAACGGAAACAACCTTTTTGCCATTTGATTTTGGGCGGAGTCGGCAGGTCATCATTGATTTATATCGAAAATTGGACCAACGCCTTCCATACATTGGGTCGGGAATGAACGCATAGCGAAACAACTTGCCCGCTGTTATTTGTTCCGTTATCATAAAGATAAGAATAAAAACGGAGTTGGTTATATGAGATGCCCATCATGCCAGCATCACGGCACAAGAGTCCTTGATTCGCGTCCGGTGGATGAAGGACGTTCGATTCGGCGCAGACGGGAATGCGAACAATGCCACTATCGCTTTACAACATTTGAAAAAGTGGAAGAAATGCCGCTGATTGTCGTGAAAAAACAAGGAATGCGCGAAGAATTTAGCCGTGATAAAATTTTGCGCGGTTTAATTAAAGCGTGTGAAAAGCGTCCTGTTGCTTTAGAAGAACTCGAAAAAATTACGCAGGACATTGAAAGGGAGCTTCGCAATCAAGGAGTAGCGGAAGTGAAAAGCGAAACGATCGGTGAAATGGTGATGGAACGTTTATCGAAAGTGGACGAGGTTGCTTACGTCCGTTTTGCTTCCGTGTATCGCCAATTTAAAGATTTAAATGTATTTATTGAAGAACTAAAAGAGCTAATTAAAAAAGAACAACGTTAAAAAGGGCTTTTTGCGCAATAGATAATAAGCCCTTTTTTTCATCGTTAAAACTTAATACGGAAGGTCGAGAATAATGGAACATCATTGGAAAGAATTAATTCCTGTTGACCGTTATACGGTACGGAGCAATGGAGTGTTGCATGATTTTGACCGAAAAGTGCTCACTCTCCTTTATCAACCGCTAATAGGCCATCGGGCATTAAGTCTTTATATGACGTTATGGTGCGAGCAGGAGCTTCTTTCGGAAAAAGAAACGACCCATCATAGTTTAATGGTGCTTATGCAATGCAGTTTGCGAGAAATCTATGAAGAACGTTTAAAATTAGAAGGAATTGGGCTATTAAAGACGTATGTCAATAATGAAGAACCGAAATTGTTTATTTATGAGCTGCAGCCGCCGCTTACACCAGAGCAATTTTTCATGGATGGAATGCTTAACGTTTTCCTCTATAACCGTATCGGCAAACATAAGTTTCAAGAGCTGAAACAGTTCTTTTCCACCCCATCCATTGACCAAACGAAATTTTCTCCTATTACTCGCGCGTTTCATGATGTATTTGCGTCTGTGCATGTGGAACAAATGGTTGCTAATATGAATGAAGAAACGCAAGAAGATTTGCGGCTTGTTGATGGGTATGAGTATATCAGCAGAAAAGAGAATACGTACGAACTTAGCGATGATGTATTTGATTTCGAACTATTTTTTGCCGGTTTATCTAAACATATGGTGCCAAAGCGGGCGATTACGGCAAAGGTAAAAGAAGCGATAAAAAAATTAGCCTTTTTATACGGTGTTGGACCGCTTGACATGCAAAAAATTGTCATGAGTGTGATTGATCCGTCTAACCATATTGATATCGATGCATTGCGGAAAGCCGTTCATGAGTGGTATGAATTTGAACGCGGAGATTCTCCTCCTAACTTAAGTTCGCGAGTGCAGCCGCTTCCGTATCGTACGATGACGAATGTCGAACCAAAAACGAAAGAGGAACTGTTGATAAAGCAGCTTGAAACCATTTCCCCCCGCCAATTGTTAATAGAAATATCTGGCGGAGCCGAACCATCGATGAGCGATTTGCAGCTGATTGAGGACATTATGTTTCAACAAAAATTGCTTCCGGGTGTTGTGAACGTATTAATTTATTATGTGATGTTGCGTACAAATATGAAACTATCCAAAGCATATGTTGAAAAAATTGCCAGTCATTGGGCGCGGAAAAAAGTACGCACCGTCAAAGAGGCAATGGAGCTGGCAAAGCAAGAAGCAAAAACATATCAAAGCTGGGCAAATGAAAAAAGCAAAAGAACAAACAGAAAAGCAGTGCGAAAAGAATTGTTGCCAGAATGGCTTAATATGGATTATAGTCAAAACGATGATCAAGACAAAGAGGAAAATATCAATATCGAAGAAAAGCGCCGGGAATTAGAGGAACGATTAAAAAAATACCGCAATGAATAATAGGATGTGGAAATGATGGAACGAATGGATCAACTGTTAAATCGACTGCTTCATAAAAAAGATTTTCAACAGCGCTATGAACAAATGAAACGACAAATTTTGTCACACCCAGAAGTACAAGCATTTTTACGTGAACACGAGCGGGAAATTACAAAAGAGATGATAGACCGCAGTTTAATGAAGCTGTATGAGTTTATGGAGCAAAGCAAAAACTGCGCACAATGCCCTAGTTTAGATCAATGCAAAAACTTTTTAAAAGGATATCATCCTCATCTTGTTATAAAAGGAACTGTCATTGATGTCGAGTATGACCGCTGTCCGGCAAAAATAAAATATGATGAACGAAAACGGCAGGAATCACTGATTCAAAGTTTGTTTGTTCCGCGTGAAATTTTGCAAGCTTCGCTGTCTGACATTGATCTTACCGATGAGGGACGAATGAAGGCGATTGAACTTGCCGATCGTTTTGTTTCGGAGTATGAGCCGGGAAAAAAGATGAAAGGACTTTATTTATACGGATCATTCGGCGTCGGAAAAACGTATATTCTTGGCGCGATCGCCAACGCGCTTGCGCAAAAAAACGTTTCGTCCCTTATCGTGTATGTGCCGGAATTTTTCCGTGAGTTAAAAAGCTCGCTGCAAGACCAAACGATTAATGAAAAACTCGATTATGTCAAAAAGGTGCCGATTTTAATGCTTGATGATATCGGCGCGGAATCAATGTCAAGCTGGGTGCGCGATGACTTATTAGGTCCTATTTTGCAATATCGGATGTTTGAAAACTTGCCGACATTTTTTACGTCGAACTTTGATTTACAGCAATTAGCGCATCATTTGACCTATTCGCAGCGCGGGGAAGAAGAGCAGATGAAAGCTGCGCGCATTATGGAGCGGATCCGTTATTTGGCACATCCAGTAGAAATAAAAGGAAGAAATCGCCGGCTTGAATAGGATATTTCCTTAGTGGAAATATCCTTTTTTATTCTAAACGACCGTTTGTCCCCATATATATAGAACAAGCATTTAACTCGTAAAAGGGGGGACAACGTTTGATTGAAATTTATTTTGAACAAGCCAATGATGCTGAAAAGTTGTTTTGTTTGCTGAAAGAAAGGCAGAAAAAAACAATGAATCTGCTCTTTCAAGCAACATACAATGGAGATTCCCTCGTCACGATTTACATATATGACAACACCGATCAGGTTATTTTATCAGATTTAATACCAGCAATGACAAAATTTATTCTTCGTTTTATCGAAGATCGGCTATTATTATCGATTATTTCTGGCACGTTTTATTTTCAAGATAAAGAAGAACAACATCAAATTTTACAGCTTGCCCATTCCTTTCTCGATGGGGAGCGATATGATTATCGAAAGGGAAAGCAATCTTCCATTTCACGGGAAACATTGATTGCGAACGCGCTACAGCACTTTTTAAAAGATGGTCTTTCCTTTTCCTTTTCATCCTTTATTACGTTTCGCCTGAAGCCATATATGGAACGGCTCCAACACTACGTCGAACTTGCTATTGATGAATATAAACTAGAGCAGGAATATCAAAATTTTGTGCAAATGTTGCGTGACTGTGTGGCATCCAAAAAGCCGAAATTATCCGTCATTCATTTAGTCCACAAGCCGCCATCTTTTCTTTTTTTTGATGAAAAGTTATGCGAAATAACAGCGAGTGAATTAAAACAAATGATCGACCGTAATTTGATCATCAGCCAGCCGATGTACATTGATTCTTCCATATTAGCACCGCTTGTGTCCATTGCACCGAACATCATTTATTTGTATACAGACGATATCGATGATGGGATGATTCAAACGATTCAAAATGTATTTCAAGAGCGGATTTTCCTCTGCAGCCAAAGCGATTTTGCAAAATATCGAGCCATCGGCGCAAAACAAGATAGATGAACTTGATTTTTTCCTATACTCATTCTATAATAACGTACATAAAAGAAATCCGGAAAAGTGATGATGAGGACACGGGTGTATTTTTACGGTTTCCAGAGAGGGAAGGCATCGGCTGCAACCTTCCTAACACGAAAAATACACTTACCACCTCGGAGCTGCGGCAGTGAACGACGTAAGTCTAGTAATTGTCGACGGTACGACCGTTATTCTATTCGAGCCATCGCCAGAGGCGAAGTATGTCTTTTTTGCCGGCGGTGGGAAGAAGGGTGGAACCACGAAACAAACTCGTCCCTTTGTTGAGGGAGGAGTTTTTTTATTTTCAACACGAAAGAAGGAGGAGGAAAAGTGTATGTCGGAAATGATTCGCATTACATTCCCTGATGGAGCGGTAAAGGAGTTTCCAAAAGGAACAACGACAGAACAAATCGCTGCATCGATTAGCCCGGGATTAAAGAAAAAAGCGATTGCCGGCAAACTAAACGATCGTTTTATTGATTTGCGCACACCGATTCAGGAAGATGGATCGATTTCGATCATTACGCAAGATATGCCAGAAGCGCTGGACATTTTGCGCCATAGTACTGCCCATTTAATGGCCCAAGCGATTAAGCGTCTGTATAAAAATGTAAAACTTGGCGTCGGTCCGGTCATTGAAAATGGTTTCTATTACGATATCGATATGGAAGAATCATTAACGCCGGAAGACTTGCCGAAAATTGAACAAGAAATGCGGAAAATTGTGAAAGAAAACTTGGAAATTGTCCGGAAAGAAGTGAGCCGCGAAGAAGCGATTCGCCTTTACGAAGAAATTGGCGATGATTTAAAACTGGAATTAATTAACGATATTCCAGAAGGAGAAACGATCTCCATTTACGAACAAGGCGAATTTTTTGACCTTTGCCGCGGTGTCCACGTTCCATCGACAGGAAAAATTAAAGAGTTTAAGTTGTTGAACATCTCAGGAGCGTACTGGCGCGGAGACAGCAATAATAAAATGCTGCAGCGCATTTACGGAACGGCGTTCTTCAAAAAAGAAGATTTAGATGAATATCTTCGCCAGTTGCAAGAAGCAAAAGAACGCGATCATCGCAAATTAGGAAAAGAGCTTGAATTGTTTATGACTTCGCAAAAAGTCGGACAAGGGCTGCCGCTTTGGCTGCCAAAAGGGGCAACGATTCGCCGCATTATCGAGCGGTATATTGTGGACAAAGAAATTGAATTAGGTTATCAACATGTTTATACACCAGTGCTTGGCAGTGTCGAATTATATAAAACTTCCGGCCACTGGGATCATTACAAAGACAACATGTTCCCGCCGATGGAAATGGACAACGAACAGCTTGTGCTGCGCCCAATGAACTGTCCGCATCATATGATGATTTATAAAAACAAGATTCATAGCTATCGGGAGCTTCCAATTCGCATCGCCGAACTTGGAACGATGCATCGCTATGAAATGTCTGGAGCGCTTTCCGGCTTGCAGCGCGTCCGGGGCATGACATTAAACGATGCTCACATTTTTGTGCGTCCAGACCAAATTAAAGATGAGTTCAAACGCGTCGTTAACTTAATTTTAGAAGTATACAAAGACTTTGGCTTGGATGAATATTCGTTCCGGCTTTCTTACCGCGATCCACATGATAAAGAAAAATATTACGATGATGATGAAATGTGGGAAAAAGCGCAAAACATGCTGCGTGAAGCAATGGATGAATTGGGATTAGAGTATTATGAAGCCGAAGGGGAAGCGGCGTTTTATGGTCCGAAATTAGACGTGCAAGTGCGCACAGCGCTTGGAAAAGACGAAACATTGTCAACGGTGCAGCTTGATTTCTTATTGCCGGAACGCTTTGATTTAACATACATCGGCGAAGACGGCAAACCGCATCGCCCGGTTGTCATCCATCGCGGGGTTGTTTCCACGATGGAACGTTTCGTTGCGTTTCTGATTGAAGAATATAAAGGCGCGTTCCCAACTTGGCTTGCCCCAGTGCAAGTCGAAGTGATCCCTGTGTCGCCAGCAGCGCATCTCGACTATGCGTATAAAGTGAAAGAAGCGTTGCAATCGCAAGGATTCCGCGTCGAAGTCGACGAACGCGATGAAAAAATTGGCTACAAAATTCGTGAAGCGCAAATTCAAAAAATCCCTTACATGCTTGTCGTTGGTGACAAAGAAATGGCAGAAAATGCCGTCAACGTCCGTAAATACGGCGAACAAAAAAGCGAAACGATGTCTCTCGACGATTTTATTGCCGCTCTGAAAGAGGAAGTGCGTCGAAACTAGGCAATACGAAAACCGTGAAGTTCTTTCTTCACGGTTTTCGCATTTTCACTTGCCAAACTGCCAATGATTCGCTATAATGAAAGACGTTGTTTGTCAATCAAGAAAAGCGCCTTGACATGCCACTTCCAAGGTGATATATTGTATAGAGTGAATAGAATACTTGTTTGTGACTAAAGCAGAAGCACCCCGCTTCTCACCTGGTTGACGCCGGCATGGCTGTTGACAGGTCGTTACGGTTCGCGATATTGTTTTCGAACGTAAGTAGTGTGGGTGTCGTATGCATCCACACTTTTTTGTTAGCAGGAAAAGGCTGATGATCGGCTGTTTTTCCGGAACCGCTCAAGTTGGGTGTGCGATGCGACAAACAAGTAATTCGGAAAAAACCTTGGAGGTGGCTGGTTATTAGCAAAGATTTTATTATTAACGAAAATATTCGTGCACGCGAAGTCCGTTTAATTGACCCAAAAGGTGAACAATTAGGAATTAAATCTCGACAAGAGGCGCTTGAAATTGCTGCAAGATTAAATCTTGATTTAGTTCTTGTAGCACCAAATGCGAAACCGCCGGTATGCCGCATCATGGATTACGGCAAATTCCGCTTTGAACAGCAAAAGAAAGAAAAAGAAGCGCGTAAAAAACAAAAAGTCATCAACGTCAAAGAGATTCGCTTAAGTCCAACGATTGAGGAGCACGACTTCAATACAAAGCTCCGCAACGCGCGCAAGTTTCTTGAAAAAGGCGACAAAGTAAAAGCGACGATTCGCTTTAAAGGACGAGCGATTACGCATAAAGAAATCGGTCAACGCGTATTAGAGCGATTCTCCGAAGCATGTTCGGATATCGGCGTTGTCGAAACTGCGCCAAAAATGGACGGACGTAGCATGTTTTTAGTACTGGCACCGAAAAATGACAAATAATCGAGTGAGGAGGAACACCCTATGCCAAAAATGAAAACTCATCGTGGCGCTGCAAAGCGTTTTAAAAAGACTGGTACTGGTAAATTAAAACGCGGTCATGCTTATACAAGCCACTTATTTGCAAGCAAAACGCAAAAACAAAAACGTAAACTTCGCAAAGCAACGCTTGTATCTCCTGGCGACTTTAAACGCATTCGTCAATTGCTTGACAACTTGAAATAATGGAGACATATAGGAGGGAATATATATGCCACGTGTTAAAGGTGGAACGGTAACGCGCAGACGTCGCAAAAAAGTGCTGAAATTAGCAAAAGGTTATTTCGGAGCGAAACATGCTTTATATAGAGTCGCAAACCAACAAGTAATGAAATCGTTAATGTACGCGTATCGCGACCGTCGTCAACGGAAACGCGATTTCCGCAAACTTTGGATTACGCGCATCAACGCAGCAGCACGCATGCACGGTCTTTCGTACAGCCGTTTTATGCACGGTTTGAAATTAGCGGGTGTAGAAGTAAACCGCAAAATGTTAGCAGACTTGGCGGTAAACGACCAAGCTGCGTTTGCACAACTTGCAGAACTTGCAAAAAGCAAACTTCAATAATGAATGAAGCAATGGCCATTCTCGCTTATGGGGATGGCCATTTTTTATAGAAAGGAAAAATCAACATGGTACAATATATTGTGTTCATCAATCTCATCGGTTTTTTCACGATGGCAGCTGACAAATATAAAGCGAAGCATCGAAAATGGCGCATTGCCGAAAGTACGATCTGGTTCATTTCTATCATTGGCGGCGCGATCGGCACAACCGTTGGCATGCATTTGTTCCGCCACAAAACGAAACATCGTTCCTTTCGTTACGGATTGCCGCTTATTGCTGCCATCGAAGCAATGACATGTATTATTTTTTACTTATAGGAGGAGAAAAATATGGATTTATCGTCACTTTACTCGCTGCAGCGGCAGTTGGATGAGCGCATTGAAGCGCAACACAGATTACAGGAGGAAGATTTGTTTGATAAAAAAATACTTGCTTTACTTGTCGAAATTGGCGAACTTGCGAATGAAACACGCTGTTTCAAATTTTGGAGTGTGAAGCCGCCGTCTCCGCGAGAAAAGGTGCTCGAAGAATACGTCGATGGCCTTCATTTTATTTTATCGCTCGGCTTGGAGAGTGATTTTCTATATTCCGAGATTCCGCCGCAATTGGCTACTTTGCCGCTTGTCGAGCAATTTCTCGTTGTTTTTCGAGCGGCGGATGAGTTTAGAAAAACGAAATCACGGCAAAGCTATAACCGACTGTTTACCGAGTATTTGCTGCTTGGCGGACAGCTAGGCTTTTCTATGGAAGAAATCGAACAAGCCTATAAACAAAAAAATCAAGTTAATCATGAGCGGCAAAATCAGAATTATTAACCAATTTTGTACATTCCTGTTGTTTCGTGTATAATAATGAGGATGAAAAAGGAAAGGGGTTTCATAATGGCAAAGCTAGATGAAACATTAACGATGCTCAAAGAATTGACGGACGCGAAAGCCGTTCCAGGAAACGAACGGGAAGCGCGCGAAGTGATGAAAAAGTACATAGCTCCTTATGCCGATGAAGTAACGACAGACGGTCTTGGCAGCTTGATTGCGAAAAAGAAAGGCGATAGCGACAGCCCGAAAATTATGGTCGCTGGGCATTTAGACGAAGTTGGTTTCATGGTGACGCAAATCGATGAGAAAGGATTTATCCGCTTTCAAACGTTGGGCGGCTGGTGGGGACAAGTGATGCTGGCTCAACGCGTGACGATTTTAACGAAAAAAGGCGAAATTACAGGTGTGATTGGCTCGAAGCCGCCGCATATTTTGCCTCCGGAAGCGCGAAAAAAACCGGTTGAAATCAAAGATATGTTCATCGACATCGGAGCGACAAGCCGTGAAGAAGCAATGGAATGGGGCGTTCGCCCGGGTGATTCGATCGTTCCATATTTTGAATTTACCGTGTTGAATAATGAAAAAATGCTGCTTGCGAAAGCATGGGACAACCGCATCGGCTGTGCGGTTGCGATCGAAGTGTTAAAACAACTGAAGGAAACGGGTCATCCAAACGTCGTGTACGGTGTTGGAACGGTGCAAGAAGAAGTTGGTTTGCGCGGAGCGAGAACAGCGGCGCATTCCATTCAGCCGGATATCGCTTTTGCTGTGGACGTTGGCATTGCCGGCGATACGCCAGGGGTTTCAGAAAAAGAAGCGATGGGCAAGCTTGGTGCAGGACCGCACATCGTCTTATACGACGCAACAATGGTATCGCATCGCGGTTTGCGCGAATTTGTCATCGATGTTGCCGAAGAACTCGACATTCCGTATCATTTTGATGCAATGCCAGGAGGCGGCACCGATGCCGGCGCAATCCATTTGACGGCAAGCGGAGTTCCATCGCTGACGATTGCGATTCCAACGCGCTACATCCATTCTCATGCTGCGATTTTGCACCGCGATGACTATGAAAATACGGTGAAGCTGCTTGTCGAAGTCATCAAGCGTTTAGACGCGGAAAAAGTTAAACAAATTACATTCGAATGATCAGCGAAGAAAAGCCGGCAAATCAATGTCGGCTTTTCTTTTTAGCGAAGGGATTACAGAAGTGAAAGATAGAGATGCGGGAATGAAAAAACATATATTAGCATAACAAACTTAGGGGGAAGAGAAATTGGTTTCTGTGAATGTATGGAATGCGGATGCATATGATGAAAAGTTATCGTTTGTGTCTGAGTTAGGGATGGCGTATGGATTGCGGATTATAAACGGATTCGAATGATAGCGGTGAAGGAGGAAAGGGAAGCGAAAAAACTTCCCTTTTATGCATGTTGTTTGACTGCTTGTTCCAGTGTTGTAAGCATTTCCTCTTTTTGTTGCTCGCTCGAATGTTTCCAAATCTCTTCAAAGAGGACGCCGAGCCCCGGCAAATATTTTTCCTCTCCACGCTGAATCGCATCAACAATCGTATCTTCCAATTGCTCCTTCGTGTTATTGGCGATATTTTGTATAACTGCATGGCGCAAGTTTAAATCCATTCCATTCACCCCTCTATATATAGTACAAGCTTATTTTTAACGGGAATTTTTCTGAATATGTATGAGAAATGCAAAAATGAAAACAAATTGTTTGTTGATTTGATTTGTTTGGTGTTTGATCGCTGTAATTTTTGCTATAATGAAAAATACGATTTTACATGGAGGAGAGAGAAACATGGAAAAAGCAACATTTGCCGGAGGCTGTTTTTGGTGCATGGTCACTCCATTTGAAGAACTCGATGGAATATACGGCATTGTTTCCGGCTATACGGGCGGACATGTCGAAAACCCGACATATGAACAAGTGAAAACGGGAACGACAGGGCATTACGAAGCGGTGCAGATTACATTTGATCCAAACGTTTTTCCATACGAACGATTGCTTGAACTGTATTGGTGCCAAATTGATCCGACCGATGACGGCGGACAGTTTCATGACCGCGGCCCGCAATATCGGACAGCGATCTTTTACCATAATGAAGAGCAGCGGCAAAAAGCGGAAGCATCAAAACGGGCGCTTGAGGAAAGCGGGAAGTTTTCCAAGCCGATCGTCACGAAAATTTTGCCGGCAACAAAGTTTTATCCGGCCGAGGAATATCACCAAAACTACCATAAGAAAAACCCAAAGCATTATAAAGAAGACCGCGCCGCATCAGGACGTGATGAGTTTATTGCCAAGCATTGGGGCGTAAAGGGGAAGTGAACGTTGAAACGAATCCAGTCCACCAAAAATTCGCAAGTGAAAGAATGGAAAAAACTGCTCACGAAAAAAGGCCGGGAAAAAATGGGGTTATTTCTAATTGAAGGTTTTCATTTAGTCGAAGAAGCGCTAAAGAGCCATGCGCCTCTTGTTGAACTGATTGTTGACGAAAAAAAGGAGATTCCGCCAAGCTGGAATGCGGGCCACCTTCCTGTAACGATCGTGACGGAAGAAGTGATGAAAGCGATCAGTGATACGGAAACGCCGCAAGGCATCGCGGCCGTATGCGAACAGTTTTCCTATGGCGATATAGACTGGACGCAGGCGAATGTGCTTCTGATTGACGCCGTACAAGACCCGGGCAACATCGGCACAATGATCCGCACCGCCGATGCGGCTGGAATCGATGCCGTTATTCTTGGCGAAGGATGCGCTGACTTGTATAATCCGAAAGTCATCCGCGCTACCCAAGGTTCGCTTTTTCATCTGCCGATTATTCGCGGAAATCTCTGGGAATGGATCGAGCGTCTGCGCGAAAAAAATGTCGCGATTTACGGAACAGCGCTGGAAAATGGGGAAGATTATCGTCATATCAAACCGGTGCGTCCGTTTGCCTTGCTTGTCGGCAATGAAGGAAGCGGGGTTCATAAGAAATTGCTGCAAATGACGACGAAAAATTTATACATTCCGATTTATGGACAGGCCGAGTCGTTAAATGTTGCCGTCGCTGCCGGGATTTTGCTTTATCATTTACGGGACGCAAAAGCATAGGCTGTTTTCATATAGATTGTGTGTGTTGCGCGATGTTCGCCGTTTGCTTATAATATAATACAGCATTATTTATCTGAACATATGGGATATAAAGATAATATAAAAATAGGGAAATATAGAAAACAACGATGAAAGAGAAGAGTAGCTTGCCACTCGCCATCCAGGGAGAAAACGCCGTAGACTGGGAGCGTTTTTATGGTAGAAGCAAGTGAATTCACCTCTGGAGTTGACACCGGGACCATTCCGCGCTTACGGAATGTAAAGGTGTTCCGGCCTATGCCGTTATCACAATGAAGCGAACAGTGCCTTTTTGCGCTGTTAACAAGGGTGGTACCGCGAGTGCACTCGTCCCTTATGGTAAGGGGCGAGTTTTTTTATAGAACATACTAGTGTGGATTTCACGTAAAGATATTCGAAAAGTGTTGCTTCATGAGCATCAATCATGGGCAGTAGAAGAAGCATTTCGTTTATTTGATTGAAGAAAAGGAGGAATTTTCCATGAAAGAACGGTTGCAGCAGCTTCAACAGGAAGCGCTCGAAAAAATTGAACAAGCCAGTGACTTGAAAGCACTCAATGAGGTGCGCGTCGCTTATCTTGGCAAGAAAGGCCCGATTACCGAAGTGCTCCGCGGCATGGGGTCATTATCGCCAGAAGAGCGTCCGGTAATAGGCGCGCTTGCCAATGAAGTACGGCAAGCGATTCAAAGCGCGTTAGAAGCAAAGCAAGCAAAGCTCGAACAAGAGGAAGTCGAGAAAAAATTAGCAGCGGAAGCGATTGATGTCACGCTTCCAGGCCGTCCGGTTAAAAGAGGAAATCATCATCCGCTCACGCGCGTCATTGAAGAAATCGAAGACTTATTCATCGGCATGGGCTATACGATTGCCGAAGGACCAGAAGTCGAGAAAGACTATTACAATTTTGAAGCGTTGAACTTGCCAAAGGGGCATCCGGCGCGCGATATGCAAGATTCGTTCTATATTACCGAAGAAATTTTGCTTCGTACTCATACGTCACCGGTGCAGGCGCGCACGATGGAAAAACATCAAGGGCGCGGTCCGGTGAAAATCATCTGCCCGGGAAAAGTGTACCGCCGCGACAATGATGACGCGACTCACTCGCATCAATTTACGCAAATCGAAGGGCTTGTTGTCGATGAAAACATTCGCATGAGCGACCTGAAAGGAACGCTGCGCGAGTTTGCACGCAAAATGTTTGGCGAAGGTCGCGAAATCCGCTTCCGTCCAAGCTTTTTCC
This sequence comes from Parageobacillus toebii NBRC 107807, assembly GCF_003688615.2. GTDB lineage: Bacteria > Bacillota > Bacilli > Bacillales > Anoxybacillaceae > Parageobacillus_B > Parageobacillus_B toebii. The sequence continues at coordinate 218,157 of NZ_CP049703.1, read as the reverse complement.
CATTCACCGAGCCGTCAGTCGAAGTCGATGTATCTTGTTTCCATTGCGGCGGACATGGCTGCAGCGTATGTAAAGGGACAGGATGGATTGAAATTTTAGGCGCCGGCATGGTCCATCCAAACGTATTAGAAATGGCCGGATTTGATTCGAAAAAATATACTGGTTTCGCGTTTGGCATGGGACCAGAGCGCATCGCGATGCTCAAATACGGCATTGATGACATCCGCCATTTCTATCAAAATGACATTCGTTTCTTACAACAATTCCATCGTGTGTAAAAGGGAGGTTTGACCGATGTTTGTTTCTTATAAATGGCTGCAAGAATATGTAGACCTTACGGGAATAACAGCAAAAGAACTAGCCGACCTCATCACCAAAAGCGGCATTGAAGTCGAAAGTGTGGAAGTATTGAATAAAGGGGCAAAAGGCGTTGTCGTTGGACATGTGCTTGAGCGCGAACAACATCCAAATGCCGATAAATTGAGCAAATGTCTCGTTGATATCGGAGAAGGCGAGCCGGTGCAAATTATTTGCGGCGCCCCAAATGTCGCCAAAGGGCAAAAAGTAGCGGTTGCGAAAGTCGGTGCGGTTTTGCCAGGCAATTTGAAAATTAAACGGGCAAAACTGCGCGGAGAAGAATCAAACGGCATGATTTGTTCCTTGCAAGAGCTCGGTGTTGAATCAAAATTAGTTCCGAAAGAGTACGCTGATGGCATTTTCGTCTTTCCAAGCGACGCACCGGTTGGCGCCGATGCATTGGAATTATTAAATTTAGACGATGAAGTGTTAGAACTTGGACTTACGCCAAACCGCGCCGATTGCTTAAGCATGATTGGCGTCGCATATGAAGTGGCGGCGATTTTAGGGAGAGACGTGAAACTTCCAACCATTGAGCTTCAAGAAAATAACGAAAATGTCCATGATTATATTTCTGTGCGCGTCGATGCGCCCCAAGACAATCCATTATATGCAGGACGCATTGTGAAAAACGTGAAAATCGGCCCGTCGCCGCTTTGGATGCAAACGCGCCTGATAGCGGCAGGAATCCGTCCGCATAACAATGTTGTCGATATTACGAACTACATTTTGCTGGAGTACGGCCAGCCACTTCATGCGTTTGACTATGACCGTCTCGGTTCGAAGGAGATTGTTGTCCGCCGCGCGAAAGCAGGTGAAACAATTGTCACATTGGATGATACGAAGCGTACGTTAACGGAAGACCACCTTGTGATTACAAACGGTACGGAGCCAGTGGCGTTGGCTGGCGTCATGGGCGGTGCGAATTCCGAAGTACGAGATGACACTACAACGGTGTTTATCGAATCGGCTTATTTCACGAGCCCTGTCATTCGCAAAGCATCGAAAGATCACGGCTTGCGCAGTGAAGCAAGCACGCGCTTTGAAAAAGGCATTGACCCGGCACGGACAAGAGAAGCACTCGACCGCGCCGCCGCGTTAATGGCAGAGTACGCTGGCGGTGAAGTGGTTGGCGGCGTTGTTGAAGTCAATACGTTAAAAGAGAAAGAAGTGACGGTCACCATTACGTTGGACCGCATTAACCGCGTGCTCGGCACGATGATTACGAAAGACGAAGTTGCAATGATTTTAACGAACTTGCAATTTGCGTTTACCGAAGATAACGGAACATTTACGATTACCGTGCCGTCACGCCGTCGGGATATTTCGATTGAAGAAGATATTATTGAAGAAGTAGCGAGATTGTACGGCTATGACCGTCTGCCGGCAACCTTGCCAGTCGCGGAAGCAAAACCGGGCAAATTGACGCCTTATCAAGCAAAACGCCGGCGAGTGCGCCGTTACTTAGAAGACGTTGGCCTGTTCCAAGCGATTACGTACTCTCTGACAAGCGAGGAAAAAGCGACGATGTTCGCGTTAGAAACGGCGGAACCGATCCGCTTGGCGCTGCCGATGAGCGAAGAACGAAGCGTCCTTCGTCAAAGCTTGCTGCCTCATCTGTTGGAAGTAGCGAGCTACAACCGCGCGCGCCAAGTCGAAAACGTCGCTGTCTATGAAACAGGAGCGGTATATCTCGCCAATGGCGAGAATGAACTGCCAAGTGAAAAAGAACGTCTCGCTGGAGTCTTAACAGGCGTATGGCATGCCCACTTATGGCAGAGCGAGAAAAAAGCGGTTGATTTCTATGTAGCCAAGGGCATTTTAGACGGATTGTTCGAATTGCTAGGCTTAACGAACCGCATTGAATATAAACAAGCAAAACGCGAGCATATGCATCCGGGACGCACCGCTCATATTTTGCTAGATGGCAAGACGATTGGGTTTGTCGGTCAGCTCCATCCGGTCGTGCAAAAAGAATATGATTTAAAAGAAACATATGTCTTTGAACTTGCCTTGACCGACTTATTAAACGCGGAAGTCGAGGATATCCGCTACTCGCCGATTCCGCGCTTCCCGTCGATCACCCGCGATATCGCCCTTGTCGTCGATGAAAACGTCGTCGCCGGCGAGCTGCAAAAAGCGATTATCGAAGCGGGCGGCGAGCTATTAAAAGAAGTATCCATTTTCGACGTCTACCAGGGTGACCGCCTCCCAGACGGCAAAAAATCGATCGCCTTCTCGCTCCGTTATTATGATCCGGAACGCACATTAACAGACGAAGAAGTAACCGCCGTTCATGAAAAAGTGATCCAAGCGGTGGAACAGCAATTCGGCGCGACATTGCGCGGATAAATAGAATCCCTCGTCTTATGCGGAAACATAAGGCGGGGGATTTTTTGCAAAGCGGGGAGCTTCATGTAGCAGCGAAGAAAATATACCTTATTGTTTTGTTATGATCGCTTATGGGAATAGCATGGAGGAAGATACGGTTGTTTGTTTCGATATTTTTTATTTTCACGCGTCGCTTTTCAGTTTTCCCAATTTCATCATGTTAGTGGGGATTATTGTGTTTTGGCTTGGAACACGTCTTCGTTCCCGCCTCGCTGCGTGGACGATAGTGGGGCTATCCGTCGTGGGATGGCTGTCGTTGATGGTGCTTCCACATATCTGGTAGTGTTTTTTGTTTTATACTTGAACAGACGGGTATGGTATTACGAACTCGCTGGAAGAGGAGAAAATGTGTCTTGTTGCCGTAAAAAATTGGTTGACGTTTTATTTTGAATTAGTGTACTATTTAACTAGAGCACTAATTCACTGTTATTGGAGGGATAAGAATGAATCCGTGGATTGGCTTATTAAAAAAAGAATGGCGCATCTCGAAACTGTGGATATGGACTACGGTTGGAATCGTGATCGCCGTTAATATAGTGGCATATTTATTCGCTCTAAAATACGATGAGCCGATAGCGATGTTCGTTCCATCATTGATTGTCACATGCTGGCATGCTTTTTATATGTTGATATTTATGGCTCTCAGCTTGCAAACAGAAACGAAGCGGCTTCATTTATGGCTTCACACCCCGCAGCCGGTATTTCGATTGGTAAGCGCCAAACTGCTGATCGCGTTTGGCAGCCTGCTTGTTTCCCTGTTTGTTTCAGTGCTATTTACCTACATTGCATCGCTTGGAATAAAAGAGAGGTATTTCCATGAGGAAATGTGGAATCATGAGCTTTTTATCCAAAACGGTGTGCTGGCGGTTCTGTCTATTGTGCTGCTATCTGTCCATATGGCGATCTTGTGTTTGTTTTATTGGGTGATTTACCTCATCTGTAAACAAATGATTCCAAAACTCTCGGGGCTGATCGTTGCGCTTATTTATTTTCTGTTAGGCTGGCTATTTTTGCAGTTTATGAAAACAAACATATTCGAATGGTTAACGGGATGGGGAAAAGTAGCAGTGCCGGGGATTATGTTCAAGTACAATATGACTGAGGGATGGATAATGATCCAAAAGATTGAAACTATATCAATAGGAGCAGGCGTTTTTTACGGTATTATGGCTATTCTCCTATTTAGCGTTTCCATTTGGTTAATTGACAGAAAAGTTGAGGTGTAAGCATCGTGGTAGAAGAGTTTGATACAACGAAACCTATTTATATACAAATAATGGAAAAAATAAATAAAAAAATTGTACGAAACGAATGGAAAGCGGGAGATAAGCTGCCGTCTGTCCGCGAGATGGCAGTGGAAACAGGAGTGAATCCGAATACGATACAGCGCACATATAGTGAACTGGAGAGGATGGGGATTGTGGAAACACGGCGCGGTCAAGGAACATTTGTGACGGAAAATGTGGAAGTCATCGAACGGTTGCGTGAACAGATGAAGCGAGATGTTGTGACTGACTTTATCCGAAACATGACAGAGCTTGGATTTACGCTGGACGATATGATTACCTCATTGAAAAACTACAGGGGGGAGAGCAATGATTCAGTTTGAGCGCGTGACAAAGAAGTTTGGCAGCGTGACAGCGCTGGAGGATGTTTCTCTAAGCCTGGAAAAAGGAAAAATCATCGGCGTCCTTGGCGCAAACGGCAGCGGTAAATCGACTTTTTTGAAATTGATTGCCGGGCTCGTTTTTCCTACGAAAGGAAAAGTGCTAGTGGATGGGATGGAAGTAACGAGAAAAATCAGCGGCAAAGTCGCGTATTTATCAGAATTGGACGTCTATTATGACAGCTTTACGGTTCAGAATATGCTGGAGTTTTACTCTTCGCAATTTAACGATTTCCGTACAGAAAAAGCGTATGACATTTTAGAGTTCATGGAAATCCAGCCTGATAAAAAGCTAAGACAATTATCGAAAGGTGGACGCAGCCGCGCGAAAATCGCTTTTACGTTAGCGAGGGAAGCGCCGATTTTACTGATGGATGAACCGCTGTCCGGCCTTGATCCGATGGTGCGCGAATCCATTGTCAAAGGACTTATTTCATTTGTCGATCTAGAATGGCAGACAATTGTGATGACGACTCATGAAATCGATGAAGTCGAACCATTGCTAGATGAGGCGATTTTCCTCCGCAATGGAAAAGTGGCGGAGCGCGCCCGCGTTGATGAATTAAGAGAAACAAGCCGTGACAGTGTAGTAAACCGGCTGAAAAAAATTTATAAAGGAGAGGAACGACCATGAATCCGCTTTTACAGTTGAAAAATGCCAGGAAAGATATTGGCAAGAAAACGATTATCCATGATTTGTCGCTTGAGGTATTTCCAGGGGAAGTGTTTGGGTTTCTTGGACCGAACGGCGCCGGAAAAACAACAACGATTCGCATGATTGTCGGACTGATGGGAATTACCAGCGGCGAAGTGCTGATTAATGGAATCAGTATTCAAAAAGACTTTGAAAAAGCGATTCAGCATGTCGGCGCTATTGTCGAAAATCCGGAGATGTATAAATTTTTAACCGGATACCAAAATCTGCTACATTATGCGCGCATGACAAAAGGGGTCACCAAAGAGCGCATCAATGAAGTTGTCAAGCTAGTCGGCTTGGAAAAACGAATTCATGACAAAGTGAAAACATATTCGCTCGGCATGAGGCAGCGACTAGGACTGGCGCAGGCATTGCTTCACCGGCCATCTTTGCTTATTTTGGATGAACCGACAAACGGGCTCGATCCCGCCGGCATCCGCGAAATCCGCGACTACTTGCGCAAGCTGGCGAAAGAAGAAGGGCTAGGGATCATCGTTTCAAGCCATCTTCTGTCGGAAATGGAAATGATGTGCGACCGCTTTGCGATTATTCAACATGGAAGATTAGTAGGAATTGAATCGGTTCAAGAACTGTCCAAACAAGCTCAAAAAGTGCTGCTAACAGTAGAGCCGGTGGAACAGGCACTAACTGTGATCAAAAACATCTATCCTCATATGAACATCACACCGGCAAAGCAAGGAATTGAAGTTTCCATCGATTATAAGGAAATACCAAGCTTGAATGCCGCCTTAGTGTCAGAAAATATCAAAGTATATGGCATTCAAGTTCTTACGAAATCGTTGGAAGAAAGATTTTTAGAAATGACGGGAGGGAATGAAATTGTCTAGCATTCTTTCATTAATTCAAAACGAAAATATGAAAATTTACCGCCGTATTGGCACATGGTTCATGATCGGGCTTCTTGCCTTGTCGGCATTAGCGGGAGCGCTGATTACAAAAGCAACATATAAAGAACCGGCAAACTGGAAGGCAGAAGTTGTTTCGGAGATAAAGGGAATTGAAGCCCAGCTTTCTGAGGAAAAGGTGCCAAAAATGTATAAAAATCATCTCGAACAGCAGTTGAAAATCAATGAGTATCGTCTAGAGCATAATATAAAACCTGTGGCGTCCAATACGTTCTGGGGATATTTGGTGAATTCTGCAGACATTATTGCACTGATCACACTGTTTACGATTATTGTGGCGGCAGGAAGCGTAGCCAGTGAATTTTCGTGGGGAACAATCAAGCTGCTTCTCATTCGTCCTGCCAGCCGCACGAAAATTTTGCTTTCGAAATACATTGCCGCCTTGTTGTTTGCGCTCTGTATGCTGCTATTATTATTTGTTTTCTCAGCGGTCATCGCCGCGATTGTTTTTGGAATCGATAACATCCGCGAACCATATTTAGCGTACCAAAATGGAACGGTTGTGGAGAAAAACATGCTTCTTTATGTGATGCAAGTATACGCACTCAATTGCGTTGATCTTGTTATGATGACGACCTTTGCGTTTATGATATCCGCGGTGTTTCGCAATCACTCGCTTGCGATTGGACTGGCGACTTTTGCACTCTTTGTAGGGCCGCAGATTACGGCGCTTCTTGCCATGAAATTTGACTGGGCAAAATATTTATTATTTGCCAATACAAACTTAGCGCAATATATTGATGGAACGCCGCTTGTCGAAGGAATGACGATGACATTTTCCATGATGATGCTGCTTGTTTATTTTGTTATATTTAACGCACTTACATGGTTTATTTTTCGAAAACGGGATATTGCGGCGTAATGCTTCTTATCGTGGATTACGAAACGAAAAAGGATGTCACTTATTCCGTTGGGAAAAATATAGAACTAACTTCAACTGTCAAGTCAGGAAAAACGAATGACGTTAACTGTTGCTCTTTGCCAAATACCTCTCTTTTTTTGAAAAAACCGTCTTCGAACCCAAATACTTCGATCGTTTGGTAAACCGGATCAACAATCCAGTATTCTTGGACGCCAAATTTTTCATATAGCTTGAATTTTTCGTTTCTGTCTTTTAATGCCGTTGATGGGGAAAGCACTTCGATAACTAGCGTTGGAGCGCCTAAACAGCCATTGTTCGTTAATTGATGTTTATGGCAAATAACAGAGATGTCGGGCTGAACGACATGGGGTGCCCGCTCGTAATCGTCATCGTTTGAAAATCGAACATCAAACGGAGCAATCGCTACATAGCAATTTTTATTTTGAAAATACGAACGCAATATAAATGACAGCTCTACTATGGCGAATTGATGCTCCCACGTCGGAGATGGGCTCATATTATACGCTACGCCGTCAATGAGTTCCCAACGCCCTTCCCACTGAAGGTAATCTTGATACGAATACGGTTCGGACGGTTCTCTTTTCATTTTCGATTCCTCCCGTACTTTCCTTCATTATATCATTGTTCATTGGAAAAAAGAAAATCTTCTCCGTTGACTTTTTTTCTAGGAGATTGTTACATTGTTAAATAGTTAAATAATTGAACTATTTTTTACAAAGAGGAGTGATAGCTTGCGGTGCGGAAACATTCACGATTTAGTAGAACGATATTTGTCCGTTTCCTTTATCGTGATGAGAAAAGCGGCGGCGCTTGTGAAATGCGAGCTCGATGAGGATATGACAAACGACCAATATTACCTGCTTCGCTACATAAAAAAGAAAGCGAAATGCACATCGACAGAACTTGCGTCCATGTTTGGCGTAAACAAAAGCGCGATTACGGCGATGACAAACCGTCTTGCCGAAAAAGGCTTGCTTCAGCGCGCGCGCGATAAAAATGATCGGCGGGTTATCTATTTAACGTTGACTAAAAAAGGAGATGAGTGGATTGCGAATGCGGAAGAAAAAATTCATAAATTAGTCGAATCGTTCATAACCAAATTTTCGGAGAGAGAAATTGAATCGTTTATTCAAACGTATGAAAAACTTGCCCGTATTTTGCAAGAGATGGAGGGAACATCGTGAGAGGAATCGTCAAAGGAAAGTGGTTTGTGCTGTTGGCGTGGATTGCCGCTCTTGTCGTGCTGATGGCGACGGCGCCGAACATGGCCGATCTTGTCCGCGAGAAAGGGCAGCTTAACGTGCCAAAAGGCTACTCGTCTTCGCTTGCGATCGATATTTTAAACGAAGTGCAAAAGAAGGAGAACAAAGGAAGCGAACTGTCAACAGCACTTGTGTTTTACCGCAAAGGAGGGCTGACGGCCAGCGATTGGAAGGAAGCGGAGCGCGCCGTTAAACAGTTGGAAGCGCAAAAAGAGAAACTCGGAATTACCGAGATTATCTCCCCGTTTAAAGAAAAGGAATTGAAAGATCAACTTGTTTCTAAAGATGGCACGACGATTTTAACGTCCGTGAAGCTGGAGCGGAACGGAAGAAGCGCGAAAGAAATAAGCAAGGCGCTTTACAAAGCGATTGATGGCATTTCTGTCGAACATTATTACACGGGTGGCTGGATGATTGACGAAGACGTTGTCGTCAGCTCGCAGAAAGGGTTGAAAAAGACGGAAGGCATTACGGTTGTGTTTATTTTAGTGGTGTTGCTTGTCGTGTTCCGTTCGTTTGTCGCGCCACTCATTCCGCTTATCACCGTTGGGATGACGTATTTAGTGTCACAGTCGATTGTCGCTTTTCTCGTGGATCAAGTGAATTTTCCGCTCTCTACGTTTACGCAAATCTTTTTAGTTGCCGTGCTGTTTGGAATCGGAACGGACTATTGTATTTTGGTGTTAAGCCGGTTTAAGGAAGAACTTTCGCAGCACGAAAACCGCACGGATGCGATTGTCGCCACGTACCGCACAGCTGGAAAAACGGTATTGTTCAGCGGAATTGCGGTGATGATCGGGTTTGCCGCAATTGGATTATCAACGTTTAAGTTATATCAATCGGCTGCCGCGGTGGCGGTTGGGGTAGCGGTGCTCCTCGTTGCGCTGATGACGTTGGTGCCGTTTTTTATGGCGGTGCTTGGTCCAAATTTGTTTTGGCCGGCGAAAGGAAATTTAGAGCATAAACAAAGCCGCTTATGGGATGCCGCGGGACGGTTTGCGTTTGCTAGACCGCTCATTGCGTTAGGCATCGTTGCGGTCATTACCGTTCCGGTGTTGGCGACGTATGATGGGGATTTGTCATTTGATTCCCTTGAGGAAATTGGTGATGACTATGCGTCCGTCAAAGCGTTCAACATTATCGCTAAAAATTTTAATCCTGGCGAAGCGATGCCAACACAAATCGTCATGAAAAACGATGAAGCGATGAACTCGCAAGAATATTTTGCCCTTATTGAAAAAATCAGCCGTGAAGTCGAAAAAATCGATGGTATCGACAAAGTGCGTTCTGTTACACGCCCGACTGGGGAGCCAATTGAACAATTGTTTGTCACCGAGCAAGCGAAAAGCTTAAAAGATGGTCTTGGACAAGGAAAAGAAGGGATTGAGAAAATCAGCTCTGGACTAAGTCAAGCGAGCAAACAGCTTTCCGCATCCGCGCCAAAATTAAAACAAGCGACAAACGGTATGGAAGAGCTTGCATCAGGAACAGAGCGGCTCAAAATGGGCGTTAGCGACCTTCAAAAAGGACTTGCGCAAATTGAACAAGGCATTCGCAGCGGTTCGATGGGAGCTGGCGAAATCAAAAAAGGATTGGCAACTATCAAGGATAATGCGAAAAAGTTAAAGCGAGGCGCTGAGCAGTTGCTGCAAGGATATGAAAAGGCGGGTGCCGGGCTATCTTCGCTTATCAGCCAGTATGAACAACTGCAAGATGGCATGAACACCCTATCGGAGCAATTATCCTCGGTGAGCGTATCGTTGAATCATATAGAGCAAACACATCCAGAGCTGCAGCAGGATCCAGAATATCAGCGAACAAAAATGATTGCGGCGGGATTAGCACAACGATCCCAGCAAATGACTGCAGGTTTTACGCAATTAAATACCGCACTCAAACAGGCAAGCGCTGGAGTCCGTCAAGCGAACGGCTCGTTTGCGCAGCTTATCAGCGGCCAAAAAGCGTTGGTTGATGGGATGACCAAACTGATCGCCGGGCTTGATGAACTGCAAAAAGGGATGGATAAAGCAGCAAATGGACAGCGTCAAGTAATCGGGCGTCTTCCGCAGCTGTCGAATGGATTAAGCGAAGTGAACGCTGGGCAAGAACAGCTGCTGCGAGGATTTTCCCAATTAGACGGGCAAATGAGTCAATTAATTACAGGGCTTGATCAAAGTGCCGACGGTCTTCGGAAAGTATCGAAAGGCCTAGGTTCCGCAGAAAGCTATTTATCCGAGCTTGCGTCTTCGCCAAACAAAGAAATGACAGGCTGGTATTTGCCGAAACAAGTGCTTGAAAGCAAAGAATTTGCCAAAGCGCAAGATGCGTATATGTCCAAAGACAAAAAAGTCGTGACGTTTGATGTGATTTTCGATGAAAACCCGTATTCCACATCGGCGTTGAACAAAATCGATGATATTAAACAAGCAGTTGAGCGTGCGGTGAAAGATACGAAACTCGAAAATGCAAAAGTTGCCGTTGGCGGAGTGACGAGCATTTATTCCGATTTGCACACGATTTCGTCGAATGACTACTCCCGCACCGTTGTGTTGATGCTTGCCGGCATTGCGCTTATTTTAATCGTTTTGCTTCGTTCGTTGATTATGCCGATGTATTTAATTTTATCGCTTATTTTGACATACTACACATCGATGGCAGTAACCGAGCTTATTTTCGTCAATGGGCTTGGCTACGCCGGTTTGAACTGGGCGGTATCGTTTTTTCGCGTTTGTCATCTTAATCGCGCTTGGCATCGACTACAGCATTTTCTTGATGGACCGCTTCAACGAATATCGTGACAAACCGGTGCAGGAAGCGATGCTGTTGGCGATGCGCAATATGGGAACGGTTATTATTTCGGCCGCTGTTATTTTAGGCGGGACGTTTGCGGCAATGTATCCGTCCGGCGTCTTGTCGCTCTTGCAAATCGCGACGATTGTGCTGACTGGATTAATTTTATACGCGCTTGTTGTACTGCCGCTGTTCGTGCCGGTGATGGTTAAAACGTTCGGCAAGGCAAACTGGTGGCCGTTTATGAAGTAAAGGAGGGGCTCTGGCAAGGAGCCCGCTTTTTTTTGAGCATATTTATTGGTGCTTTTGTGAAAGGTAATCTATGATAAAATTACGAATTCGATACAAGGAGGAATAACCAATGAGCAAGCGTGTGCTGATGGTGGTTACCAACCATACAACGATAACCGACGATCATAAAACGGGGCTTTGGCTTGAGGAGTTCGCCGTTCCATATCTTGTCTTTAAAGAAAAAGGATATGACGTGAAAGTGGCAAGCATCCAAGGCGGGGAAGTGCCGCTTGATCCGCGCAGCATTGAAGAAAAAGATCCAGCTTGGGCAGAAGCTGAAAAAGAGTTGAAAAATACGGCCCGCTTAAGCGAAGACGATGCAACTGGATTTGATGCGATTTTCCTTCCTGGCGGTCATGGGACGATGTTCGATTTTCCAGATAATGAAACATTGCAATACGTCCTGCAGCAATTTGCCGAAGATGGAAGAATCATTGGCGCTGTGTGTCACGGTCCGTCCGGGCTTGTCAATGTAACATATAAAGACGGAACACCGCTTGTCAAAGGAAAAACGGTAACCGCATTTACAGATGAAGAAGAAAGAGAAGTGCAATTAGACCAATATATGCCGTTTTTGCTTGAATCAACGTTGCGCTTAAGAGGCGCCAATTTTGTCCACGGTGAAAAATGGACGGACTTCTCCGTACGTGATGGCAATTTAATTACAGGGCAAAACCCGCAATCAAGCAGAAGCACGGCGGAAAAGGTTGTTGAGGCGCTGGAGGAGAGAAGCTAACCGAAAGCGGGAGCTAAACTTACTCGTCTATGTATGAACAAAGAGAGGCTGACTCAAAAGGTCGTTAATAACGATCTTTTCGAGCCATCCTCTTTTTATGTTTATTTTTTAGCAATCCGCGCTGCTTTTTCGGTATTAGCAAAATGAAGCTTCGCGCACATTTCGAGAATGGCAGGCCCATGCGTTTGGATAAGATTGGCGGCGGCCTGATCGACTTGCGCTCCCGCTCCTTTTGGCAATGTCATGCCCACTTCTTTGCTTAATCGCTCCATTTCCTGCAAAAATACGTAGCGGGCGATTATCGAAGCAGCGGCCACTGCAACATGAACCGTTTCTGCCTTCGGGTAGCAATACACATGATCGCGGACGACATTTGTTTCGTTTTCGAGGTAGCGAAAATATAAGTCCCGTTCAATAAATTGGTCAATAATAATCGCTTCCGGTTCTATAGGGGAAAGCTGTTTGACAAGCTTTCCAATCGCTTCATTATGCAGCAACGCTTTTATTTTCGTTTGCGGCATTCCGCTTCGTTGCCAATCATTATACATTGGATTGGACAGTATAACCGTTTGGTTCGGGATCATGTTCATAAGCGACGGGGCGAGCCGTCGGATGGCTTCATCCGTTAATAGTTTCGAATCTTTTATTCCCATTGCTGTGATCGCATCCATTTGGTCTTTGGCAACATATGCGGCGGCAACGACAACTGGTCCGAAATAATCTCCGGTTCCGACTTCATCGGAGCCGATTGCCGATGCGGCAGCCAAGGGGGGCTGGGGGACTAGCGCTTCCTTTTGATCCGATTCTTTCATCCATTTTGCCGCTTCTTGTTCTGCCTCTTTTCCTTGAAACAGCACTTTTCCCGTGCGGTAAGCGGTGATCGTGCAGCCGGACCGTTTGGCAACGAACAAAGCACCTGCAGGAAGGTGTCCGGTTATATCGGAAGCGTAATGATTCCGCATTTCTTCAAGCATCGTCGCTGTTGCCGTGATGACGTGATTTGCCATGGCCATTCACTCCTAATCACTATCGTTTTTTCTTTTGCATATCATAGTAGTCGTATCTTTTCATTATATCAGCATTCATGTTATGATAAACAATAGGATTTTGAGGAATGGGGGAAATCATTTGGCGGAGCAACAAAAAACGCGGGTGACAGTCGATATATACGGACAGCAATATACGATCGTTGGCACAGAAAGCTCAAGCCATATTCGTTTAGTGGCATCCATTGTCGATGATAAAATGCGGGAGATTAGCGAGAAAAATCCGACATTGGATATTAGTAAACTAGCGGTACTGACAGCCATTAACATCGTTCATGATTATATAAAATTAAAAGAAGAATATGATCGGCTTTTACAAAAACTACATAAAGAAAAGGATGAGTAACGGAATGGTCGATCTTCTTTTGCTCTTTATCCTTTTAATGGGGTTTATGATTGGTCTAAAACGGGGATTTATTTTGCAATTTATTCATATGGCCGGCTTTATCATCGCTTTTGTCGTCGCTTATCTTTATTATGAAAAATTAGTGCCGCCGCTGCGTCTGTGGATTCCGTATCCGACGTTCGGCGCCCCGGAGACGGCCAAACTGCTGTTTGAAAGCACGCATTTGGATGAAGCATACTATCGAGCGATCGCATTTGCGATTTTATTCTTCGCAACGAAAATTGTGCTGCAAATCATCGGTTCGATGCTTGATTTTGTGGCGCAATTGCCGATTCTTCGCAGCATTAACCGCTGGGCTGGCGGAGCGTTGGGATTTATCGAAGTGTACTTAATCGTATTTTTACTTTTATACGTTGGTGCGCTTATCCCAATTGAAAGCATACAAACGAAGCTTCAACATTCTTTTATGGCAATGGTGATTGTGAAGCACACTCCGTTTTTGTCTGATATGTTGAAGCAAATGTGGATTCATTATATGGCATAGTAACTTCTCTATATTCATAGGGAAGTTTTTTTGTACTTTTTCATAAAAAACTTGTATTATGTTTCGTAGTGGGTTGTACGGATAGGTGGGGATAAAATGAAAGGAAATAAAAAAGATGTCATTCGTCTGTTGGAGACGATTGCGCTATATATGGAAATCAAAGGAGAAAATCCGTTTAAAATTGCGGCGTTTCGCAAAGCGGCAAGCGCATTGGAAACTGATGAACGAAGCATTGCGGAAATAGACGATTTCACCGCGATTCCCGGCATCGGAAAGGGGACGGCAAGCGTCATTCATGAATTTTTGGAAACAGGAACGTCCAGCGTTCTTGAACAATTGAAACAGGAAATTCCAGAGAGCTTGCTTACCCTGCTTCGGCTTCCCGGACTTGGCGGCAAGAAAATCGCAAAGCTATATCAAGAACTGGGCATTGTGGATATTGCTTCATTGAAAGAAGCTTGCCTCGAGCAGAAAGTACAGCAGCTTCCAGGCTTCGGAAAGAAAACGGAAGAAAAGCTTTTAGCCGCCATTGAAGAAATCGGCTCTCGCCCGGAACGGCTTCCGTTAGCCTTTGTGCTGCCGATTGCCGAGGAAATAGAAAATCAGCTTAAAAATATGGAAGGAATCGTTCGTTTTTCTCGTGCCGGCAGTTTGCGGCGAATGAAGGAAACAGTGAAAGATTTAGATTTCATTATCGCAACGAACGATCCGCATCTTGTGCGGGAACAGTTATTGAAGCTAGCGAATGTCTCAGATGTGATTGCAAACGGTGATACGAAAGTGTCCCTAGAGCTTCGCTATGAGTATGAAATTGCTGTTGATTTTCGTTTAGTGACACCGGAGCAGTTCGCCACGACCCTCCATCATTTTACGGGATCGAAAGAACATAATGTCCGCATGCGGCAGCTGGCAAAAGAGCGTGGTGAAAAAATTAGTGAGTATGGAGTAGAAAATGTGAAAACGGGAGAAGTGAAAACATTTTCTGATGAACAAGCGTTTTTTGCCCATTTCCAGTTGCCGTTTATTCCGCCGGAACTAAGGGAAGATGGAACCGAAGTCGACCGCTATCGCGACGACTATTCGCTTCTTTGCCTTTCCCACATTCAAGGAGATTTGCATATGCACTCTACTTGGAGCGACGGAGCGTGCTCGATCGAGGAAATGGCGGAAGCATGCCGGAAAAAAGGCTACCGCTATATGGCGATTACCGATCATTCACAGTATTTGAAAGTCGCAAACGGTTTAACAGTGGAGCGGCTTCGCAGACAGCGGGAAGAAATTGAACGGTTAAACGCGAAATATGATGATTTTACAATTTTGGCTGGCATAGAAATGGATATTTTGCCAGATGGGACGCTTGATTACGATGATGGCGTTCTCGAAGAACTTGACTTTGTCATCGCCGCGATTCATTCAAGTTTTTCCCAGCCGCGTGACGTGATTATGAAGCGTCTTGCTGCTGCGCTTCGCAATCGTCATGTTGATTTGATCGCTCATCCGACAGGGCGGTTAATCGGAAAGCGAGACGGATATGACGTAGATATAGACATGCTTATCGAATTGGCGCGGGAAACGAATACGGCGCTTGAGTTAAATGCGAATCCGAACCGTCTCGATTTGTCGTATTCCTATTTGAAAAAAGCGCAAGATGCTGGAGTAAAAATCGCGATTAATACAGATGCCCACCATTTGGACATGCTTGACCATATGGAAATAGGGGTCATAACCGCACGAAAAGGATGGATTCGCAAGGAAACGGTGATCAATACATGGTCTCTTGAAGAGTTGCGCAGCTTTTTGCAGCGCAATCGGTAAACGTATTCGGAATCGAATTGGTTGACAATTTTCAGATGGAGGTTTTTCATCCGTGCATACAAGAGTGCTTCACGTATTAGAATTTGATAAAGTAAAAGAGCAGTTATTAGAACATGTATCTTCGTCATTAGGAAAAGAAAAGGTAGAAAAACTATTTCCTTCTTCGCATTTTGCCGAGGTCACAAACTGGCAAGAAGAAACAGACGAGGCGGTAGCCGCGCTTCGTCTGCGCGGGCACGTTCCGCTCGGCGGCATTTTTGACATCCGCGCAAGCCTCAAGCGTGCGAAAATCGGCGGAACGCTTAGTCCGCATGAGCTTTTAGATATTGCGAGCACCATTTCTGCAAGCCGGCAATTGAAGCAGTTTATTGAATCGCTGCATGAAGAGAAAGAAGAGTTTCCTCATTTGGCAGGCTATGCGGAAAAACTTGCTGCGCTTCCGGAAGTGCAACAGGCCATTGAACGCTGTATTGATGATCATGGTGAAGTGATGGATCATGCGAGCGAACGGTTGCGTTCTATCCGCCAGCAGCTTCGAACAACTGAGGCGCGGGTGCGCGAAAAATTGGAGAATATCATTCGTTCGCAGTCGGCGCAAAAAATGTTATCTGATGCGATTATTACGATTCGCAACGACCGCTACGTCATTCCAGTAAAGCAGGAGTATCGCGGTGTTTACGGCGGCATCGTCCATGATCAATCGGCTTCGGGAGCAACATTGTTTATTGAACCGCAAGCAGTGGTAGAATTAAATAACCAGCTCCAAGAAGCGCGTGTCAAAGAGAAACGAGAAATTGAGCGGATTTTAACGGAGTTGACAAGCATTGTAGCCGAACACGCGGAAGCATTGCTCGAAAATGTCGACATATTGGCACAGCTCGATTTTATTTTCGCCAAAGCAAAATATGCCAATAAATTGAAAGCGACAAAGCCTGTGATGAATGATCGCGGCTATATCCGGTTATTACAGGCGCGCCATCCGCTCATTGACCAGGACGTTGTTGTTCCGAATGACATTGAGCTTGGCAAAGACTATACAACGATCGTTATTACCGGTCCAAACACCGGCGGGAAAACAGTCACATTAAAAACGATCGGATTATTGACATTGATGGCGCAAGCAGGCTTATTTATTCCTGCGCTCGATGGTTCTGAATTAGCAGTATTCCGTTCCGTCTATGCGGATATCGGGGATGAGCAATCGATTGAACAAAGTTTAAGCACATTTTCTTCTCATATGGTCAATATCGTTGATATTTTACGCAACGTTGATCATGAAAGTCTCGTTTTATTCGATGAATTAGGTGCGGGAACCGATCCGCAAGAAGGCGCGGCGTTGGCGATCGCCATTTTAGATGAAGTGCACGGGCGCGGAGCACGTACGGTGGCGACCACCCATTATCCGGAGTTAAAAGCATACGGATACAATCGTGACGGCGTGATCAATGCAAGTGTCGAATTTGACACCGAAACGCTTCGTCCGACGTATAAGTTATTGATTGGCATCCCAGGGCGAAGCAATGCCTTTGAAATATCGAAGCGGCTTGGACTCGATGAGCGCATTATCGAACGGGCAAAATCGCATATTAGCGCAGAAAGCAACAAAGTGGAAAATATGATCGCTTCGCTAGAACAAAGCAAGAAGCGGGCGGAAGAGGAAGAGAAAAAAGCAAAAGAAGCGCGCATGGAAGCGGAAAAACTCCGCAGCGATTGGGAGCAAAAATGGGAAGAACTTCATGAAAAACGCGATGAAATAATAGAAGAAGCGAAACGGAAAGCAGCCGACATCGTCCGCGCTTCCCAGCAAGAGGCCGAGCGAATTATTCGCGAACTTCGCCGAATGCAAAAAGAAAAACAAGCGGAAATTAAAGAGCATGAACTGATTGAGGCGAAAAAACGCCTAGAAGAAGCGATTCCAACATTAGAGAAGAAGAAAAAAGAAAGAAAAAAACAGACGCAGCACGCCTTTCAGCCTGGCGATGAAGTAAAAGTGACAAGTTTAAATCAAAAAGGATATCTTGTGGAAAAGGTTTCTGATGATGAGTGGCAAGTACAGCTCGGCATTTTAAAGATGAAAATCAACGAACGGGATTTAGAATATATCGGCAGTGCGCCGAAAACGGAGACAAAACCGCTCGCTACCGTAAAAGGAAAAGACTATCATGTCGGATTGGAGCTTGACTTGCGCGGGGAACGGTACGAAGATGCGATAGTCCGTTTAGAAAAATATATTGATGATGCGCTTTTAGCGGGATATCCTCGCGTTTCGATCATTCACGGAAAAGGGACAGGAGCGCTTCGCAAAGGGGTGCAAGAATTTTTGAAAAAGCATCGCTCTGTGAAAAACTTCCATTTTGGTGAAGCAAATGAAGGAGGAACAGGGGTAACGATTGTCGAACTGAAATGACGAGGAGAGAACGTGATGAGTTCGTTTTGGGAAAACGAAATCGTAAAGATTGCCGCCAATTTTAGCGTGGCTGTTTTATGCATGGTCGTGTTTTTAACTATATTTGAGCTAGTGACAAAATATAAAAATTGGGAAGAGATTCAAAAAGGAAATGTCGCGGTGGCGATGGCAACAGGCGGGAAAATTTTTGGTATTGCCAATATTTTTCGCTATGCTCTTCGCCATCATGAATCACTGCTGGCGATGATCGGCTGGGGAGTGTATGGCTTTATTTTGCTACTCGTTGCGTATTTTATTTATGAGTTTCTTACTCCAAAGTTTAATATCGACGAAGAGATTGCGAAAGACAATCGGGCGGTTGGGCTGATTTCCATGGTTATTTCCATCGGCTTATCGTTTGTTATTGGAGAAGGAATTCGGTAAAGGGAGTTAAAAGATGGAGACATTAGTAAGAATGTTGCTTGTTTTATGTGGAATTTTTTTGATCATTGGCATCGTCTATTTAGCGTGGAAAAACAAAACGATGGAAACATTGGCAAAATTATTGTTTATACTATGTGTGTTTTTTGTTCTTATCGGCGTCATCTATTTGTTTTTTTAACGCCCTATGAGATAGGGCGTTTTTTTTTTTGATGTAAAATTCGAAAAAGTGTAATAAAATAAAAATAAACCATCTGAAATTTTTTGATATGGGGGAGTACGATGGAAAAACCATGGCTTACTCATTATCCGCCGGAAATTCCGCATCACCTTGACTATCCTAATAAAACATTGCCTGATTACTTGCGGGAAACGGCGGCGGAATTTGGCGAGCATGATGCGATTTATTTCTTTGGGAAAACGCTTACATTCCGTGAAGTTTATGAACAGGCGCTCACATTGGCAAATTATTTGAAACAAATCGGACTGCAAAAAGGGGATCGTGTGTCGATTATGCTGCCAAACTGTCCACAAGCGGTTATCAGCTATTATGGTGTGCTGTTCGCGGGCGGCATTGTCGTGCAGACCAATCCGCTTTATACGGAGCACGAATTGGAATATCAGCTAAACGACAGCGGAGCGACGGTGCTCATCACATTAGATATGCTTTATCCAAAAGCAGCGAAAGTAAAAGCAAATACAAAAGTGAAACATCTTATTATTACGAGCATTAAAGACTATTTGCCAACGATAAAAAAATGGCTATATCCATTCATGCAGCGGAAGCAGCAGCCAGTGATTGTCAAAGTGGAAGAACGGAGCGACCAGCATCTATTTTCAAAAATAATAGCCCGTCCGAACGCAATGGAGCCAAATGTGGAGATCGACCCTGTTGAAGATGTCGCGTTATTGCAGTATACCGGAGGAACAACCGGCGTTCCAAAAGCGGCCATGCTTACGCACCGAAATTTAATCGCCAATACGTTGATGTGCGCTCATTGGATGTATCGATGCGGAAAAGGAACAGAGTCGATTTTGGGAGTTTTGCCGTTTTTCCATGTATATGGCATGACAACGATCATGAATTTAGCGATTATGCAAGCGTATAAAATGATTCTTTTGCCGAAATTTGATGCGGAAACAACATTAAAAACGATTGAAAAACTAAGACCAACGTTGTTTCCTGGAGCGCCAACGATGTATATTGCGCTTTTAAATCACCCGAATTTATCGCGCTATGATTTGTCATCGATCAAAGTATGCATTAGCGGATCAGCACCATTGCCAGTGGAAGTTCAGGAAAAATTTGAAAAATTGACTGGCGGAAAACTGATTGAAGGATATGGGTTGACGGAAGCATCGCCTGTTACTCACAGCAATTTTGTATGGGACGGGGAACGGGTAAAAGGAAGCATCGGAGTGCCATGGCCAGATACGGAAGCGAAAATTATATCATTGGAAACAGGGGAAGAAGCAAAAGCCAATGAAATTGGTGAACTTATTATTCGCGGACCGCAAGTGATGAAAGGATACTGGAATCAGCCGCATGAAACAGAGAATGTTTTACGTGACGGATGGTTATATACGGGAGATGTTGGTTATATGGATGAGCGCGGTTATTTCTATATCGTCGACCGGAAAAAAGATATGATTATTGCAAGCGGCTACAACATTTATCCACGTGAAGTGGAAGAAGTATTATATGAACATCCAAAAGTGCAGGAAGCAGTAGTTATTGGCGTTCCAGATGAATATCGTGGAGAAACGGTAAAGGCGTTTGTCGTTCTTAAACAAGGAGAACAATGCACACAAGAGGAATTGGACCAATTTATGCGAAGCCGATTGGCGGCATATAAAGTGCCGCGAATGTACGAATTTCGCAAAGAACTTCCAAAAACAGCGGTTGGGAAAATTTTGCGAAGAGCATTGCTGGAGGAAGAAATGAAGAAAGGATGAAGATTGTTGAAGTTTTTGCAAAAGATCATCTTGACAAAATAAATAAGGAGTCCTTAAAATGAAAACATGAATGAACGATCATTCATGTTTTTTGTAAAGGAGAATGAATGTTGAGGAGAGATAAGCCAAAATTTAAACAAATTATCGATGCAGCGGTGGTAGTGATTGCTGAAAATGGATACCACCAGGCGCAAGTATCAAAAATCGCGAAACGAGCCGGGGTCGCAGACGGCACGATTTATCTTTATTTTAAAAATAAAGAAGACATTCTTATATCGGTATTTGAGGAAAAAATGGGCTCCTTTATTGAGAAAATTGAACAAGAGATAGCAGGAATTTCGAGTCCTTTAGAGAAATTGTACGTATTAGTAAAGAAACATTTTGAATCACTGGCCGCAGATCATCATTTAGCCGTCGTTACTCAACTGGAATTGCGTCAATCGAACAAAGAATTGCGACATCGCATTAACGATGTGTTAAAAAGATATTTGCGCATTATTGACGAAATTGTAAAAGAAGGAATCGAAAAAGGCGAGTTTCGCCGTGATTTAGATATTCGGCTTGCAAGGCAAATGATTTTTGGAGCGATTGACGAAACAGTGACGACATGGGTAATGAACGAGCAAAAGTATGATCTAGTCGCATTAGCAAATCCAGTGTATGAATTGTTAACAAAGGGTTGTGCATCTTCGTAAGACAGCATATTTGTTTAAAGGGGGAGAAGAGGAGATGGAATTTTTTCGTATCCATAAAGAAGAGTTTGTCGCGGACGTAACGTTTTCTCGTCCGCCGGCAAACGCTCTTTCATCCGCTGTATTGAAAGAGCTTTCAGCTTTGCTCGATGAGCTGGAGGCGGATGATAACGTCCGTGTTGTGCTTCTTCACGGCGAAGGAAGATTTTTCTCCGCAGGAGCGGATATTAAAGAGTTTACTTCTATAGCGTCCAGCGATGAAGCGACAGCGCTGTCGCAAAATGGACAGCAAGTGTTGGAACGAATCGAGCGCTTTCCAAAGCCAGTGATTGCGGCCATCCATGGCGCAGCGCTAGGCGGTGGACTGGAGCTGGCGATGAGCTGCCATATCCGCATTGTTTCCGAAAACGCCAAACTCGGCCTGCCAGAGCTGCAGCTTGGCATCATACCTGGCTTTGCCGGCACGCAGCGGCTTCCTCGCTACGTCGGCTTCGGCAAAGCGGCTGAGATGATGTTGACGAGCGAGCCGATTACCGGAGCAGAAGCGGTGCAGTGGGGATTAGCAAACAAAGCGGTGCCAGAAGAACAATTGCTCGAGGAAGCAAAAAAACTGGCGAAAAAAATCGCGCAAAAAGGCCCGATTTCGGTTCGCGCTACATTGCAGCTTTTAAATTCTTTTAAAGAAAAACCATTCCAGGAAGCAGTGCGTGAGGAAGCGGAGCTGTTTGGAAGCATGTTCACAACAGAAGACGCGAAAGAAGGAGTGCAAGCGTTCATTGAAAAGCGTCCGCCGGTCTTTCATGGTAAATAATGTTTTTAATTGACGGAATCTTTAAAACTGAAGTAATGTTTAATCAAAACAAGGAGGGACTCACATGAACATTTTCGTCTTAATGAAGCGCACATTCGATACAGAAGAAAAAATTACGATTGCAGATGGCAGAGTAAACGAAGAAGGAGCAGAATTTATTATCAACCCGTACGATGAATACGCAATTGAGGAAGCGATTCAAGTACGCGACAAACATGGCGGTGAAGTAACAGTTGTAACGGTGGGCAATGAGGATGCGGAAAAAGAATTGCGTACGGCGCTAGCGATGGGCTGCGATAAGGCGGTGCTCATTAATATTGAAGAAGATGTTGAAGAACAAGATCAATACACAACGGCGAAAGTTCTTGCCGAATATTTAAAAGACAAAAACCCTGATTTGATTTTGGCAGGAAATGTCGCCATTGACGGCGGTTCGGGACAAGTTGGTCCGCGCGTAGCGGAATTGCTGGGAATCCCGTATGTGACGACAATTACGAAACTAGATATTGACGGCGATAAAGTAACGATCGTCCGCGATGTGGAAGGAGACGAAGAAGTGATCGAAACGTCGCTTCCACTGCTTGTGACAGCGCAACAAGGACTTAACGAGCCGCGCTATCCTTCGCTTCCAGGCATTATGAAGGCGAAAAAGAAACCGCTAGATGAATTGGAATTAGATGACTTGGATTTGGATGAAGACGATGTTGCGGCGAAAACGAAAACGATCGAAATATTCTTGCCGCCAAAAAGAGAAGCGGGAAAAATTCTTCAAGGTGAAATCGCTGATCAAGTAAAAGAGCTTGTTCAACTTTTACGTTCAGAAGCAAAAGTGGTGTAATTTTTCATAATAGGGGGACTGAAAGATGGCACGCAAAGTACTGACGTTAGCAGAAGTTCGTGATGGATCATTAAGAAACGTTTCGTTTGAGGCGATCGCAGCGGCAAAAACGATTGCCCAAGGCGGGGAAGTCGTATCCGTCCTTGTCGGCGAAAGCGTCCAATCGTATGCCAATGAGTTATTTTTCCACGGCGCCGACCGCGTCGTTGTGGTAGAGCATCCAAATTTAAAAAATTATACATCTGACGGCTATTCTCAAGCACTGAAAGCAGTGATTGACGCGGAAAACCCAGAAGGGATCGTATTGGGCCATACCTCATTAGGAAAAGACTTATCGCCGAAATTAGCGGTCAAATTAAACTCTGGCCTTGTTTCCGACGTGGTGTCTGTGGAAGAAGCTGGGGGCAACCTTATCTTTACACGTCCGATTTACTCTGGAAAAGCGTTTGAAAAGAAAATCGTTACAGACGGCGTCATTTTTGTCACTGTTCGTCCGAACAACATTCAACCGTTAGAACGTGATGAATCGCGTTCCGGAGAAGTATCGAACGTTTCTGTCGACATTAAAGATTTGCGTACAATCGTAAAAGAAGTCGTTCGTAAAACAGCGGAAGGAGTCGACCTATCTGAGGCGAAAGTCATCGTTGCCGGCGGACGCGGTGTGAAAAGCGCGGAAGGCTTTAAGCCGCTGCAAGAGCTTGCCGAAGTATTAGGCGGTGCTGTCGGTGCATCACGCGGTGCGTGCGACGCGGGATATTGCGATTATTCGCTTCAAATCGGCCAAACTGGGAAAGTCGTTACGCCAGACCTTTATATCGCCTGCGGGATTTCCGGAGCGATTCAACATTTAGCTGGTATGTCGAACTCGAAAGTCATCGTAGCGATTAACAAAGACCCAGAGGCAAACATTTTCAAAGTCGCTGATTACGGTATTGTCGGAGATTTGTTTGAAGTTGTTCCGTTGTTAACGGAAGAATTTAAAAAATTAAAAGTGCATTCATAAATTTTTTACGAAACGGGCAAAGCGAATTGCTTTGCTCGTTTTCTGCTGTCTGCTCGAAGGCATAATTCCTGCCGGAAAGCGAATATTAGAAACGAAGCAAAATATTCGCACTAAACTCCATTACGTGATATACTTTGCTTACAGTATCATAGCGAATAGGAGGAATTTAAAATGGCGATTGTAAATGCGACAGATCAAACATTTGCGGCAGAAACGAAAGAAGGCCTAACATTAGTCGATTTCTGGGCGCCATGGTGTGGACCTTGCCGCATGGTTGCGCCGGTTCTTGAAGAAGTAGATCAAGTAATGGGCGACAAAGTAAAAATCGTAAAAGTAAACGTCGACGAAAACCCAGAAACAGCGTCTAAGTTCGGCGTGATGAGCATTCCAACATTGCTTGTTTTCAAAAATGGCGAGCTTGTTGACAAAACGATCGGCTATCAGCCGAAAGAAGCGCTTGTTCAACTATTGGAAAAACACGTATAATTCATTTTTCTTCAAAAAGATTCAGGCAATATATTGTCTGAATCTCTTTTTTATTTCCAATACTTTATTTTGTCCGGTTGCCCGCATTTAGAAGAAGCATACCGGGCAGCTGAACTTACCGTTAAATCATGGAAAACAAGCCGCATCGTCTATCCAAGGAGAAATTGTCGGGAATGAGTTTTTCCCTTCATTTATCAAAGTATAATACAATAGCAGAGCTTGCCAAAACAACGGCAAGCTCTTTTCTTTTATGGAAAACATGATTGACTCTGATAATCATTATCTATTATAATCAATTTGTGTTAATGAAAATCATTATCAAATAAGCGTCGGGGGGATACATAATGTCAGTGAAATGGAAGCTGCTTGCTGTTTTTACAGCGTTTGCGGTAATGATGGGAGCTTGCTCAAACAGCGAGGAAACGGCAACAACCAAAACAAAGGAAAAAGAACAAACAGCCGCTGAACAAAAAGAAGAAAAGCCAGCGGAAACAGAGAAAAAAGAAGAAATAAACTATGCCGATGTGTTTAAACAGGCGATTGCCGAGCTGGAAAAAGCAAAGCAAGGGCAAAAAGTTGACTTTGATAAAGTAACAAAACTATATGAAGAAAATTTACAGACGCTTGTGCAAAAACGTGACGCCGAATTTCAAGATACGATTGACCAGCATATTACTACTGCGCTCGCAGCAGGAAAAGATGGCTCGCTCGATCCAGTAGTCGTCAAACAAATCTTTGATAAGCTTATGCAAAAAGTATTTTATACGACAATCAAGCATGAGTTTACTGAAGTAGAGGAAAATTGGGCAAATAAAGAAGCGGTGAAAGAAGAGATCGAAGAAGCGAAGCAGTTTTACGCGATTTTACAGCCAACGGTAGAAAAGCGTGACGCCGCTTATGGAACAAAGTTAGCGGACGCGATTAATGGAGCGTTTGCACAAATTGAAGATGCCGCCGCGAAAGACGATTTGCTCGCATTCTCCTTAGGAAAGCAAGTCGTGGATAAAACGTTGATGAAAACCTTTTATTTAGCGACAGGCGCGCTTCCGCACGGCTATGCTTCAAAGGCGGCAAATGCGGCGAAGCAGGATGAAAAAGAAGCGAAAGTCGAACAAGCGGAAGGATGGGCATTTTATCAATCTGTATATCCATATATGAAAAAGCATGCGCCAGAAGAAGCGGACTACATTTTAAAACAATTTGATTTGCAAACAGATGTGAAAACCCTAGATCCGGCAGCGATCAATAAAGCGTTTGTCCGCGGCTGGGCAAAGGTGGCGCTTCATGAATATGAAGAAAGCAAAGAAAGCTGGGGGCAAGATAAATCGGTGATTACTGCGTTAGAAGGCGCTTTATTTATTAATATGATGGAAAGTGACTTAAAAACGCTGTTAGGCGATCAAGCTTATGCGTCATTGAATGATCAGGCGCAGCGCTACCTTGAGGCGGCAAAAACAAAAAATAAAGCAGAGGGAGAAAAACTTCTTTCTCAATTAGAAGCAACGTTAAACACTGTTATTGAAAAGGCAAAATAACGATAAGGCAAAAAACCTTGTTCTTTAGCAAGGTTTTTTGCCTTCTTATGAAGCAAAACTGTATGGTAATATGCTAGTAGGAATTAATCGATTTTGAGGTGAATCCATTGAAAATTCTCGTTACAGGGGGAGCCGGGTTTATCGGCAGCCATCTTGTTGCTAAATTGCTCTCGTTTGGGCACAATGTGGCGGTCATTGATAATTTTCATCCTTATTACTCTGTGGAACGAAAAAATCGGCAATTTCGTGAGTTGACGGGAGGAAGTCTTCCCGTTTATCGCATTGACTTATTAGATGGTGAAAAAACGGAAAAATTGTTTCGCCGCTATCAGCCGGACTGTGTATATCATTTAGCGGCGCTGCCGGGCGTTCCCAATTCGCTTCTTAAGCCGCTTGATTATGTCGATTATGATATTAAAGCGACGATTAACGTGTTAAAGGCATCGGGGGAAGCCGGAGTCGGGCATGTGTTATTCGCCTCTTCTTCGTCCGTCTACGGCAATCAAGGAAACGTACCGCTGAAAGAAGAGATGGCAACGGGAGAAGTCGTTTCGCCATATGCCGCCGCAAAATACGGAGCGGAGTCGTTTTGCCATGCGTATGCCCATCTATTCGGCTATCAGATGACGATTTTTCGCTATTTTACCGTATACGGTCCGTGGGGCCGTCCGGATATGGCAATCAGCAAGTTTATCCGCCATCTGTTGCATGACGAAGAGATTGTCGTGTACGGAACACAGACAGCAAGAGACTATACGTTTGTGGACGATGTCGTCAGCGGAATGATAGCGGCGCTCGGCCGTCGAGGCGGAAATGATGTATTTAATTTAGGATCGGGGCGCCCAATCACGATGGAGCGATTGCTGCAAGAACTTAAAACGCATTTTCCAACGATGAAGGTGAGATACGCTCCGGAGCGAAAGGGAGATGTGAAAGCGACATGGGCAGACATTACGAAAGCAGAGCGGGCGTTCGGATACAAACCAAGCGTAACGTTCGAGGACGGGCTTGCGCGGACGGTCGCGTGGGCAAGGATGTATGAAACGTAAGCACGCAACGATAGTGGTGAGGCTGGCCGGAGCCGGGCTTGCCCTTGTTTTTCTATGGCTGACATATCGCTATTTCGATGGAGAAGAGCTTCTTAGGCAGCTCTACCTGCTTTTTCAAAGACCGGACACGCTGGCATGGATGTTGATCATATACGGCGCTTCTTTTTGGCTAAGGGCGCTGGCATGGAAGTCATACGTAGGAAAACCAATTTCTTTGATTGTATACGCCAAAGGCATCTTTTTCAGTTTGCTCATTAATCATATCGCTCCGTTCAAAGTAGGCGATATTGCCCGTGTCGCTGTTTTAGCAAAACAAAAGGACGTTTCTGTCGATGAAGCCATTCATTCGGTGGCGGTGATGCGGCTTTTGGACATGCTTGTTTTATGCCTTTTGTCCGCATGGGGAATGTATGCATACGTCCATCGTTTTCCTGCAATAAACGCAACGGTTATTGGTGTTGTCGGAATAATCGGTGTTTGTGCAATTGCTATTTTGTTGTTACGCAAATCGGATGTGGAATGGATTCGTAAACACTATCACATGATAAAAAGCGCGTTAAGAGGAAGACGAGGCGTCTATATGGTGAGTATGATTGCGCTTAGCTGGCTGTGTGAGGCGGTTGTCATTTATGAGATGACCAACACGCTTGGAATGTCGTTAACATTTTTAGAATCCGCGTGGGTCAACAGCATTACTGTTTCTGGCCAAGTGTTTCAAATCGCTCCAGGCGGGCTGGGGACGTATGAAGCGGTAATGGCGTTTGCAATTACGAGAATCGTACCGGACTGGAGCGGCGCGTATATGGCTGCGATGATGACCCATGCGTTTAAATTTGCGTTTTCTTATTTGGTTGGCATTGCCGTACTGTTTATGTCTCCAAGAGATATTTCGTTCGTCTGGGCGGCTTGGAAAAAAGGAAGGGAGAAACGATGAAAGAAGCTTCAAGATTGGAAAAAGTAGCGGCGCGATGTTGGAATTTGCTGAACGAGGGAAAACCGTTTACACCGATTTTCGTTATCGGGACGATGGCGATCTACCATCTTGCCGATTTCGGCACCATCGAGCATATGAAGCACTGGCTCTTAGGTTTTCTCGCGGTGCTTCCACTTTTTATCATCTATTATATGTACGACTATCCGTTATTTTTGCGAAATTATTTATGGATTCCATACGTTGTGTTTTTAATCGTTTGGCAGTTTGCCGACCTTAAGCTGTTAGGCCTGGCGCTGGGTCTATATTTTTTCTTTACCGTCTTTTTTTGGGGAACGCTTTACTATCATTTGCGCATTGGTACATCATGGTGGAATTTTACCCGTTTTTGGAAGTTAGTGTTGAAAAATAGTGATTCGACAAGCGGAAACGCGCAAGAACAGCTGCCGAAATTTTTGCTGCTTTTGTCGATTTGGCAATATGTGTACATACAGCTGGAAGGGGAGGCAGGCGATCTTTCTCTTGCCGGCTTTGCGTTCTATTATGCGGGTGTTTTTTTGTTTTCTTTCCTCTTGCACAGCCAATTATTTGACTGGAAGCCAAAAATTATTCCGACATACACCAATAATGCCAGCGTTCCAAAAGAGCCAATCAATGAGAAAGTCATTGTGATTGTCATCGACGGCATGCGGAAAGATCGGTTTGAGCAAGCCAATGCGCCATTTTTAAAATGGCTGCGGCAACATGGGACGGAGTTTGCCCAAATGGAGACGGTCTATCCGGCGCGGACGGTCGTTTGTTTTACGTCGATGTTTACCGGAACCTATCCGTTTGAACACGGCATCCGCTCTAACATGGTATGGAAGCTTGGCATCAAAGTAGAAAGCATTTTTGATTCACTAAGGAAAGTAGGGAAAACGGGACGGCTGCTTGGCATTGCCCATCTCGTCGATTCGTTTGGAGATGATGTCGAAACGGTAACAGCGGTCATGCATAATGACGTAGCTGACCGTAACATCATTGAACGCGCCAAACGCATTATGGAAGAACAAGATCCTGATTTGCTCATCGTTCAATTAATTGCCACAGACCAAACAGGGCACAGCCGCGGTGTATTATACGAGGAATATCTTCAAAAAATAGAAGAAGCGGACGCGCTTATCAAGGAGTACGTTGAGTGGCTCGAACAGAAAGGAAAATTAAAAAACGCAACGTTAATCATTTGCGCCGATCACGGACAAGCGGACGGCATCGGAGGACACGGGCATTTGGATGAAGGAGAACGATTTGTGCCATTCTTCTTATATGGCCCGGCCATTGAGCAAGGAAAGCGGATCGATGAAAAGAAAAGTTTGGTGTCCGTGGCGCCGACGATTGCTTATTTGCTGGGCGCTCCGTATCCTAGCCATAGCCGCGGGCCCGTACTAACGGAAGCGATTCGAAAGAGGGAAGCAGAGGATGAAGAAGCAAAAAGTGATCGTCTTTTTACCAGCGTATAATGAGGAACAATCGATTGGCGAGGTCATTCGCAAGATTCCCCGCCATTTTCATCCTTGTGTGGATGTGAAAGTATTAGTGATTGATGATGGTTCGACCGATAACACAGCAGCAGCCGCGAGAGAAGCGGGTGCTGATTACATTTATCAAATGCAGGAAAACCGCGGGCTTGGTGCCGCTGTACGTCAAGGATTGCGGGAATGTCTCCGTCTCGGTGCGGATATCGGCGTGATGATTGATGCGGATAACGAATATCCGGCAGAACAAATCCCGGATTTGCTTGCTCCGATTTTTGCTGGAGAAGCGGACTATACGATGGGTTCGCGCTTTCTTGGCACGATTCGCGGGATGAAATGGCATCGCCGTCTTGGCAATTACTTCTTTACATTTCTGCAATCGCTTCTTCTTCGAACATGGATTTATGACGGTCAATCGGGAATGCGCGCCTTTTCCCGGCAAGCGATGGAGCACGCCGAGATCATCCATGATTATAACTACGCGCAAGTGATTACGTTAAATTTAGTCCGCAAAGGATTTCGCGTAAAAGAAGTGCCGATTCGCTATCAAGTGCGGACAACGGGACAGTCATTTATTAAATTTCGAGCGTATGTCACGGCTGTTATTCCAGCGATTTGGAAGGAGATGCGGCGGCCGGTAAAAAAAGTGGTAATTGATGAAGACGCCCACCGTCTTCCAAGCATAACTGAAAAACAATGTTCGTAGTCCCTTTCCTTTTTCCGAACAGGAAAGGGAGTTTTTTCATGAGTATATTGACATAGAAGATGATAATCATTATCATTGATGATGTAGGAGGAGATTGATAATGAGGCGATTTTGTTTGTTTTTTTCTCTAGCGATGATATTCATTCTCAATAGTGTTCCGATTTCTGCTTTTGCGTACTCCTATGGCGACCCGAATGAAGAAAAAGTAGCAGAAGTTTATAAACAAATGTCGGAAAAGTTAAACGAACAGCCGCCAAACTTTGCGGAGGCGCGCAAAATTTTCGAAACGGTCAAAGAGGAAATTGATATGCATATGGGAACGGAGCCTTCACAAGCAGTATTATCGGCGCTTGATAAAAAGGATAAAAAAGCTGTTTTAAAAAATATGGAAAAAATTCTTGTTTTAAATGTTGCACGCCGGTTGGAAAATATCGAGAAAAATTTTGAGCAATATGATACGAGCAAACGGTTATTAGCGAAGGCATTTGCTACATACGAAGCGCTTTCTCCAATCGTGCAGGCGAAAGACGCAGCCCTTGACAAGCAGTTGAGGGATGAATTTGATAAGGCGCTGCAGTCGTTAGGAAACCCTGGATTGTTTGGTGTCGGCGAAAAGAAAGCGAACAAGGAACAATTTAAGAAAAGCAAGGACATGATTTTAACGTCATTGCAAAAGCAATTTGGGTTGAAAAGTTTGAAGGTGGGACATTTTTCGGAAAGTGAAACGGAAAAGCCGCAAGAAGTAGAGAAAAAAGAATGGACGGATTTATCTGAATTAAAAAACTGGATTCCGATTGCAATTCTTATTGTGGTGATTGCTGGGGTTGTTGTGTATTCATGGCGCCGCAAGCGGGCGTGACGGATGGAAACAAAGGGGGAGACATGCGATGGAAGTTCAAGCGCTGTTGATTACATTTCGCGAGGCGCTCGAGGCGCTGTTGATTGTCGGAATTATTACGTCTTATTTAAAGCGCGTCAACCATCAAGAATATACGAAGTACGTTTGGCTTGGAGCAGGATTGGCGGTTTTAGCAAGCTTTGGGGTTGCGATTCTTTTCCAAGTCGTGCTCACTGGATTTGCCGCGATGGGAAGCGAAATGTACTTAAAGATCGGCATTATGTTTGTTTCGGCGATTTTGCTGACACAAATGGTCTTTTGGATGGCCGAGCATAGCCGCAATATGAAAAAAAGCATCGAAGGAAAGATGGATCAATTTATTACGACCGGCAATGTCGTTGGAATGGTTATTCATTCGTTTTTAGTTGTGCTCCGTGAAGGTGTCGAAACGGTCTTTTTCTTTGCCGCGATTACCCATGGAAACATCGGTGCGGCGATGAAAGGATGGGGAGCGGTGACAGGAATTGCGATTGCGGCGATCGTCAGCTACCTTTTCTTCAAAGGAACGATGCGCATTCCGCTGAAGACGTTCTTTAAAGTAACCGGAGCGTTCATCGTATTGATTGCCGCGGGACTATTAGTCCAAGGCATTTCCATGCTCCAGGATTTAAATATCATCGGCAGCGTGATGCCGCATGTATATGATTTAACATGGCTGCTTCCAGAACATCCGATTGATTATGAACATTATCTCCGCGATCATGGCGTCGCACCTGTCTTTTCAGGAGAAGTTGGCGTGTTTTTAAAAGCGCTCTTCGGCTATTCGTCCATGCCATCCATTGAAGAAATCATCGCCTATATTGGATATTTTGTCGTGATTTATTTATTAGTTACAAGCCGCAACACAAATAAGAAAAATGTGGAGCAATCCACAACCGTCCAAGCGCTTGAACCAAAAACGAAAAAGGTAATGTAAAAAGTACAAGGCTTAGCCTTGTGCTTTTTCGTCTTTTTTGCCAAATATGTGCCATGTAGAAAAAGGGGAGAAAGATGCTGAAGCATTTTCTAGGAAATAATCGACTTTTGTCATATTTCAGTTTAGTCATTTTATTATGTTTGTTTTTCGTAGAAATCTATTATGCAAGCCCTTATGCGTCAACATGGGATCAAGTCGATTTTGCATTGGCGTTAGACCGTTATGATTTATTGGCCATGCAGCCGCATTTTCCGGGCTATCCATATTTCGTGTTGGGCGGCATGTTTATTCGTACATTTGTTGACAATCCGGCGAAAGCGCTATCCGTCTTTAATATCGTTGCATTGTTTTCGGCAACGATTCCGATCGTTCTCCTGTTAAAAAAGCATTTCTCGACTTCCATGTCATTGTTCATTAGCACGCTCCTCCAGTCGGCAAGCTATATCATGGTGATTGTGGGCCAGCCGATGTCGGACGGCGCGGCGCTGGCGGTGCTGTGGTGGTATTTTTGGTCCATCGAATTGGCAAGAAAGCGAGATGCATGGTGGATACAGCTACTTCCGCTTGCCTTGTTTAGCTTGTTAATGGGAATCCGTTTGTCGTATGCTCCATTTGCGGTGGCGATTTTGTTTTTATGGTACGAAGATTGGAAAAAACATCGCAGTGCCTTTCGAATCGGCTGTTTTTTGACTTCCGCTGCCTTTTTTCAATTTATTTGGATTGCTGCGGTCGCGGCGACGGAAGGAAGTTTCCAATCCTTTTTCAAACTGGCTCTTTCATTTACGAGCGGCCATTTCAAGGAATGGGGGGGAACGGCGGTAAGCGACGGGCAGCCGTTATGGGAGCGAATGATTTACTTTTTCTTTTATAATATTTTATGGACAGGGATAGCAAGCCAAAACGTGATCTTGCTTTTTTTGTATATGGTTGTATGGACAGCGATATGGAAGTCAAGGAAGTCCACGTTCCCGCGCTGGCTTCTTATTTCTGGATTCGTTTATTTTCTTTGGGGGTTATTTGCGCAAAATATCGAAAAACCGCGCCATATTCTCCCGCTTGTTCATCTTGTTTTGTTGTACGGATGGATTTGCTTTCTCCGCAATCATATGTCTATGTACCGATGGAGCATAGCGCTGGCAGTGTTAGCCGCACAACTCGCAACGGGAATATGGCATATGCGCGAACAAGCATTACAGTTGCCAGCAACCTATCAATTAGCGTATGATTTACAAAATAGTAAAGAGAAATTTGTTCTGTATACATGGGAAGAAACACGCGTGCTGCAATACCTCGATGTGGACTTTCCGCATAAAGACGTGCTGCATTTTTCATTTTTTTTACAAGACAAGAAGAACTATCGACATGTTAAAATTTATATGACAGATCATGTGGTCAAAGGCTTTCAAGCGAAAGGGATTTCCCTTTCACGCCATGTGCGGAAAGTGAAAACATATCGTTCCAGCACACTCGCAGATCCAGTGTACGGAAACATTACGCTGTATGAATGGATGAATTAATTTGATGGAGTGATTATGATGCATGATCACTTAAAAGAAAAATTAGCTGTGCTCCCGGAGCAGCCGGGATGTTATTTGATGAAAGATAAAAACGGTACGGTCATATACGTCGGCAAAGCAAAAGTGCTGAAAAACCGCGTGCGTTCGTATTTCACCGGAACGCATGACGGAAAAACGCTGCGGCTTGTCAACGAAATTGCCGATTTTGAATATATTGTCACTTCTTCGAACATCGAAGCGCTCATTTTGGAAATGAACTTAATTAAAAAGTACGATCCAAAATATAACGTGATGCTTAAGGATGACAAAAGCTATCCGTTTATAAAAATTACCGCGGAGAAGCATCCTCGCCTAATCATTACGCGAAAAGTGAAAAAAGACGGTGGAAAATATTTCGGGCCGTATCCGCATGTACAGGCGGCAAACGAAACGAAGAAACTGTTAGACCGCATTTATCCGTTGCGCAAATGCTCGACCATGCCGAACCGTGTTTGTTTATATTATCATATGGGACAATGTCTTGCACCGTGCGTGCATCCGGTGTCCGAACAACAAAATAAAGAAATCGTTGAACAAATCGTCCGCTTTTTAAACGGCGGGTATAAAGAAGTAAAAGAAGAGCTTGCAGAAAAGATGATGAAAGCAGCCGAAGCGCTCGAATTCGAACGGGCAAAAGAATACCGTGATCAAATTGCCCATATTGAAGCAACGATGGAAAAGCAGAAGATGACCATGAACGATTTCGTTGATCGCGATGTGTTCGGTTATGCCTATGACAAAGGATGGATGTGCGTACAAGTATTTTTCATTCGTCAAGGAAAGTTGATCGAGCGCGATGTATCGATGTTTCCGATGTATCAAGACCCAGATGAGGAATTGCTGACGTTTTTAGGACAGTTTTATACCAAAGCGAACCACTTTAAGCCGAAAGAGGTCATTTTGCCTGCTGACATTGACGGCGAACTTGCCGAGCAGCTGCTGGAAGTAAAGGTTGTTCAGCCGAAAAAAGGAAAGAAAAAAGAACTGGTTGATTTAGCAAGCAAAAATGCGGCAATTGCTTTGAAAGAAAAATTTTACTTAATTGAGCGGGATGAAGAACGAACGATCAAAGCTGTGGAAAACTTAGGAAAAATATTAGGAATTCCGACCCCGCATCGCATTGAGGCGTTTGACAATTCCAATATTCATGGCGCGGATCCTGTTTCAGCCATGGTAGTTTTTATCGATGGAAAACCGGAGAAAAAAGAGTACCGCAAATATAAAGTCAAAACCGTAGAGGGACCGGATGACTATGAATCGATGCGCGAGGTGGTAAGAAGACGTTATACTCGCGTGCTCAAAGAAGGCCTCCCACTTCCCGATTTGATTATTATTGACGGAGGAAAAGGGCATTTAGCTGCGGTAAGGGATGTGCTTGAAAACGAATTAGGACTTGATATTCCGCTCGCTGGGCTTGCCAAAGACGACAAGCATCGCACATCCGAGTTAATCATGGGGGATCCGCCGCAAGTTGTTCCATTAGAAAGAAACAGCCAAGAGTTTTATTTATTGCAGCGCATCCAAGACGAAGTGCATCGGTTTGCGGTTGCCTTTCACCGGCAAACGCGTGGAAAAACGATGTTTCATTCTGTACTAGATGACATCCCCGGCGTTGGGGAAAAGCGAAAAAAAGCGTTATTAAAGCATTTCGGATCCATTAAAAACATGAAAGAAGCAACGGTAGAAGAATTGCAAAAAGCAAACATTCCGCGCTCTGTTGCTGAAAAAATTTATAAGAAATTGCGAGAATAATATTGTCAACAATACGAAAGTTTGATATGATTGCAATAAATTTCATATTTATACACTTCCAAACGCCGAAGTGAAGATAGAGGTGCGAACTTCAAGAGTACACATTCGGAGGAAAATGAGTTCCGATGATGAGTGTGGAAAGGGGAGCGTCGCCGAAGTGGAAAAAGTCTCATTGCTTTTTCCGCTGGTCCTGCGTTTAAGAAATGTAGGACTGTCAAGATGTGATTCATCTTGGAGAGCTATCTCACTGTGCGGGGCGAATTCGCTTTTTTCGCTTTCGTGATGCACAGCAATGAGATTTCTCTCATTGCTGTTTTTATTTGCAAACAAATAAGCGATATTCATGGTAAAGGGTGAGACGAATTGGGAATCATTGTACAAAAGTTTGGCGGAACGTCTGTTGGTTCCATCGAAAGAATTCAACATGTGGCGAATCGGGTCATTGAGGAAGCCCAAAAAGGAAATGAAGTTGTCGTTGTTGTTTCGGCAATGGGAAAAACGACTGATGAGCTTGTCAACTTAGCGAATCAAATTTCCAATCATCCTAGCAAACGGGAAATGGATATGCTTCTTTCGACAGGGGAACAAGTGAGCATCGCGCTTTTGGCAATGGCGCTTCACGAAAAAGGATATAAAGCTGTTTCATTGACAGGATGGCAAGCGGGAATTATGACGGAAGAAATGCACGGCAATGCCCGAATTATGAACATGGATACGACGAGAATCCACCGCCACCTTGATGAAGGGGCAATTGTGATCGTTGCGGGGTTTCAAGGAGTAACGGAAACAGGGGAAATCACCACGCTCGGCCGCGGCGGTTCCGATACAACAGCGGTGGCGCTAGCGGCAGCATTAAAAGCGGATAAATGCGATATTTATACAGACGTAACCGGCGTGTTTACAACAGACCCGCGTTATGTGAAAACAGCAAGAAAAATAAAAGAGATCTCCTATGATGAAATGCTTGAGTTGGCCAATTTAGGGGCAGGAGTATTGCATCCGCGCGCCGTGGAATTTGCGAAAAACTACGAAGTGCCGCTGGAAGTGCGTTCAAGCATGGAAAACGAAAGAGGAACGATGGTAAAGGAGGAAGTTTCAATGGAGCAGCATTTAATCGTACGAGGAATCGCGTTTGAAGATCAAGTAACGAGAGTAACGGTGGATGGAATCGAAAATAGTTTATATACATTGCCGACCATTTTTACGGCTCTTGCGAACCGTGGCATCAATGTAGATATTATTATTCAAAGCGCGGCAAATTCCGAAACAACGTCTGTTTCTTTTTCGATTCGCACGGAAGATCTGCAAGAAACGCTCCAAGTATTACAATCGTTAAAAGGAGCAAATGTGCAATATGAAACTGGTTTAGCAAAAGTATCGATTGTCGGCTCCGGTATGATTTCTAATCCGGGAGTAGCTGCGCAAATGTTTGAAGCGCTAGCGAATCAAGGCATTGAAATAAAAATGGTCAGCACGTCAGAAATTAAAATTTCCACGGTCATTGACGAAAAATATATGGTTTCGGCCGTCGAGGCGCTTCACGAAGCATTCGGGCTTGCCGAAGAAACCGTAGCGGTGCGCTCATAAAAATGACAAAAGCCTGCGTTCGCAGGCTCTTAGCTATTTATTTCATCTTTGCGATCCCATTTAATGGTGATTAACACTTTATTAGCACGTTTCTTTTGTTGTTCGAACGCTTCGGCAACGCGGCGTTTTTGATGCTCAATTTGTTGGGCTAGAAATCCTGCTTCCAACTGAAATGTACAATTTTCGTGAAGAGCAAATCGCGCGGCGATGATCGGACCTGTCAACTCAACGTGAAGCTCATCGCTGCGTTCTTCGACAATGGAAAGCGTTCCCCATCCAGCTTTTTCAAAAAACGTGATGATATCGGATATCGTTTCTAGCGGATAATGGCGCGCCAAGCTTTTACCAGCCCAGTATAAAATGCTTGCTGTTTCTTTTCCGAGCAATTCAGGAAGAAGAATTTGCCGAATCAGTTCAGAGCCAAATGCGGAAATATGAATGTTTTCTAATGCTTTATATTGTTCTTCTAGCGATGGTAGTTTCACATGCTTCCCCTCTTTCTATCTACTCTAACATTATAGCGAAATGGAGGGGAGCATGCATTATCTTTCTTATGATTGGATGTTGTTTAAATATTCAAATGTTTGAACATTTTATGACTTTGTTTTCTTGACGCTTGTACAATGTGAGAGTACAATGAATGTGACAAAATGATTATGGTAATGGAAGCAATTACATTCTATGAATCATTACCTTTTCATTTTTGTGGATGGGGAGCGCATTAATTTTTCATCGTTATTATTCAAAGGGGGTTTACATATGGCAGGAAATCGCGAATTTTATTACCGTCGGCTCCATTCGCTGTTAGGAGTCATTCCAGTAGGGATCTTTTTAGTACAACATTTAGTCGTAAACCATTTTGCGACAAAAGGTCCGGAAGCGTTTAACCGTGCTGCTTCCTTTATGGAGAATTTACCATTTCGCTATTTTTTAGAAATATTCGTCATTTTCCTTCCACTGTTGTTCCATGCCATTTATGGACTTTATATTGCTTTTACGGCGAAAAATAATGTCGGCCGTTACGGATATTTCCGCAATTGGATGTTTATGCTGCAGCGATTAACGGGAATTTTTACGTTAATTTTTGTGACATGGCATGTGTGGGAAACACGTGTTCAAGCCGCTCTTGGTGCGGAAGTAAACTATGAAATGATGGCGAATATCGTCGATAATCCGGCTATGCTTGCATTTTATATTGTCGGAATTTTATCAACAGTATTCCATTTTGCGAATGGTTTATGGTCATTCTGTGTAAGTTGGGGTATAACGGTATCTCCTCGTTCACAACAAGTTTTCACCTATGTGACAATGCTTATTTTTGTCGCGCTTTCCATCGTCGGCATTCGTGCCATTTTGGCATTCGCTTAATCTACAACTAGCAATCTTTTAGGGAGTGAGTAGCAATGAAAAAAGGAAAAATCATAGTAGTTGGTGGCGGTCTAGCTGGTCTAATGGCAACGATTAAAATCGCGGAAGCAGGCGTACCTGTAGAATTGTTCTCGCTCGTACCTGTTAAGCGGTCTCACTCTGTCTGTGCACAAGGTGGGATTAACGGTGCGGTAAATACGAAAGGGGAAGGCGATTCTCCTTGGGAACATTTCGACGATACCGTATATGGCGGTGACTTTTTAGCGAACCAGCCTCCGGTAAAAGCGATGTGTGAGGCAGCGCCAAGCATCATTTATATGCTTGACCGCATGGGAGTCATGTTCAACCGTACTCCTGAAGGGTTGCTTGATTTCCGCCGCTTCGGTGGAACGCAGCATCACCGTACTGCATACGCAGGGGCAACGACAGGCCAGCAGATATTATATGCGCTTGATGAACAAGTGCGCCGCCATGAAGTGGCTGGACTTGTCACAAAATATGAAGGATGGGAGTTTTTAGGCGTTGTTTTAGATGATGAACAAATTTGCCGAGGAATCGTTGCGCAAGATTTAAAAACAATGGAAATTAAAGCGTTTCCTGCGGACGCGGTCATTATGGCGACAGGCGGACCAGGAGTCATTTTTGGAAAATCGACGAACTCGATCATCAACACAGGTTCAGCAGCGTCTATCGTCTATCAACAAGGCGCGTACTATGCAAACGGGGAATTTATCCAAATTCACCCGACGGCGATTCCGGGAGACGATAAACTGCGTCTCATGAGTGAGTCAGCCCGAGGGGAAGGCGGAAGAGTCTGGACATATAAAGACGGAAAACCTTGGTATTTCCTTGAAGAAAAATATCCGGCTTACGGAAACCTTGTTCCTCGTGATATCGCGGCTCGTGAAATTTTCCACGTTTGCGTTGATTTGAAGCTCGGCATCAACGGCGAAAACATGGTATACCTTGATCTTTCTCATAAAGATCCGAAAGAACTAGATATCAAACTTGGCGGTATTATTGAAATTTACGAGAAATTTATGGGCGAAGACCCTCGCAAAGTGCCGATGAAAGTATTCCCAGCTGTTCACTATTCGATGGGCGGCTTATGGGTTGATTATGATCAAATGACAAACATTAAAGGATTGTTTGCCGCTGGCGAATGTGATTACTCGATCCATGGCGCAAACCGTCTAGGAGCTAACTCCTTATTATCAGCGATTTACGGCGGCATGGTTGCTGGACCAAATGCGGTTAGATACATTCGCGGTTTGGAAAAATCGGCAGACGCAATGCCATCATCGTTGTACGACCGCTATGTGAAACAAGAAGAAGAGCGTTGGAACAACATCTTGTCCATGGATGGAACAGAAAACGCGTATGTGCTTCATAAAGAGTTGGGTGAATGGATGACAGCGAACGTTACAATCGTTCGTTACAACGATAAGTTGTTGAAAACAGATGAGAAAATCCAGGAATTGTTGGAACGCTATAAAAACATCAGTGTTACAGACACGTCGAAATGGAGCAACCAAGGCGCAACATTTATTCGTCAGTTATATAATATGCTTCAACTAGCGCGGGTAATTACGCTAGGCGCTTACAACCGCAACGAAAGCCGTGGTGCACACTATAAACCGGAGTTTCCAGAGCGCAATGACGAAGAGTGGCTCAAAACAACGATGGCACGCTATACCCCAGATGGACCGGCATTCCACTACGAAGATGTCGATGTATCGTTGATTAAGCCACGCAAACGCGACTACACGAAAAAGAAAGAGGAAGTGAAATAAACGATGAGCGAGAAAAAAACGGTTCGATTCATTATAACACGTCAAGATCGTCCTGATTCTGCGCCATACGAAGAAGAATTTGAAATTCCATATCGTCCGAATATGAACGTCATTTCTGCGCTGATGGAAATTCGCCGTAATCCGGTTAACGCGAAAGGGCAAAAAACAACCCCAGTTGTATGGGAAATGAACTGTTTGGAAGAAGTATGCGGCGCTTGCTCGATGGTTATTAACGGCAAACCGCGTCAAGCATGCACAGCATTAATTGATAAATTAGAACAGCCAATTCGTTTGGAACCAATGCGTACGTTCCCGGTAGTTCGCGACTTGCAAGTAGACCGCAGCCGTATGTTTGACTCGTTGAAAAAAGTAAAAGCATGGATCCCAATCGATGGAACGTATGACTTAGGTCCTGGTCCGCGTATGCCAGAACGAAAACGCCAATGGGCATACGAGCTTTCAAAATGTATGACATGCGGTGTATGTTTAGAAGCATGTCCAAACGTCAACAGCAAATCGAATTTCATCGGTCCAGCACCGCTTTCCCAAGTACGTCTATTTAATGCGCATCCAACAGGCGCGATGCATAAAGCGGAGCGGATGAAAGCGATTATGGGTGATGGCGGTTTAGCGAACTGTGGTAACTCGCAAAACTGTGTGCAATCTTGTCCAAAAGGAATTCCGTTAACCACTTCGATCGCTGCGCTAAACCGTGAAGCGACGATTCAAATGTTCCGCAACTTCTTCGGAAGTGACGAAGTATAATGATGAAAATCCTCTTCATGGCTTTCATGAAGAGGATTTTTATTAGGGGGATATGTAATGAAGCAGATTGATTACATTGATCAATGGGAACAATGGGAAAAGTCGTTTACCTTCTTTCAAAAAGCGTTCCTTGGAGCGATGAGATGAGACAAATGCTCCAACAGTCCCAAGCAACGGCAATTGTTTAGAAAAAATACCTATTTTTCTATTAGATAAGCGAAATTCCGTCACCGTAACCCCTTCTTTCACATACTATATGGTGAATAATACCCATCCGGTAGTTCAGGTCTAGTGAAAGCAAGGAGGGTTACAATACTTGAAGGATAAATCATTTCAACCAAAGCCGTTGCTAACGAAAAGAGAGAGAGAGGTATTTGAATTATTAGTTCAAGATAAGACGACGAAAGAAATTGCCAGAGAACTGTTTATTAGTGAAAAAACGGTTCGCAACCACATTTCGAACGCAATGCAAAAACTTGGGGTAAAGGGGCGATCCCAAGCAGTTATTGAATTGCTTCGAATGGGAGAACTTGAACTATAAGAAATGCCGGCTCACCTTATTTTAAGGTAGCCGGTTTGTTATATTTTAAAGATGAAATTTAGTTTTAAAAATAAAAACGATTTACTCATTGATTATGTGGCAAAGTGGAGTAAAATGGAATATATCAAACATTGTCGAATAAAATAAAAAGTTGTATTTTTTTGTTGCATTTTTGTAGAAAAACATTAAAAATAATAAATGCACCGTTGTAGAGGAGATTGTATGTCTTTTGTTGAAAAGACTGTTGCAGAGCTAGATCGATATATTGCCGCAAATTTAAAACAACGAGACCGTGAAATTTTAGCGTAGTATCCAATCACACCGCCGCAATTCGCCACACTAAAATAGCTATTGGAAGAAGAGGACTTGACGTTCGACGAATTATTGAACAAAATGTATCTGGCATGTAGCACAACATATTTAGTAGACAGAATGGAAAAATACGGGCTCGTTGCTAGAGTAAAAGATCGGCACGACTGACGAGTTGTACGCATTCGTCTTCTCGAAAAAGGGAAACGAATGGTCGAAGAAGTGATAAAAAGCGTCAACATGATTTGGTACAAGTGTTGCAAAATTTTTCTAATCAAGAAATTGTCTTTTTAGAAAATACTTACGAAAACTACATCAAGAAATGAAAAAAAGAATGAGGCGGATCAATTGGAAAGAGCAATTGGTGTTATTGACTCAGGAGTTGGTGGATTAACTGTTGCAAAAGAAATTATGCGACAGTTACCAAAAGAACGGATTGTTTATCTTGGGGATACAGCTCGTTGCCCATATGGGCCACGCCCTAAAGAGGAAATTCGTCAATTTACATGGGAAATGACGAATTATTTATTGCGGTATAATATTAAAATGCTTGTTATTGCTTGTAATACGGCAACAGCTGTCGTATTAGACGAAATTCGGGAACAGCTCGATATTCCGGTATTAGGAGTGATACATCCTGGAGCTCGCGCGGCGTTAAAAGCGACGAAAAACGGGCATATCGGTGTGATTGGTACAATTGGTACAGTAAAAAGCGGTGCGTATGAAAAGGCGCTAAAATCCATTAACCATCGAGTTCGTGTAGAAAGTTTAGCATGTCCAAAGTTTGTCCCGCTTGTAGAGAGCGGAAACTTCGAAGGAGAGGAAGCGAGAAAGATAGTCGCTGAATCGCTTGAACCGTTTAAATCGAGCAATATGGATGTCCTTATTTTAGGATGCACTCACTATCCTTTGTTAAGTCCTCTTATTAAAGAATATATGGGAAAACGCGTAAAACTAATTTGTTCCGGTGATGAAACCGCACGTGAAGTTAGTGCGATTTTGCATCATAGCCATCTTCTTTATACAGGGCAACGAGAGGCTGAACATTTATTCTTTACGACAGGATCAAAGGAGCTATTCCAAAAAATTGCTTCCAAATGGTTTGGAAAGCCAATTGAAAATGTTCAAACGATTGAATTATAAAAAAATCCTTTAGCGTAAAAGCTAAAGGATTTTTTTATTCTATTTTCAAAAAAGGCTCGTATACATAGATAGTAGTACAAACTATGAGTAGGAGGGAAAATTCATGTTTCATCGAGGAACGTGGAAACTAGCTGCATCCGTTGTTACATCGCTGTTATTACTTAGTGGTTGTGGGTTATTTGGAAAGGATGAAGCTGTTAAAGAAATTGACCCGCCACAGGATGTGAGCTATTTAAAAGATGGGCAATCATTACAAGAAACAACTGGAAAACAAGGGGGAGAAAAAGACGAGAAAAAAGCAACCGAAACAGTAAAACGCGAGCTTTACTTAATTGATAAAAATGGATTTGTCGTGCCGCAGACCGTAGAACTGCCGAAGACAGATGCTGTGGCAAAGCAAGTGCTCGAATATTTGGTGGAAGATGGCCCTGTTTCGGAATTGTTGCCAAACGGGTTTCGCGCTGTATTGCCAGCAGATACAAGGGTATTAGGAGTGAAGCTGGAGAAAGATGGCACCATTATTGCTGATTTCTCACCAGAATTTGCAAATTATAAACCAGAAGATGAAAAGAGAATTTTGCAAGCCATTACATGGACGCTGACACAGTTTGATAATGTGAAAAGAGTAAAAATTCGCATTAACGGTTATGATCAAGATGTCATGCCAGTCAATAAAACACCTATTCAAGACGGTGTCAGCCGCGCTGATGGAATTAATATTGATGCCAAAGGTGTTGCGGATATTACAAATACTCACCCAGTTACCGTTTATTTTGTCGCGCAACAAGGAAACGATACGTACTACGTTCCAGTAACGCGCCGCGTGTCTAATAAAGAAAAAGATGATATTGTCGCTGCGGTTAACGAATTAATTAAAGGACCAAGCTATGGCAGCGGTCTTGTAAGTGAGTTTCAGCCAGATACTCAGTTAGTTGGAAAACCAAAATATGAAGATGGAAAAGTGACATTAAACTTTAACGAAGCCATTTACGGCAGCAATAAGAAAAATGTCATTTCGGATCATGTATTAAATTCTCTTGTTCTCTCACTAACGGAGCAAAAGGGAATCGAGAGTGTCTCTATTATGGTAAATGGAAAAGCAAATCTTGTTAGAGAAGATGGAAAACCGTTATCCGAACCAGTGGCAAGACCAGAAAAAGTGAATACAGAAAGCTTTTAAGCGATTATTTTCAAAAATGACAATGCAACAACAGAGTAGCTAGCAGTTTGATGCGATATTATGATATAAAAAAGAGGTAGACGGTGTGCTACCTCTTTCTGTTTATGTAAAGGAGGATTTTTATTATGAGGATAGATGGCAGAGAAAACAAACAGCTGCGTCCTGTACATATGGAGAAACATTTTATTAAACATGCAGAAGGGTCGGTATTCATTACAGTTGGTGATACGAAAGTGATTTGCACAGCAAGCATCGATGACAAAGTGCCGCCGTTTATGCGTGGCGGCGGAAAAGGATGGATTACTGCGGAATATTCGATGCTGCCGAGAGCGACAGAACAGCGAAATGTGAGGGAATCTAGCAAAGGAAAATTATCAGGGCGAACAATGGAAATCCAACGTCTTATCGGAAGAGCGCTTCGTTCTGTCGTTAATTTGGACAAGTTAGGCGAGAAGACGGTATGGATTGATTGTGATGTGATTCAAGCGGACGGAGGAACGCGGACAGCGTCGATTACAGGAGCGTATGTAGCGATGGTGTTAGCATTCGCGAAATTGATGGAAGAAAAGAAACTCGATGAACTTCCTGTGAATGATTTTCTAGCTGCTACATCTGTTGGGATCGATCCAGAACACGGAATTATTCTTGATTTAAACTATGCGGAAGACGCGCGGGCAGAAGTCGATATGAACATTGTGATGACAGGAGCTGGCCGCTTTGTGGAAATTCAAGGAACAGGAGAAGAAGCGACATTTTCGCGAGAACAATTAAATGAATTGCTAGATACAGCAGAAGTAGGGATTCGACAGCTTATCGACATTCAACGGAAAA
This sequence comes from Parageobacillus toebii NBRC 107807, assembly GCF_003688615.2. GTDB lineage: Bacteria > Bacillota > Bacilli > Bacillales > Anoxybacillaceae > Parageobacillus_B > Parageobacillus_B toebii. The sequence goes on along the minus strand of NZ_CP049703.1, from coordinate 173,420 downwards.
CGTTAGGAGAACTTGCAATGCAAATTGATATAAAGAGAAGCGAGGAAAGTGGGGATACATGATGAAACAAGTCATTATCGCGACGAAAAACGTCGGAAAGGCGCGAGAGTTTCAAGAACTCCTTGAAAAAAAAGGAATAGAAGTAAAATCGCTTCTAGATTTTCCGAATTGCCCAGATGTTGAGGAAACGGGAAGCACGTTTGCTGAAAACGCGGTATTAAAAGCGGAAGCGATGGCCCATTATTTTCATGCGATCGTGATCGCCGACGACTCCGGCCTATCGATTGACGCTTTAGATGGAAGACCAGGTGTATATTCCGCCCGATACGCTGGAGAAGAAAAGAACGATCAAAAAAACATTGCCAAAGTATTGGAAGAGTTGAAAGGAGTTCCTTTTGAAAAGCGAACGGCGCGTTTCCATTGCGCGCTTGCTGTCGCGGCTCCAGGGCGCCGCACAACCGTCGTTGAGGGAACGTGTGAAGGATACATTACAGAAGTGCCAAAGGGTGAAAACGGATTTGGGTATGATCCAATTTTTTACGTTCCGCAAAAAGGAAAAACGATGGCGGAATTATCCAAAGAAGAGAAAAATCAAATCAGCCATCGAGCAAAAGCGTTAGCGAAATTAGAAAAGCAGTGGGATGAAATCATTAACGATAAGGAGTAAAGAAACATGAAAGTGTTAATTGTTAGTGATAGCCATGGATTAACGAATGAACTAGAAGAAATCGTGGCGCGTCATCATCATGAAGCAAATGCGCTGATTCATTGCGGAGATTCTGAATTGCCTTTTGATCAAAAAGAAATTGCCCGTTTTTTGGTAGTGCGCGGAAATTGTGATTTCACCACGCAATTTCCTAATGAACGAACCGAAGAAATTGAAGGGGTTCGCTTTTTCATTACTCACGGTCACCTCTATAATGTGAAAACGTCGCTAATGAATCTTTACTATCGTGCGAAAGAAGTAGAGGCAAAAGTGGTATGTTTTGGTCATTCTCATATCGCTGGTGCTGAGATGATCGACGGTATTTTATTTATTAATCCGGGAAGCATTTTGTTGCCGAGAGCGCGGAAAGAAAAAACATACGCATTATTGCAAATAGAAGACGGAAAAGCAACGGTTCAATTTTACGAACTCGATGGAAAAGAAGTGGCATCACTTACGAAAACATTTACCCTATGAGCGAGATTTTTCTCGCTCTTTTTTATCTTGACTTTATCGAAAAGCTTTTCTATAATATAGACTGTCTTTGGAAAACGAGCAACACTTCCATGAATCGACTGCGAGTTGTCTCGACGCACTAAGCTTCCTTGAATCAGCTGGTAGAGGAAGAGACAGGATATCAAGGATGAAAATGTGAAATTGAATAGTGTGAAATACATGTCCCAGTAGCTCAGCGACGAGCCACACTTCCATGAAACAGCTGCGAGTTGTCTCGACGCACTAAGCTTCCTTGAATCAGCTGGTAGAGGAAGAGACAGGATATCAAGGATGAAAATGTGAAATTGAATAGTGTGAAATACATGTCCCAGTAGCTCAGCGACGAGCCACACTTCCATGAATCGACTGCGAGTTGTCTCGACGCACTAAGCTTCCTTGAATCAGCTGGTAGAGGAAGAGACAGGATATCAAGGATGAAAATGTGAAATTAATATAGTGTGAAATACATGTCCCAGTAGCTCAGCGACGAGCCATACTTCCATGAAACAGCTGCGAGTTGTCTCGACGCACTAGGCTTCCTTGAATCAGCTGGTAGAGGAAGAGACAGGATATCAAGGATGAAAATGTGAAATTAATATAGTGTGAAATACATGTCCCAGTAGCTCAGCTGGATAGAGCAGCGGCCTTCTAAGCCGTCGGTCGGGAGTTCGAATCTCTCCTGGGACGCTAAAACCTCCTTTTCCACAACGGAAAAGGAGGTTTTTTTATTGGGCAACGAAAAAATTTTTTTAACATGAAAATTCATTGATTCTATCAATATGTAAGCGTATACAAATAGTTTAATCAATCTAAATATTCAAAAAATAGTATTGACTCTCTTTTGTTTTAGGATTATTATAATTTTCAAATAAATCAAACGCATGAACAATAACAGCAATGATCAATACAAACGAGAGACTGTACTTACCAGGGAAGAGGGGAACAAAATTGAGTGAACAATGGATTTTTTTAAACGGTGAATTTGTGACAAAAGAAAATGCGAAAATCTCGGTATACGATCATGGTTTTTTATACGGCGATGGCGTATTTGAAGGGATTCGTGTCTATAGCGGCAACGTGTTTCGATTAAAAGAGCATATAGATCGTCTCTACAATTCAGCAAAATCGATTTTATTAACGATTCCTTATACAAAAGAAGAGATGACAAATTATGTTATTGAAACGATACGAAAAAATCAATATCAAGATGCATATATTCGTCTTGTTGTTTCACGCGGAGTCGGCGATTTAGGGCTTGATCCGTATAAGTGCAAAAAGCCGCAAGTCGTTATTATTGTTGAGCCGTTAGCGCTTTTTCCAAAACATTTATATGAAACTGGAATTGAAGTGGTAACGGTTGCCACTCGAAGAAATCGTTCTGATGTCCTTAGCCCAAAAGTAAAGTCACTCAACTATTTAAATAACGTTCTTGTCAAAATTGAGGCACATCTCGCTAACGTAAGCGAGGCGTTGATTTTAAATGATCAAGGATATGTAGCCGAAGGATCGGGAGATAACGTCTTTATTATTAAAGACGAGGTAATATATACACCGCCTGGATATGTAGGAGCGCTGGAAGGAATTACGCGTCAAGCTATTATCGAAATTGCTCAAGAACTTGGGTATGTCGTAAAAGAAGAGCCGTTTACGCGCCACGATGTTTATGTTGCCGATGAAGTTTTTTTAACTGGAACAGCTGCTGAAGTGATTGCAGTGGTGAAGGTGGATGGACGCGTGATCGGTGAAGGCGTGCCAGGAAAGCATACAAAACGGCTGCTTGAAGAGTTTAGACGCCGTGTTGTTTCTGAAGGAGTAAAAGTATATCAAACCAACGCAAGTGTTAGATAATGCACAATGAAAGTTTTATATATGTGAAAGCGTTGACGAGGATAAGTAGTCAGCGGGGACAGCATCCACAGAGAGCCGGGGGAGCTGGGAACCGGTGATGCTGCCGCTTGACGAACTCACCTCTGAGCGCCAGCCTGAACGTCATATGGCTAGTAGGGTTGGACGGGTGGAGAACAATTGCTTCACTCGTTACTAAAAAGAGCGGTTGGCTGATTTGCCAATCGCTCATGAGGTGGTCGTAATGGCCACGAAGAAGGGTGGTACCGCGAAAAGTGAACCTTTTCGCCCCTTTGACCGAACCAAAGTAGGTCATTGTGGGTGAAAAGGTTTTTTTCATAGCGATGAAAAATGCGAGGGAGGATGGATGATGGCAAGGATGAAAGTAGAGGAAAAAACGTCCGAAAAAACGAAAATGAGCGGAGCGCTAATGTTAATTGAGGCGTTAAAGGCGGAAAAGGTAGAAGTTATTTTTGGATATCCGGGTGGAGCGGTGTTGCCGCTTTACGACAAGTTATATCAATCAGGAGTGTTTCACGTATTAACGCGGCATGAGCAAGGGGCCATTCATGCCGCAGAAGGATATGCGCGTATTTCTGGAAAGCCGGGCGTTGTGATCGCAACATCAGGGCCTGGAGCGACAAACATTGTGACAGGTTTAACAGATGCAATGATGGATTCGCTGCCGATCGTCGTATTTACAGGTCAAGTTGCAACGAGCGTCATCGGTTCAGATGCGTTTCAAGAAGCGGATGTTCTCGGAATTACGATGCCAATTACGAAACATAATTATCAAGTTCGTGATATAAGCGAGCTTCCGAAAATTATTAAAGAAGCGTTTCATATTGCCACAACAGGAAGACCTGGTCCTGTATTAATCGATATCCCAAAAGACATTACCATAGCGGAAGGAGAATTTGATTACGAACAAGAGGTTCATTTGCCAGGGTATCAACCGACCACTCACCCAAACCATTTGCAAATTCGCCGCCTTGTAGAAGCGGTTAGCCAATCGAAAAGACCTGTCATTTTAGCGGGAGCAGGCGTATTACATGCGAACGCTTCAAATGAACTACGGCAATATGCTGAACAACAAAATATTCCAGTTGTTCATACGTTATTAGGCTTAGGCGGATTTCCAGCCGATCACCCATTATTTTTAGGAATGGCTGGCATGCACGGTACGTATACAGCAAACATGGCGCTATATGAATGTGATTTACTCATTAATATTGGGGCAAGATTCGATGATCGTGTTACGGGAAATTTAAAATACTTTGCACCAAAGGCAACGGTGGCACACATTGATATTGATCCGGCGGAAATCGGCAAAAATGTGCCTACGAAAATTCCGATTGTCAGCGATGCGAAAGCGGCCTTGCAAGAATTAATTCATCAGCAAGGAAAGCCAGCGGACACAAGCGCATGGCTTGCCCAGTTAAACGAATGGAAACGGCAATTCCCTCTTTATTACGAAGACGATGAACAAACGATTAAGCCGCAAAAACTGGTGGAAATGATTTATGAATTAACGAACGGAGAAGCCATTATTACTACCGACGTTGGCCAGCATCAAATGTGGGCGGCGCAATATTACAAGTTTAATAGACCGCATCGCTGGGTTACTTCCGGCGGGCTTGGAACGATGGGATTCGGCCTCCCGGCGGCGATCGGAGCGCAGCTTGCGGATAGAAATGCTGCGGTCGTTTCCATTGTCGGTGATGGTGGCTTCCAAATGACATTCCAAGAGTTGTCTGTCATCCAAGAGCTTCAATTGCCGATTAAAGTGGTTATTGTGAATAACCAAGCGCTTGGTATGGTTCGTCAATGGCAGGAACTTTTCTACGAAAAACGATATTCCCATTCTCTCATTCCAAATCAGCCGGATTTTGTAAAACTAGCAGAAGCATACAATATTCCGGGCTTCCAGGCAAAAACGGAGGCGGAAGCGATGGAGGTACTAAAGAAAGCATTTGCGATCGACGGTCCGGTTTTACTTGATTTCCATGTAAAAGCGGATGAAAACGTCTATCCAATGGTTGCACCTGGAAAAGGATTACATGAAATGGTGGGGGTGAAACCGTGCGGCGAATTATCACAATGACAGTCAATAACCGTCCAGGCGTTCTCAACCGAATTACCGGGTTATTTACGAAACGGCATTATAACATTGAAAGCATCACGGTAGGACATACAGAAGTAGAAGGAGTTTCCCGAATGACATTTGTCGTCAATGTTGAAGATGAGCGGACGGCCGAGCAAATTATTAAACAGTTAAACAAGCAGATTGATGTGCTGAAAGTAAATGATATTACCGACCAAGCGATTGTTGCGCGGGAACTGGCGCTGGTGAAAGTATCCGTGACACCGGCGCTCCGCCAAGAGATCTATACGCTTATTGAGCCATTCCGCGCTTCGATTGTCGATGTAAGCAAAGATAGTCTTGTTATTCAAGTAACAGGCGAATCCGAAAAAGTAGAAGCGCTCATTGAGTTATTGCGGCCTTACGGAATTAAAGAAGTGGCGAGAACAGGCACAACAGCGTTTACACGCGGCTCGCAAAAAACAGCCGCTACACATAAAACTGCTTTCATTATCTAAAAGACTATGAGAAAAGGAGAGATGGATAATGGCAAAAGTTTACTATAACGGAGATGCAAATGAAAAATACTTACAATCAAAAACGGTGGCAATTATCGGTTACGGTTCACAAGGCCATGCACATGCACAAAACCTTCGCGACAGCGGCGTGAACGTTATTGTTGGGCTTCGTAAAGGAAAATCATGGGAACAAGCGGAAAAAGACGGTTTTGCCGTATATAGTGTTCGCGAAGCAACCAAACAAGCGGATATCGTCATGGTTCTTCTTCCAGATGAAAAACAACCAAATGTATATAAAGAAGAAATCGAACCAGAGCTTCAGCCAGGAAACGCATTAGTATTTGCCCATGGGTTTAATATCCACTTTAATCAGATTGTTCCTCCTGAACATGTCGATGTATTTTTAGTTGCACCGAAAGGTCCGGGGCATTTAGTGCGCCGCACGTATACAGAAGGAGCTGGCGTTCCTGCATTAATTGCAGTGTATCAAGATGTAACAGGGGAAGCAAAACAAACAGCGCTCGCGTATGCAAAAGCGATCGGTGCGACAAGAGCGGGAGTGCTGGAAACGACATTTAAAGAAGAAACAGAAACAGACTTATTCGGCGAACAAGCTGTATTATGCGGAGGATTAACATCGCTTATTAAAGCAGGATTTGAAACGCTTGTCGAAGCAGGGTATCAGCCGGAAGTAGCCTATTTCGAATGTTTGCATGAAATGAAGCTGATCGTTGATCTTCTGTATGAAGGCGGTCTTTCTTGGATGCGTCATTCGATTTCCGATACGGCGCAATGGGGAGATTTCATTTCTGGACCGCGCATTATCAATGACGCGGTGAAAGCAGAGATGAAAAAGGTTCTTCATGATATTCAAACAGGAAAATTTGCAAAAGGCTGGATTTTGGAAAACCAAGCAAACCGTCCGGAGTTTAATGCGATCAACCGCCGCGAAAATGAACACCTCATTGAGATTGTCGGCCGCGAATTGCGCAGCATGATGCCATTTGTGAAAGAAAAACAGAAAGAAGTGGTGGTCTCCAGTGCGAAAAATTAATATTTTTGATACGACGTTGCGCGATGGTGAACAGTCTGCTGGAATCAATTTGAATTTACAAGAAAAACTTGAAATTGCCCGCCAGCTTGAACGGCTCGGTGTAGATATTATTGAAGCAGGCTTTCCTGCCTCATCGAAAGGAGATTTCCAAGCGGTAAAACAAATTGCCGAAACGATCAAAACATGCTCTGTTACCGGGCTTGCTCGCTCGGTACAGAGCGATATTGACGCCGCATGGGAGGCGTTAAAAGGAGGAGCAGAGCCTCGTCTCCATTTATTCATCGCCACATCTCCGATCCATATGAAGTATAAATTGCAAATGACGCCGGAACAAGTCATTGAAACAGCGGTAGAGTCGGTCAAATATGCAAAACGCTATTTTCCAATTGTCCAATGGTCAGCGGAAGACGCCTGCCGCAGCGAGCTTCCATTTTTGGCCAAGATTATTACAGAAGTGATTAAAGCGGGGGCGACGGTCATTAATATCCCAGATACAGTAGGGTATATTACCCCGAAAGAGTACGGGAATATTTTCACATTTTTAAGCAACAATGTTCCGAATATTGAAAAAGTTTCTCTTTCTGCCCATTGCCATGACGATTTAGGAATGGCGGTTGCAAATTCACTGGCAGCAATTGAGCATGGCGCAACACAAATCGAAGGGACGATTAACGGAATCGGCGAACGCGCGGGAAATGCGGCATTGGAAGAAATTGCTGTCGCGCTTTACATTCGCAAAGATTATTATCAGGCAGAAACACGCCTTAACCTTCAAGAAATTAAGCGAACGAGCAATTTAGTAAGCAAATTGACAGGTGTGGTTATTCCGCCAAACAAAGCGGTCATTGGCAAAAATGCCTTCGCTCATGAGTCAGGAATCCATCAAGATGGTGTATTAAAAGAAAAAACAACGTATGAAATTATTTCACCAGAACTTGTTGGTGTTCAATCAAACTCCATGGTGCTTGGAAAACATTCGGGACGGCATGCGCTGCGCAATCGTGTTGAAGAGCTTGGATACACATTATCAGATGAAGAAGTTAATAAATTATTTGTTCGATTTAAAGAGTTGGCAGATAAGAAAAAAGACATTACCGATGATGATTTAGTCGCGCTTATTTTTGAAGAAAAATTTGATCACTTTAAAGATTTTTATCAGTTATGCTCGCTTCAAGTTCAGTATGGCACAAACCAAATTCCGACCGCTGTTGTCGTCTTAAAAGACGGACAAGGAAATGAGATTCAAGAAGCGGCAACGGGAGCAGGAAGCGTCGAAGCATTGTATAACACGTTAGAGCGTTGCTTTAAGACATCTGTTACTCTTCTTGATTACCGTATTGAATCCGTGAGCGGTGGTCGTGACGCGCTTGCGCAAGTTTTCGTGAAAGTGCGTGTCAATGATATAGAAACTAGCGGTCGCGGTACGGCGCAGGACGTGCTGGAAGCATCCGCAAAAGCGTATATTAATGCAGTCAACCGCGTGTTTATGATTGAAACGATGCGTGCTGAGAATCAAAAAGTAGCGATGCAATAAAATCAATGGAGGGAAACAGCATGGGAAGTTATCGGATTGCCGTATTGCCGGGTGATGGAATCGGAAAAGAAGTGACGAGGGGAGCTGTTGAAATTCTAAAAACAATCGAAACCCGTTTTGGACATCAGTTTGAGTTCGAATTCGGGCTTATTGGTGGAGCGGCGATTGACCAAAAAGGAACGCCGCTCCCAGATGAAACGCTTGCCATCTGTCATGAAAGTGATGCGATATTGCTTGGGGCAGTCGGTGGTCCGAAATGGGATCGAAACCCTGCACATTTGCGTCCGGAAAAAGGGTTATTGCAAATTCGTAAAGAGATGAATTTGTTTGCCAATTTACGGCCAGTAAAGTTTTACGACAGTTTAATGGATTCGTCACCGCTGAAGAAGGAAGTGATTCAAGGTGTCGATTTGTTAATCGTTCGTGAATTAACAGGAGGACTATATTTTGGGAAACCGAGCGGACGGATGGTAGAAAACGGAGAAGAAAAAGCAGTAGATACGCTTCTATATAAAAAAGAAGAAATTAAGCGGATTGTGAAAGCAGCGTTTGAACTTGCGCGTAAACGGAAGAAAAAAGTGACATCTGTTGATAAGGCGAATGTGCTCGAATCAAGCAGAATGTGGCGGGAAATTGCTGAAGAAGTGGCGCAAGAGTTTCCTGATGTAACGCTTGAGCATATGCTTGTCGATAATGCGGCAATGCAGCTAATTCGCTCTCCGCAACAATTTGATGTCATTGTTACGGAAAACATGTTTGGCGACATTTTAAGTGATGAAGCTTCGATGTTGACCGGTTCGCTCGGGATGTTGCCATCCGCAAGTTTATCGACATCAGGGCCTAGTTTGTATGAGCCAATTCACGGTTCTGCGCCTGATATTGCGGGTCAAAATAAAGCAAATCCGATTGCAACGATTTTATCAGCGGCAATGATGCTTCGATTATCCTTTGGGCTTTCGGAAGAGGCAGATGCAATTGAAAAAGCGGTTCAGCAAGTATTGGCAGCTGGATTGCGAACAGCAGATATTGCACAAAAAGGACAACGAGTCGTTTCCACTGATGAAATGGTAAACGAAATTAAAGCGACGATTTTAGATAATGAAGCAATTTTCCATATTATGACTGTTTACTCATGAAAAATGAGAGGTGAAAGCAGTGAAACCGAAAACGATTATTGAAAAGATTTGGGAAAATCATGTCGTATATCGCGAAGATGGAAAACCAGATTTGCTCTATATCGACTTACATTTAGTGCACGAAGTCACCTCTCCGCAAGCGTTTGAAGGATTGCGGCAAAAGGGGCGGAAAGTGCGCCGCCCAGATTTAACATTTGCGACGATGGATCATAATGTTCCAACAGTAAACCGTTTTGTGATTGAGGACGAAGTGGCAAGAAATCAAATTGCCGCGTTGGAACGAAACTGTCGGGAATTTTCGATTCCGCTAGCTGATTTGCGTAGTGAAGAACAAGGAATTGTTCATGTGATTGGCCCAGAGCTTGGTTTAACACAACCTGGAAAAACGATTGTTTGCGGGGACAGCCATACGTCGACACATGGAGCATTTGGGGCGCTTGCGTTTGGAATCGGAACGAGCGAAGTGGAACATGTGCTTGCGACACAAACATTATGGCAGCATAAACCAAAAACGCTGCAAATTCGCATTAACGGAAAATTAGGGGAAGGAGTTACCGCCAAAGACGTCATTTTGGCCATTATCGGCCGCTACGGGGTTGATGTTGGAACAGGATATATTATCGAATTTACTGGAGAAGTCATTCGTAACATGTCGATGGAAGAGAGAATGACGATTTGCAACATGTCGATTGAAGCAGGCGCACGTGCTGGTTTAGTAAGTCCAGATGAAACGACGTTTGCTTATTTGCGAGGGCGCAAATATGCGCCGAAGGGAGAAGAGTTTGAAAAAGCGGTAGAACGCTGGCGGGCTCTTGCGACAGATGAAGGCGCGGAATACGACAAAACGATTGAAATAGATGCGTCGACCATTGCCCCAATGGTGACATGGGGGACGAACCCATCGATGAGCACATCGATCGAAGGAACAGTGCCGTATCCAGAGGATTTTTCAAGCGAAACGGAACAAAAGGCAGTACGACGCGCTTTGGAATATATGGGATTAAAACCTGGCACTCCGATTACAGAAATTCCAGTGCAGCACGTTTTCATCGGTTCCTGTACGAACTCTCGTATTAGCGACTTGCGTGAAGCCGCGAAAATTGTCAAAGGAAAGAAAGTGGCAAAAGGTGTGCGTGCGCTTGTTGTCCCTGGATCGCAACAAGTGAAAAAACAAGCGGAAGAAGAAGGATTAGCACAAATTTTTATCGATGCGGGATTCGAATGGCGTGATTCCGGCTGCAGCGCATGTTTAGGAATGAATCCAGACATTATACCGGAAGGAGAACATTGCGCTTCCACATCGAATCGAAATTTTGAGGGACGACAAGGAAAAGGGGCAAGAACGCACTTAGTTAGCCCGGCGATGGCTGCCGCTGCTGCAATTTATGGGCATTTTGTTGATGTTCGACAATTGCAGAAAGAACCGGTCCATTAAGGGGGGAAACGAATGAAGCCATTTACTGTTCATAAAGGGAAAGTAGCGGGCATCGACCGCGCCAACATCGATACAGACCAAATTATTCCAAAACAGTTTTTAAAGAGAATCGAGCGTACGGGGTTTGGGAAGTTTCTGTTTTACGACTGGCGCTATATCGATGGAGAAAAACCAAATCCGGATTTTGAATTAAATCGACCTGAAAATGAAGGGGCAACCATTCTTGTCGCTAACGAAAATTTTGGCTGTGGATCATCGCGCGAACATGCCCCATGGGCCCTGCAAGATTACGGATTTCAAGCGATTATTGCCCCATCATTTGCAGATATTTTTTATAACAACTGCCTAAAAAATGGATTATTGCCAATTCGTTTAGCTAAGCAAGATGTCGAATATTTATTGAGAGAAAGCACGAAAGCAGATTATGAATTAACAATTTCTCTAGAAGATCAACGGGTGTATGATGATAGCGGATTTGAGCGGACGTTCGACATTGATCCATACCGAAAACAACTGCTTTTAAAAGGTTGGGATGAAATCGATTTAACGTTCGTTTATGAACCGTATATTGCAGAGTATGAAAAAAAACATTGCCCAATGTCGTAAGTGGAAAAAAAGCCGTTTCCGCCTCAAAATGCTGGAACGGCTTTTTCTTTTTTCTGCTTATTTTGCTTGTATTTTGGAGGAAAAATTGTTACACTTGTGTAAAAATTTTATTGGGGCGGGCGAACATGGAGCGAAAAAATAAAAATATTATTTTGTTTCCTCGTGTCAAGGAACGCCTTGTTGAAGAGGGAATGGAAGCACTGCAGGCAAAGCGGTACGATGAAGCGCTTCATTTTTTCCATGAAGCAGAACAGCTTGGTGAGAATAGTTTCCATGTAGCACTTAGCATTGCCGTTTGTCACTGCGAATTAGGTGATTTTCTTGAGGCTGAACGCCGTTTACGCATGTTGCTTCAAGAACATAGAGACGATATCGAACTTTTGCAAATGTATGTATCTATTTTGATGCAAATGCAACGATATGAGCAAGCAGAAATGGTGATACGTGATGCGTTGCACCGCCGCCATCTTTCTCCTTCGATGCGGGAGCAACTGTTGCGTCTGCTTCATTTCAATCAAAAAATGAGCAAAACTGCTTTGCCGCTTGCTGAACAAGATAGCATTCAGCAGCTGTTTGAGTCGGACGATATTACCGAGCATATGAAAGTGATCAAGCAGTTAGAAAATGAAGATATTGCTCCTGTTCTTTCCATTTTAAAACAATATTTAATGAACGAATCAAAAAACCCAATAACCAAAACAATGATTTTACGTTTGCTTACATTAAAAAATGTAACCGATGTTGTCACAATCGAAAAGTTTGGAGAAAGAATGGAAGCAATACCGGCAAATCTAAACGAACAGGCACAAACGGCGTTTGCATTACACGTGTTACGGCAGTTAGAGAATACGTTAGCAAGCGAAAATCCAAGCTTATATGAAGTAGCTGTAGATATTTGGCTTCGTTATACGTACATTCTTTACCCGTTTTCGCCAAAACCGGCTACATGTGAAGATTGGATTGCAGCGCTTCATTTCATTGCCTGTCAATTTCAAGGAATACCAGCGGCTTTAGAGAAAATTGCCCGCATGTATCATGTTCATGCCGAAAACATGGATTTTCTTTGCAAAAAGCTTTATGAAGTAGAGAAATTTTCCTATTTTTAATCATCTTATTCGTATTGAAACATCATTGTTGTATGTTATAATATAATGGTTGTATTGCGTATATGTTTTATACTTTTTATTACATATAATATGAGAATAATAAAAAGATAATGAAAAATGGAATCGTTTCATTATCTTCATCCTTAAATTATAATGAATGATTTTTAAGTGGAGGGAATATTATGTCAGTAAAATGGGAAAAGCTTGAAGGTAATGAAGGCGTTCTTACTGTTGAAGTGGACGCGGAAAAAGTAAATGAAGGATTGGATGCGGCGTTTAAAAAGGTAGTGAAAAACATTGCTATTCCAGGATTCCGCAAAGGAAAAGTACCGCGCGTCATTTTTGAAAAAACGCTTTGGAGTAGAAGCGTTATATCAAGATGCACTTGATATTTTATTGCCAGAAGCTTATGCAAAAGCAGTAGAAGAAGCAGGAATCGAACCAGTAGATGTTCCAAAAATCGATATTGAACAAATGGAAAAAGGAAAAAGCCTTATTTTTACAGCAAAAGTTACCGTAAAACCAGAAGTAAAACTTGGGCAATATAAAGGATTAGAAGTGGAAAAAATGGATGATACTGTCACAGATGAAGATGTGGAAAACGAATTAAAACGTCTTCAAGAAAACTACGCGGAGCTTGTTGTAAAAGAAGACGGCAAAGTTGAAAACGGCGATACAGCAGTGATCGATTTCGAAGGTTTTGTTGACGGCGAGCCATTTGAAGGCGGAAAAGCGGAAAATTACTCGCTTGAAATCGGTTCAGGCACATTCATTCCAGGATTTGAAGATCAATTGATCGGCATGCAAGCAGGAGAAGAAAAAGAAATTGAAGTGACATTCCCTGAAGAATACCACGCAAAAGAATTAGCGGGCAAACCTGCGACATTCAAAGTAAAAGTACATGAAATAAAAGAAAAACGCCTTCCAGCATTAGACGATGAATTCGCAAAAGATGTAGACGATGAAGTGGAAACATTAGAACAATTAAAAGACAAAATCCGCAAAAGACTTGAAGAAATGAAAAAGAATGAAGCGGAAGCAGCACTTCGTGACGCGGTTGTTGAAAAAGCGGCAGAAAACGCGGAAATTGATATTCCAGAAGTAATGGTGAAAAACGAAACAGACCGCATGTTGCGTGAATTTGATCAACGTTTGCAAATGCAGGGACTTAATCTTGAGCTTTATTATCAATTCTCGGGCCAAGATGAAGCAGCATTGCGTGAACAAATGAAAGAAGATGCGGAAAAACGCGTTCGTGTTGCCTTAACAATAGAAGCGATTGCAAAGGCAGAAAATATTGAAGTAACAGAAGAAGAAATAAATGAAGAACTAGAAAAAATGGCGAAAGCATATAATTTAGAAGTGGAAAAACTAAAAGAGCTATTAGGAAATCTTGATGGTGTAAAAGAAGATTTGAAATGGCGGAAAACGATCGATTTCCTTGTAGAAAATAGCAAAGTTGCGGCATAATATATAAAGAGCAAGGCGCGAATGTTCGTGCCTTGTTCTTTCATACAAAAAATGAAGCGTGATAAAAAATTTTCTAATTTTTCTAACACATTACAATTTTTTTATTAGCTTTTTGGAGATCATTTATGATAAAATGACCAATACATACGTTTTGTCGTCGAAGTTTTGCGAGGAAAATAAAATACATATGAAGTTGTGCGATTTCGTGGCAAGGGGTGAAGCTGATGTTTAAATTTAATGATGAAAAAGGACAGTTAAAGTGTTCGTTTTGCGGAAAAACGCAAGACCAAGTCCGCAAGCTTGTTGCTGGTCCCGGTGTATACATATGTGATGAATGCATCGAGCTATGCACGGAGATCGTGGAAGAAGAGTTAGGAAACGAAGAGGAATTTGAATTTAAAGATATTCCAAAACCAAAAGAAATTCGGGAAATTTTAGATGAATATGTCATCGGCCAAGATGAAGCGAAAAAATCGTTAGCGGTTGCGGTTTATAATCATTATAAGCGGATTAATTCTGGCAGTAAAATCGATGATGTAGAATTATCGAAAAGCAATATTTTAATGATTGGACCGACGGGAAGCGGAAAAAACGCTGCTGGCGCAAACATTAGCCCGCATTTTAAACGTGCCGTTTGCGATTGCGGATGCAACATCGCTTACGGAAGCTGGATACGTCGGTGAAGATGTAGAAAACATTTTGCTCAAGCTTATTCAGGCAGCCGACTATGATGTGGAACGGGCTGAAAAAGGAATTATTTATATCGATGAAATCGATAAAATCGCCCGCAAATCGGAAAACCCATCCATTACGCGAGATGTATCTGGTGAAGGAGTGCAACAGGCGTTATTAAAAATTTTAGAAGGAACGATTGCCAGCGTTCCGCCTCAAGGTGGCCGCAAGCATCCACATCAAGAATTTATCCAAATTGACACAACGAACATTTTATTTATTTGTGGCGGTGCGTTTGATGGGCTCGAACCGATTATTAAGCGCCGCTTAGGAAAAAAAGTAATCGGGTTCGGCGCCGATATTCAGCAGTCGGATGTAGATGAAAAGAATTTATTGTCAAAAGTGCTTCCGGAAGATTTATTAAAGTTTGGACTTATCCCAGAGTTTGTCGGTCGTCTTCCGGTCATTACGACTTTGGAGCCACTTGATGAGCAAGCACTTGTCGATATATTAACAAAGCCGAAAAATGCGATTGTAAAACAATATCAAAAAATGCTTGAACTTGATGGGGTGGAGCTTGAATTTGAAGAAGAAGCGCTGCGGGAAATTGCGAAAAAAGCAATTGAACGAAAAACCGGAGCGCGCGGTCTTCGCTCGATTATTGAAGGAATTATGCTCGATGTCATGTTCGAGCTGCCATCTCGTGAAGATGTGCAAAAATGTATTATTACCGTAGAGACGGTTCGTAGCAATAAACCGCCAAAACTGATTCGTCACGACGGAACCGTGATAGAACAAGAGAGAAAAACATCAGCGTAATGTTTGTAAAACTGCCTTAGTCATAAGGCGGTTTCTTTTTTGTTTATTCCTGCCTTTTCACGGAGATACTATCATACTACATACTATTTGAAGGCAGGAGGATTTCAGAGAATGAATTGGGCAAATGCAGTACTATTGATACAACTATTTTTCGGGATTATTATTGGTCTTTATTTTTGGAATTTGCTTAAAAACCAACGGATCCAAAAAGTTTCGATCGATAAGGAATCCCGAAAAGAAATGGAACAGCTTCAGAAATTGCGATCCATTTCGTTAACCGAACCACTTGCGGAAAAAGTAAGACCGAAAAGTTTTGAAGATATTGTCGGTCAAGAAGACGGAATTAAAGCGTTAAAAGCGGCGTTATGCGGTCCGAACCCTCAGCATGTCATTATTTACGGACCACCAGGCGTTGGGAAAACAGCGGCGGCTCGTCTAGTTTTAGAAGAGGCGAAAAAAAATCCGCTTTCTCCTTTTAAAAAGAATGCGGTATTTGTTGAATTAGACGCAACGACAGCACGGTTTGATGAACGTGGAATCGCCGATCCGTTAATTGGGTCTGTGCACGATCCAATTTATCAAGGGGCTGGAGCGATGGGACAAGCAGGCATTCCGCAGCCAAAGCAAGGCGCGGTAACGACTGCACATGGTGGAGTTTTATTTATTGATGAAATTGGAGAGCTTCATCCGATTCAAATGAATAAATTACTGAAAGTGCTCGAAGACCGTAAAGTGTTTTTTGAAAGTGCTTATTATAGCAAGGAAAACCCGCAAATTCCGAGTCATATCCATGACATTTTCCAAAATGGGCTTCCTGCAGATTTTCGCCTTGTTGGAGCGACAACGAGAACGCCAAACGAAATTCCTCCGGCTATTCGCTCGCGTTGTTTAGAAGTGTTTTTTCGTGAACTCGATCAGGATGAAATTGCGCTCATCGCAAAAAAAGCAGCGGAAAAAATACGTTTAAAAGTATCGGAAAACGGAATTCGTATTCTTGCGTCTTATGCGAGAAACGGGCGGGAAGCAGTAAATATCATGCAAATTGCTGCGGGAATTGCTATTTCTGAAAAACGTGAAACGATTTTAGATAAAGACATTGAATGGGTCATCCACTCAAGTCAATTGTCGCCGCGATATGAAAAGAAAATCTCTCATGCATCGATGGTTGGTCTTGTGAATGGATTAGCTGTATACGGTCCGAACACCGGAGCGCTTTTGGAAATTGAAGTAACTGCTTTGCCAACAAAAGAAAAAGGAACCATTAATATTACTGGCATCGTTGAAGAAGAAAGTATTGGAAGCCGGGAAAAATCTATTCGCCGCAAAAGTATGGCAAGAGGTTCTGTTGAAAACGTCATTACTGTATTGCGTGCAATGGGAGTTCCCGCTGATCGTTATGATATTCATATTAATTTCCCAGGAGGCATTCCAATCGATGGCCCGTCCGCAGGAATTGCGATAGCAACCGGAATTTATTCAGCGATTTATCAAATACCGGTTGATTGTACGGTAGCGATGACAGGAGAAATTAGTATTCACGGTTATGTCAAACCAGTGGGTGGAATTTTTCCAAAAGTAAAAGCGGCGAAACAAGCTGGGGCGAAAAAAGTGATCGTTCCGTTGGAAAACATGCAATCCCTTTTACGAGAGATTGATGGGATCGAGATTATTCCTGTCCAACGTTTAGAGGAAGTGTTTCCAGTTGTATTTGGAAAAGATTTTGCGCAACACGATAGCGCTATTCCAGCTGCTGCCGATCGCTCCGAAAAAAAATCAGTGTAGTAGCAAGCGATACGACTTCGACGAAAAAAGGATGTCGAAGTCGGTTTTTCTTTATATTATAATTCATAAGCAAGATATAAAAAACGTTTCCTTTGTCTGTATCATGTCATTTTACAAATCGTGCTACGGTGCTATACAATAGACGAATAGAAGTGAGATATGGAGGTGTTCGTGGTGAAGAAAAAAGAGCTTGTCGTTCCTCTTTTGCCACTAAGGGGGCTGCTTGTGTTTCCAACGATGGTCTTACATTTAGATGTGGGGCGGGAGAAATCGGTAAAAGCGCTTGAAACAGCAATGGTGGAAGATCACATCATTTTGTTGACATCGCAAAAAGATGTTTCCGTTGATGAACCTGATATGGATGATTTATATCAAATGGGGACACTTGCGCGCGTAAAACAGTTGCTTAAACTTCCGAACGGAACGTTTCGCGTGCTGGTGGAAGGAATCGCGCGTGCAATCATTACCGAGACAGTAAGTGAAGAACCGTATTTTATGGTAAAAGTAGAAAAGTTTGTAGATCGCACAACGAAAGATTTAGAGGACGAAGCGTTGAAACGGACGATGCTCGAATACTTTGAACAATACATAAATTTATCAAAAAGATTGTCAGCCGATATTTATGCTTCCATTGCAGATATCGATGAGCCGGGACGAATGGCGGATATTATCGCTTCCCATTTGCCGCTTAAACTAGAGGAAAAACAACGCATTCTCGAAACGATCGATGTGAAAGAACGCATTCATAAAATTATTCAAATCCTGCATAATGAAAAAGAAGTGCTGCAGCTTGAGAAAAAGATTAGCATGCGCGTCAAGCAATCGATGGAACGTACACAAAAAGAATATTACTTGCGCGAACAAATGAAGGCAATTCAAAAAGAACTTGGTGAAAAAGAAGGAAAAGCAGGAGAAGTCGAAGCATTAAAAGAAAAAATCGAAGCAGCTGGCATGCCAAGTCATGTGAAAGAAACGGCGCTTAAAGAACTCGACCGCTATGAAAAAATACCAGCGACCTCAGCGGAAAGCGCGGTGATTCGCAACTATTTAGACTGGCTTATTGCGCTTCCGTGGTCAACTCAAACAGAAGATATTCATGATATCAAACGGGCGGAAGCGATATTAAACGAAGATCATTACGGTCTAGAAAAAGTAAAAGAACGAGTGCTCGAATTTCTATCTGTGCAACAATTAACGAAATCATTAAAAGGTCCGATTCTTTGTTTAGCAGGGCCGCCAGGAGTTGGGAAGACGTCGCTTGCTCGTTCGATTGCCAAGTCGCTAAACCGCCGATTTGTTCGCATTTCGTTAGGCGGTGTTCGCGATGAATCAGAAATTCGTGGCCACCGTCGCACATACGTCGGCGCAATGCCTGGACGAATTATCCAAGGGATGAAAAAAGCGGGAACGATTAATCCGGTATTTTTATTAGATGAAATTGATAAAATGTCGAGTGATTTTCGCGGCGATCCGTCTGCGGCGCTTCTTGAAGTGTTGGATCCGGAACAAAACCATACGTTCAGCGACCATTATATTGAAGAACCGTATGATTTATCGAAAGTGATGTTTATTGCGACAGCAAATAACTTAGCAACGATTCCACAGCCGCTTTTGGATCGTATGGAAATTATTACAATCCCAGGCTATACGGAAGTAGAAAAATTGCAAATCGCTAAACGTCATTTGCTTCCAAAACAATTAAAAGAGCATGGATTAAAAAAATCATCGTTGCAAGTACGTGATGACGCGATGATGAGTATTATTCGCTATTATACACGAGAAGCAGGTGTGCGCGAATTGGAGCGGCAGATCGCTGCGATTTGCCGAAAAGCAGCACGTCTCATCGTTTCTGAGGAGAAAAAACGCGTCATCATTACAGAGAAAAATATAGAAGAATTTTTAGGAAAAAGAAAATACCGTTACGGCCAAGCGGAATTGGAAGATCAAGTTGGCGTGGCGACAGGCCTTGCCTACACAGCGTTTGGCGGTGATACGCTATCCATTGAAGTATCGCTTGCACCGGGAAAAGGGAAGCTTGTGTTAACAGGAAAATTAGGCGATGTCATGAAAGAATCCGCACAAGCAGCATTTAGTTACGTGCGTTCTCGAGCTGAACAGCTTGGGATTGACTCTGAATTTCATGAAAAATACGATATTCATATTCACGTACCAGAAGGCGCCGTGCCAAAAGACGGACCATCTGCTGGGATCACGATTGCGACTGCGCTCATTTCCGCGCTAACAGGCCGGCCGGTAAACCGATTTGTTGGCATGACGGGAGAAATTACATTGCGCGGCCGCGTGCTTCCAATTGGCGGATTAAAAGAAAAAACGTTAAGCGCCCATCGCGCCGGTTTGAAAAAAGTAATTTTACCAAAGGACAATGAAAAAGATTTAGAAGATATTCCAGATGTGGTAAAAAATGATTTACAATTTGTGCTCGTTTCCCATTTAGATGAAGTACTACAACATGCATTGGTAGGGGATCAACAATGAACGTGACAAAAGCAGAAATCGCCGTCAGTGCGGTGAAACCGGAACAATATCCAGATGGTGCGCTGCCGGAATTTGCACTCGCCGGTCGTTCCAATGTTGGCAAATCTTCCTTTATTAATAAAATGATTAATCGAAAAAATTTAGCGCGCACTTCATCGAAACCAGGAAAAACGCAAACATTAAATTTTTACCTTATTAATGAATCGCTTTATTTTGTTGATGTGCCGGGATATGGATTTGCGAGGGTCTCAAAGAAAGAGCGGGAAGCATGGGGAAAAATGATGGAAACGTATTTTACGACAAGAGAACAGCTGCGCGCAGTTGTTCTGATCGTCGACTTGCGACATCCGCCGACGAAAGATGATGTCATGATGTATGAGTTTTTAAAACATTATCAAATCCCGACGATTATCATTGCGACGAAAGCAGATAAAGTTCCGAAGGGAAAATGGCAAAAGCATTTAAAAGTTGTCCGTGAAACGTTGAACATCATGGAGGATGATAAACTTATTCTTTTTTCGGCAGAAACAGGCCAAGGAAAAGAAGAAGCATGGGCAGCATTGGAGCGATTCCTATAATCGAAAAAACACCAGCATGAAACGAGGCTGGTGTTTTTTGTATGGATTATTTCCTCTTTACCAATAATATGTATATACCCGCAAGGATTAGCCCAAGCGGCCAAAACTTCCAAATCGATGCAATGCCTGTTTCGACAATATAAAACAGCGGCTGAAAATGTTCGGAAAACAGCATAATAAAGGCTAATGCTAAAAAAAAGATGCTTTGGCCAAGACCGCTTTTTACTTTTCGGGAGCTAATGAAAAATGCTATCGCAATGATAAAGAAAAAGACGCCGATATGATTTGGCCATTGTTTGAACCAATGGACAAGTAAAATGTGAAGTCCGAATCCAAACAAAATGATGCCTGGAAATAGGTGTTGGTATTCACGGGCGGAATACGCCTGGCCGATCAGCGCCGCCCCGAGAATCATTAACAGTGCTGGCCAGTCTTGAAAAAGATGGGCAAATGAGGAGTGAAGCTGATTGGCAAAAAAGTAAACGCCCAGTCCAACAAGAATAATGCCAGAGAACGCAGCTTGTTTTTTCATCGGTTCCTCCCAGTTTTTCGACAAACTTTTTTGTGATACACTTATACTGTATAAAGTTTATCATATGCTTTCTAGCGTGTTCACACTTTTTTCAAAAAGTAGAAAGACATATGTGCTATAATAAAAAAAGATATTTATGTACTTGATTAAGGGGGTATAAAGGAAGTGCATATTGTTGTTGTTGGCGTAAACTATAAAACGGCCCCTGTTGAAATCCGTGAAAAACTCACGTTTAGTGAGTCGGAATTGGTCGATGCAATGAAGCAATTGCAGCAGCAAAAAAGCATTTTAGAAAATGTGATTGTTTCTACATGCAATCGTACCGAAGTTTATGCAGTTGTTGATCAGCTGCATACCGGTCGTTATTATATAAAATCATTTTTGGCCAATTGGTTTCATGTGGAAATCGATGCGCTTACACCTTATTTAAACATTATGGAAAATGAGGCAGCGATCGAACATTTATTCCGTGTTGCTTCTGGTTTAGATTCGATGATTTTAGGAGAAACACAAATTTTAGGTCAAGTAAAATCAAGTTATCTTCTTGCTCAAGAACATGGAACGATTGGTACAATATTTAATCAGTTATTCAAGCAGGCGGTCACATTTGCAAAGCGCGCCCATTCCGAAACAGAAATCGGCGCAAACGCCGTGTCTGTAAGTTACGCGGCAGTAGAATTAGCGAAAAAGATTTTCGGGGATTTATCTTCGAAACATGTTTTAATTATCGGCGCTGGCAAAATGGGAGAATTGGCGGCGCAAAATTTATATGGAAGTGGCGTAGGAAAAGTAACCGTTGTCAACCGAACGCTCGAAAAAGCAGAGCAGCTGGCGAAAAAGTTTTCAGGTACGGCAAAATCGCTTTGTGAGCTATCCTGTGCGCTTCTGGAGGCGGACATTGTTATTAGCTCTACTGGAGCAAAAGATTATATCATCACGAAAGAAATGATGGTTCATGTAGAAAAAATGCGGAAAGGACGCCCGCTATTTATGGTCGATATCGCTGTTCCGCGAGATTTAGACCCAGCGCTTGCCGAGTTAGAAAGCGTCTTTTTATATGATATTGACGATTTAGAAGGAATCGTGCAAGCGAATTTAGAAGAGCGCAAAAAAGCGGCAGAGCAAATTGAACGTATGATCGGAACAGAGCTTGTTGCCTTCCAGCAATGGCTTCATACGCTCGGCGTTGTGCCTGTTATTGCGGCGCTTCGTGAAAAAGCGCTGGCGATTCAAGCGGAGACAATGCGGAGCATTGAACGGAAATTGCCGCATTTATCGGAACGTGACCGGAAAGTATTGAACAAACACACAAAAAGCATTATTAATCAATTGCTGCGCGATCCGATTTTACGCGCAAAAGAGTTGGCAGCTGAACCAAATGCCGAAGAAGCGTTGCAATTGTTTATGAAAATTTTTAATATCGAAGACGAAGTGAAAGCACAAAAGCAAGCAAAAACGGATGGTCAACGCGCCGCTATGCCGTCTCTACAGTCATAAGAGAGGATTTTGGCATATGTTAGAGATGACCATGCCCCGGTTATATGAGCTGTCTATTCTTTTGTACGTATTGTCTATACTTTTATATTTTACTGATTTTCTCCAACGTAACCGGAAGGCGAATCAAGTCGCTTTCTGGTTACTTTCTATTGTTTGGATGCTGCAAACATTTTTTTTCTTGTTTCGCATCATACAGACAGGGCGTTTTCCAATTTTAACGATGTCGGAAGGCCTCTATTTTTACGCATGGTTGCTCATTACGTTATCTCTTATCATTAACCGGTTGATGCGCGTTGATTTTATCGTCTTTTTTACGAACGTGCTAGCGTTTTTAATTTTGGCGATTCATACGTTCGCGCCAAATCACCATCAGTCACCGGCTGTTGCCGAAAGGCTGATTTCTGAATTGCTAATGATTCATATTACAATGGCATTATTAGCATATGCGGCGTTTTCGCTTTCGTTTATTTTTTCGGTATTGTACATGTTGCAATACAGCTTATTGAAACGGAAAAAATGGGGAGAACGGTTATGGCGGATGGCTGATTTAACGAAATTAGATTTTATGTCTTATGTTTTAAATTTAATTGGATTGCCTATGTTGTTATTAGGATTGATTCTTGGAGTGATTTGGGCCTATATCAAAGTGGAAGATTTTCATTGGTATGATGTGAAAGTGTTAGGTTCGTTTGTTGTACTTGCAGTGTACAGTATTTACTTTTACAAGCGCATTGTCCAGCAAGTGCAAGGAAAAATGATTGCACTATGGAATATCGGTTCGTTTTTATTTTTATTGGTAAACTTTCTCTTATTCGGTAGTTTATCGAAATTTCATTTTTGGTATTCGTAGTGGAGGAATGAAAGATGCGAAAAATCATCGTTGGATCGCGCCGCAGCAAACTTGCGCTCACCCAGACGAACTGGGTCATCGAGCGGCTTCGGCAATTAGGAGCGCCGTTTGAATTTGAAGTAAAAGAAATTGTCACCAAAGGGGACAAAATTATTGATGTGACGTTATCCAAAGTCGGTGGCAAAGGATTGTTCGTAAAAGAAATTGAACATGCAATGCTAAACGGCGAAATTGATATGGCAGTACATAGCATGAAAGATATGCCCGCTGTTTTGCCTGATGGTCTTATCATTGGCTGCGTGCCGCCGCGTGAGGATCATCATGATGTGTTGATTAGTAAAAACAAAGAAACGTTTGCGAATCTTCCAAGTGGAGCGATCGTTGGGACAAGCAGTTTGCGCCGTTCTGCACAAATACTGGCAAAACGGCCGGATTTAAAGATCAAATGGATTCGCGGCAATATCGATACGAGACTTGCGAAGCTGCAAAACGAAGATTACGACGCCATTATTCTTGCGGCGGCCGGATTAGTGCGCATGGGTTGGGCAAGAGATGTCATTACGGAATATTTATCAACAGATGTATGTCTTCCTGCTGTTGGACAAGGAGCGCTGGCGGTGGAATGCCGCGAAAATGATGAAGAATTGCGGGAATGGCTGCAAAAATTAAACGATGTTCACACCGAGCGGGCTGTTTTGGCCGAACGTGTATTTTTACAACAAATGGAAGGCGGCTGTCAAGTGCCGATTGCGGGATATGCATATATTGACGATCGCGAGGATATCGTTTTAACCGCTCTTGTTGCTTCTCCAGACGGAAAAGAGATATATAAAGAAACGGTAAGCGGATCGAATCCGGAAGAAGTCGGAACGAACGCTGCGAAAATGTTAATAGAGCGTGGCGCGAAAGCATTAATTGATCGTATTAAAGAGGAGATGAATCGACAGTGAGCGGTCCGTTGTCGGGAAAAACGGTGCTTGTGACAAGAGGAAAAGAACAGGCGAAAGCGTTCTCTGAAAAACTACGCAAAGCAGGAGCAACGCCGATTGAAATTCCGCTTATTTCGATTTCTCCTTCTTCCCATCGTGAAGAAATTGAACGATGTGTGCGTCAGCTTTCCGATTATGATTGGCTCATTTTTACAAGCGCAAATGGTGTCCGTTTTTTCTTCCCATTTGTCAAAAAGGAAACTCCGCTTCCAAAAGTGGCGGTAGTCGGAAAGAAAACGGCGGCGGCTTTAAAAACGTATGGCGTTTCTCCTGCTGCCATTCCTAGCGAATTTGTCGCCGAAGGGATGATCGAGGCGCTAAAACCGCTTGTTAAGCCGCGCGACCGCGTTCTTTTAGTGAAAGGAAATTTAGCAAGGCCGGTATTGCGTGATGCGCTGATCAATATGGGAGCAGACGTAACGGACCTTATTGTGTATGAAACATTGATGAATGAATCAGGAAAAGAACAATTGTTATATCTGTTGCGGGAAAGAAAACTGGATGTGATCACGTTTACAAGTTCCTCTACCGTACAAAGCTTTATACGGATGATGGAAAAAGAAGATATCGCTTCACTACTTAGCGGCTGCGTGATCGCCTGCATCGGTCCGATTACGAAGGAAACAGCAGAAAAAGCGGGACTTGCCGTGCATATTTGTCCAGACGAGTATACGATTGATGATATGATAAAAGAAATGGAATTATATTTTGCAAAAAGGACGATGGAGGGAAAAATAAATGGCAACATTACAATTTGATCGCCATCGCCGCCTGCGGCAAACCGCGAATTTACGAGCGATGGTGAGAGAAACACATCTTCATGTAGACGATCTTATTTATCCGATTTTTGTCGTCGAAGAAAAAGGGGTAAAACGGGAAATACCATCCATGCCAGGGATCTATCAATTTTCTCTTGACCGTTTAAATGAGGAAATGGATGAAGTCGTCCAACTAGGCATTAAATCGGTAATCGTTTTCGGTGTGCCGGCAGAAAAAGATGAAGTCGGCTCACAAGCATATTGTGAGCATGGGATCGTTCAGGAGGCGATCCGCCAAATCAAAGCAAATTATCCAGATGTCGTTGTTATTGCGGATACATGTTTATGTGAATATACAAGCCATGGACATTGCGGTGTAGTCGAAAACGAGCAAGTGTTAAACGATCCATCGCTTGAATTGCTTGTAAAAACAGCCGTCAGCCAAGTGAAAGCGGGCGCGGATATTATCGCACCTTCTAATATGATGGACGGTTTTGTTGCTGCGATTCGCCAAGGACTCGATGAAGCCGGATTTACGAATGTGCCGATTATGTCGTATGCGATTAAATATGCGTCCGCATTTTACGGTCCGTTCCGTGATGCTGCGGACAGCGCGCCGCAATTCGGCGACCGGAAAACATATCAAATGGATCCGGCCAATCGCCTCGAGGCGTTCCGCGAAGCGGAATCGGATGTGCGTGAAGGCGCTGACTTTTTAATGGTAAAACCAGCGCTCGCTTATATGGATATTATCCGTGACATTAAAAACCATTTCCATCTCCCGCTTGTCGCCTATAATGTCAGCGGTGAATATTCGATGGTCAAAGCAGCGGCGCAAAACGGATGGATTAACGAAAAAGAAATTGTCATGGAAATGCTTACCGGCATGAAGCGGGCAGGCGCCGATTTAATTATGACGTATTTTGCTAAAGATGCGGCTCGCTGGCTAAATGAATAGAAAGGAGAACCGTGAATGGTGCGAAGCTATGAACGTTCAAAAGCAGCGTATGAGGAAGCGGTCCGGCTGTTGCCAGGCGGTGTCAACAGCCCGGTGCGCGCGTTTAAATCCGTAAAAATGACGCCAATTTTTATGGCGCGCGGCAAAGGTTCGAAAATTTACGATATCGATGGCAATGAATATATTGATTATGTGTTGTCATGGGGTCCGCTTATTTTAGGTCATGCGAATCCTCGCGTTGTCGAAGCGCTAAAAAAAGTAACGGAAAACGGCACGAGTTTTGGCGCCCCGACATTGATTGAAAACGAGTTAGCGAAATTAGTGATTGAACGGGTGCCATCCATCGAAATTGTTCGCATGGTAAACTCCGGAACAGAAGCGACGATGAGCGCGCTTCGGCTGGCACGCGGCTACACTGGACGCAATAAAATTGTTAAATTTGAAGGATGCTATCACGGCCATGGCGACTCGTTGCTTATCAAAGCCGGTTCAGGAGTAGCGACGCTTGGGTTGCCGGATAGCCCTGGTGTTCCGGAAGCGGTGGCGCAAAATACGATTACTGTTCCTTATAATGATTTAGAAAGCGTTCGCTACGCATTTGAACGGTTTGGCGAAGATATCGCCGCTGTCATCGTTGAGCCGGTTGCGGGAAACATGGGTGTCGTTCCGCCGGTTCCAGGATTTTTGCAAGGGTTGCGAGATATAACAAAACAATATGGTGCCCTTCTTATTTTTGATGAAGTCATGACAGGCTTCCGCGTCGATTATCATTGTGCGCAAGGCTATTTTGGCATTGAACCGGATTTGACGTGTCTTGGAAAAGTCATCGGCGGCGGGCTTCCGGTCGGAGCGTATGGCGGAAAAGCGGAAATTATGGAAAAAGTCGCTCCTAGCGGCCCGATTTATCAAGCCGGCACCTTATCGGGAAACCCGCTCGCCATGACGGCCGGATATGAAACATTGATTCAGCTGACGCCGGAAACATACGATGAATTCCGCAAAAAAGCGGATCGATTGGAAGAAGGATTGCGCGAAGCGGCGGAAAAATACGAAATCCCGCATACGATTAACCGCGCTGGCTCCATGATTGGTTTCTTCTTTACAAATGAAGAAGTAACAAACTATGAAAAAGCGAAAACATCGAATTTAGAAATGTTCGCGGCATATTATCGCGAAATGGCGGAACAAGGAATTTTCCTTCCTCCGTCGCAATTTGAAGGATTATTTTTGTCCACGGAACATACGGATGAAGATATTGAAAAAACAATCGCCGCTGCAGAGCGCGCGTTTGCGAAAATTCGCGAAGGGAAGTAAAAGAAAGGGTTGTCCATCTTTTGATGGGCAGCCCGATTTTTTTATTCATATTGCTCGTTCGTCCTTCATACAATGGGTAATGTCATAGAAAATTTTGTTGGTAAGGGACGGAAGGAGGAGTTTGGATTGGAGCAATCGTATTTGCGGTTTTCCCTTGAGGAATCGATCTGGTTTAGAAAAGGACAGGAAGTCGCCGAATTTCTCTCTATTTCGCTGGACCCGATTGTTTCGGTTGATGAATATGAACAGTATATTACGATTCGCGGAGCGTTAGAATTAAGCGGAGAATATCGGATGGCGGAAGGGGAAGAAAGCAGCGCGGATCCTTTTGATTTTGCAAGCCATCGATTCGTTCAGCATATTTCTACGCGCGAAGACGGCATTAGTGAATTATCGCATCGTTTCCCAATCGATATTACGATTCCGAAAAACCGCATTCAACATTTAGAAGATGTGTATGTGACGGTAGAATCGTTCGATTATGATTTAGATGAAAATGGAAGATTGCTAGTGACAGCGGATATTTCGATCAGTGGAATTAGCGAAGCGCCGCTAGATGAACCTTATGAACCTTCGTTAGTAGAGGAAGAAGACGAAGATCTGTTGTTTGAACCGTTTGAAGTTGTCGCGCGCAAAGAAGTATACGAGGAAGAACAAAGAAAGCAACAATCGGAAGAAGAGACATCTTCTATTTTCAACCATGCACTGCAGGAACAAAATGAAGACGAAGCACAAGAAATGACGGCTATCCATCGCGAAGAAACAAAACAGGAAGAAGAAACAGCCGTGCCGCTAAATAACAATGAACAGCTAGAAGAAACAGTCGAGCGGCTAGAAAAAACGAAAGAAAAAGCTGCACAGCTAGAAAAACCAGAAGAAAAAGAAGAAAAATCCGCACAGCTAGAAAAACTAGAAGAAACAGCCGCGCAACTGGAAAAACCGGAAGAAACAGCCGCACAACTAGAAGAAAAGGAAGCGGTGAAAGCAGAAGAAGAAAACGTTGCTCCACAACAAGAAGCAAAAGTATCGATTGGATCGATGAAAGAAAAAGATGCTGATGAAATGAAAGAAGAAATAGATGAAAACGAAAAACAAAAAGTAAAGAGTGAAAATGCATTGTACTTAACGAAACTATTTGCGAAGAATCAAGAAGAGGAATTTACGAAAGTAAAAATTTGCATCGTTCAGCAAGGAGATTCGTTGGACAAGATCGCCGAGCGGTACGATATAACCGTCCAGCAGCTGCTTCGTGTCAACCAATTGGAAAGCCCTGAGGAAATCCATGAAGGGCAATTGTTATATATACCGGCGCTAGCGGGAAGCCGCTCTTCGTAGTGAGGGAAACATGATTCCTCACTTCTTTTTATGGAGGGGGTCGTTTCATTGAACAGAGAACGCATCGAAATGTATACGCCCATTTTACAGCAATACGGGTTAAAGCCGTTTCGCGTCGATGATTACGGGAAAGTAAAAAAAATCCATACGAACGCTGGTCTATTTGCTTTAAAAGAAATAACGAACGCCAGGGAAATGGCAGCCATTCAACAATCGTATATTTTTTATGGAAAACAATCTGTTCCTCTTTACTTGTCAAAACAAGGTTTTCCGTTTGTATCGTATGGTCGGCATTATTATTTAATGCCATGGATTTCATCCGATGAGAGAAAAGAAAAACGAGAACATGTCCGCTCTTTTTTTCGCGACCTCGCTTATTTACATCAAAAGTCACTCAAACAAATAGATATTAACGAAGAAGAGATAAGAAATTACTATGAGAATAAAAAAAGAGAATGGGAAAGGCAGCGCGCCTTTTTGCAATCATATGTGGAAAAGTGCGAAAATGCATGGTATATGTCTCCGTTTCAGCTGCAATGCTGCACGTATTTTCATGAAACAATGCAAGCGTATTGGTTTGCGGAAACGGAGCTAGAGAAATGGTATGAAAAAATGAAAGAAACAAAAAAATGGAGAATTGCCTGGATTCACGGAAAGGCACGGCTTTCACATTATATAGAGATGGAAAATGACAATCGTTATTTTTTTAGTTGGGAACGCGCCAGTTGGAACTCTCCGCTTTTCGATGTAATCATTGCGCTTCGTTATCATATGCGCACATTTCCGCCGATCGGTGATGAATGGGTGGAAGGAATGGAAGAATACGGAAAAACGTTACCGATGTTAGAAGAGGAATGGTCCTTTCTTTTCAGCCATCTTGCGCAGCCGTATTTTTTATATCGCTGCATTTATGAGTATGAGATGAAGCGGCAAAACAGAAAAAGTGAACGAGAATATGTTTCCGAACTGCAGCGCCGTTACTTTACAATGAAAAATATGGAGTATGTCGTCATGCGCCTTGTCCAGCGAAAAGAAGCAGAAGAAGCTAAATCCACTCCAGATGAAACGCCACCGCAATAAGCACAAAAATGGCCAATAAGATGACATCAAACGTCGTGGGTAAAAAAATGGTGCGAATCGCTTGAAAAATCGTGATTGGAATAATCACTTGCGCACAAACGGCACGAATTTGCCGAAGCCATGGCGGCCATGAATAATAGTTAAATCGTTTCATCGAGCATTTCCTCCCTCGGGCATGTTACTATTAAAATATGATTGGATATTGTTTTTGTCACCAAAAACGAAGAAATGGAATAAATAAATAAAAACTTGGCAAAGATGATTGACGATGAAACAAGTTTTTCGTAGTATAATAAACAGAAAAATAATAAAAAAGCGAAGACAGGGAAGAGTACAACGAATAACGCCTTCAGAGAGGGAAATCAGTAGCTGCGAGATTTCCTAGGACGGTTATCGTTGGAAGGTCGCCCTGGAGCTGCTTCTTTGAACGGTGTTTGCCTAGTAGAGGAAGCCGGTCGCAGACCGTTATCGCAATGAAGTGCTTAAGCAAATTCTTTTTGCTTAAGAAAAAAGGTGGTACCGCGAAAGAGTCTCCTTTCGTCCTTTTTAGGATGAAAGGAGTTTTTTATTGATAAGAAGGAGGGAAAACAAAATGGAACAAAAAGATATTACAATGTCTACGAAATACGACCATAAAGCCGTAGAAGCCAATCGATATCAATGGTGGCTTGACGGAAAATTTTTTGAAGCGACGGGCGATCCTGATAAAAAGCCGTTTACGATTGTCATCCCGCCGCCAAACGTAACAGGGAAACTCCATTTAGGACATGCGTGGGATACGACGCTGCAGGATATTATTACACGCATGAAGCGGATGCAAGGCTATGACGTTCTATGGCTTCCGGGAATGGACCATGCCGGAATCGCCACACAGGCAAAAGTAGAAGAAAAGCTTCGCAAGCAAGGACTTTCCCGCTATGATTTAGGACGGGAAAAGTTTCTTGAGGAAACGTGGAAATGGAAAGAAGAATACGCGAGCCACATTCGCCAGCAATGGGCAAAATTAGGGCTTGGCCTCGATTATACGCGTGAGCGCTTTACGTTAGATGAAGGTTTATCGAAAGCGGTGCGCGAAGTGTTCGTATCGCTTTACCGAAAAGGGCTTATTTATCGAGGCGAATACATTATTAACTGGGATCCGGTAACAAAAACGGCGTTATCGGATATTGAAGTGATTTATAAAGAAGTAAAAGGCGCGCTTTATCATATGCGCTATCCGCTTGCCGACGGCTCCGGGTATATCGAAGTGGCAACGACCCGTCCGGAAACGATGCTCGGCGATACGGCGGTTGCCGTTCACCCAGATGACGAGCGCTATAAACATCTCATTGGCAAAACGGTTATTTTGCCGATTGTCGGCCGCGAAATTCCGATTATCGCCGATGAGTATGTCGATATGGAATTCGGATCGGGTGCGGTGAAAATTACACCGGCACATGACCCGAATGACTTTGAAATCGGAAACCGCCACAACTTGCCGCGCATCCTCGTTATGAACGAAGACGGCACGATGAATGAAAACGCGATGCAATATCAAGGGTTGGACCGTTTCGAATGCCGCAAGCAAATCGTTAAAGATTTGCAAGAACAAGGAGTGCTATTTAAAATCGAAGAACATGTGCATTCAGTTGGGCATAGCGAACGCAGCGGAGCGGTTGTCGAGCCGTATTTGTCGACACAATGGTTCGTCAAAATGAAACCGCTCGCGGAAGCGGCCATTCAGCTGCAAAAAACGGAAGGAAAAGTGCATTTCGTTCCGGAACGCTTCGAAAAAACGTATTTGCATTGGTTGGAAAACATTCGCGACTGGTGTATTTCCCGTCAATTATGGTGGGGGCATCGCATTCCGGCTTGGTACCATAAAGAAACAGGAGAAATTTATG
The DNA here is from genome assembly GCF_003688615.2 of Parageobacillus toebii NBRC 107807. Classification (GTDB taxonomy): domain Bacteria; phylum Bacillota; class Bacilli; order Bacillales; family Anoxybacillaceae; genus Parageobacillus_B; species Parageobacillus_B toebii. The sequence continues at coordinate 141,889 of NZ_CP049703.1, read as the reverse complement.
TCGATCATGAACCTCCGGCTGATATCGAAAACTGGGAGCAAGACCCTGATGTGCTGGATACGTGGTTCAGCTCTGCCCTATGGCCGTTTTCAACGATGGGCTGGCCGGATACAGAGGCACCGGATTACAAACGCTATTATCCAACCGATGTGCTTGTCACTGGATATGACATCATTTTCTTCTGGGTATCGCGCATGATTTTCCAAGGTCTTGAATTTACTGGGAAAAGACCGTTTAAAGATGTATTAATCCATGGTCTTGTCCGTGACGCGCAAGGAAGAAAAATGAGCAAATCGCTCGGCAATGGGGTTGACCCGATGGATGTCATCGATCAATACGGCGCCGATTCGCTTCGCTTCTTCTTGGCTACTGGAAGCTCGCCTGGGCAAGATTTGCGCTTTAGTACGGAAAAAGTCGAAGCGACATGGAATTTTGCCAATAAAATTTGGAATGCATCCCGCTTCGCGCTGATGAACATGGGCGGAATGACGTACGACCAGCTTGATTTAAGCGGAGAAAAAACAGTGGCGGACCATTGGATTTTAACGCGTTTAAACGAAACGATTGAAACGGTGACAAAACTTGCCGAAAAATATGAATTCGGTGAGGTCGGCCGCGTGTTGTATAACTTCATTTGGGATGATTTATGCGATTGGTATATTGAAATGGCGAAGCTTCCGCTTTATGGGGATGATGAAGCAGCGAAGAAAACGACTCGTTCTGTATTGGCATATGTGCTTGACAATACAATGCGCCTGCTTCATCCGTTCATGCCGTTCATTACCGAGGAAATTTGGCAGCACCTTCCACATGAAGGAGAGTCAATTACGGTAGCGAAATGGCCGGAAGTTCGTCCAGAGCTTTCCAACCACGAAGCGGCGGAAGAAATGCGTTTGCTTGTGGACATTATCCGCGCGGTTCGCAACATTCGCGCCGAAGTGAACACACCGTTAAGCAAACCAATCAAGCTGCACATTAAAGCAAAAGACGAGCATATTCAAGCGACATTGGAAAAGAACCGCGTGTATTTAGAACGGTTCTGCAATCCGAGCGAACTGTTGATTGCAACTGACATCCCAGCTGCGGAAAAAGCGATGACAGCGGTCGTTACTGGTGCGGAATTAATCTTGCCGCTTGAAGGGCTTATTAACATCGAAGAAGAAATCAAACGGCTCGAAAAAGAACTTGAAAAACTCAACAAAGAAGTCGAGCGCGTGCAGAAGAAGTTAAGCAATGAAGGTTTCCTTACGAAAGCGCCTGCGCACGTGGTGGAAGAAGAACGGAAAAAAGAAAAAGACTACTTAGAAAAACGCGAAGCTGTTCGCGCGCGCCTTGCCGAATTAAAAAAATAGACAATGCATCGCCGCTTCTTTTATCATGAAGACGAATCCAAGCATTTGGATTCGTCTTTTCTCATCATCTTATGCTAGTAAGGGGGAGAAATATGATGATTCGTACATATGAAGAGGCGCTAGAGTGGATTCACGGCCGTTTGCGATTAGGAATAAAACCAGGGCTAAAACGGATGGAATGGTTGATGGAAAAGCTTGGACATCCAGAGCGCCTTGTTAGAGCGATTCACGTTGCTGGAACAAACGGAAAAGGTTCGACCATCAGCTATTTGCGTCATATTTTACAAGCGGCAGGTTACTCTGTCGGAACGTTCACTTCCCCGTATGTGGAGCAATTTAATGAACGAATAAGCGTAAATGGAAACCCAATTCGTGACAAGGAAATCGTTGAACTCGTGCAAGTAATCCAACCGCTTGCAGAAGAATTGGAAAAAACAGAACTTGGCGCGCCGACGGAATTTGAAGTCATTACGGCGATGATGCTTTATTATTTCGGGAAAAAGAATATTCAAGACGTTGTGCTTATTGAAGCCGGACTTGGCGGCCGCTTTGATTCGACGAACGTCATTTATCCGCTTCTTTCCATTATCACCAACATCAGCTATGACCATATGAATTTTTTAGGAGAAACATTAGAAAAAATCGCCTTTGAAAAAGCGGGCATCATTAAATCAGGCGTTCCGGTGATTACAGCGGTAAACCAGCCAGAAGCATGGACGGTTATTTCAGAAAAAGCGAAGTCGCTCAAAGCGAAAACATATCGATTAGAAGAAGACTTTTTTATTGTTCATCATGAGTCAACAGAGGATGGCGAACATTTTTCAATGGAAACAATATTTTCGCAATATCCCGATTTAAAAATAACGATGTTTGGAGAACATCAAGTGCAAAATGCGGCGCTCGCGGTGATGGCAGCGGAGTATTTGCGGATGTGCTATTCGTTTTTGATTGAAAAAGAGCATATTTATGAGGGAATAGAAAAAGCAAAGTGGATCGGACGATTTGAGCGGGTAAGCAATAAGCCGCTGGTTATTATTGACGGCGCTCATAACGCGGCAGGTATTCATAGTCTTGTTAATACGGTACGTTCGCACTATCCAAACAAAGATGTTCATGTGTTATTTGCTGCGTTAGCGGATAAACCGCTTGATCAAATGATTCCACCGCTTGCCGAAATTGCCAAAACGATAACGTTTACTTCGTTCGATTTTCCGCGCGCAGCGTCGCCTGAGCAGCTTGCCGCCTTGTGCAACCATCCGCACAAAGCAACGACGGACGACTGGAAAGGCTGGGTCAAAGAAAAGAAAAAACAAAAACGAAGCGATGACCTTTTCTTGATTACCGGATCGCTTTACTTTATTGCGGAAGTAAGAAAGTTATTGATGTAAATGAAATTTTTGTATATTTCCGCTGAAAAGTCTTGCTATAATGAAAGTAGTAGGACTTTGGTAAGGGATAGGGGGAGAGGAGTGTGGCGGAGAAGAGAAAAATTTGGTGGTTGTTTATTGCACTGTTTTTCAGTTTTTATTTAGGAGATGCCACTAATATCGTGTTTGGGGAAAGTAATGACTCCAATAACGCCACTTTAGATTTTACGATTACCTCTTCGCAACTAGAATATGCGAAACCGCCAAACGGGGATGCGCAAGGGCGATTGGATGTAACTTTAATCCCAAAAGGCAGGGTGGACAACATTGTTCGCCCGCCGATTGATGTCGTGTTTGTGTTTGACGTGTCAGGGTCGATGACGCCTTTGAAGCTTCAAAGCGCAAAATATGCGCTTCAATCCGCCGTCGATTATTTCAAAGCGAACGCCAACCCGAATGATCGATTTGCCCTTGTTCCGTTTTCCGATACAGTAGTAGTCAATAAAGTAGTTCCTTTTTCTGTGCAGCAAGATGTCAAGGAACAATTAGATCTTATTTCCAGAACAGCGAACAGCCTCACTGCCGACGGAGGAACGAACTATACACAGGCGCTGCAACAAGCCCAGTCGTTTTTTAATGACCCAACCCGGAAAAAATATATCATTTTTTTAACGGATGGGATGCCGACGGTGTCGATAGCAAAGGAACCGATTACGTATAAAGTTTGTGAAGGAATATTGTTCTGGAGAACGTGCAAACAAGTCACGGAAGATTTAGACGTACAATATATTTTATATTCCAATGGCATAACGGCAGCCCGAACGATCTATTATCCTGATGAACCAGAAACAAAGACATATTGGGACAGAACAAAATATAGAGAATTTGAAGAAAAAATCCGTTTACATGGAACGAATATTGCCAAAACCCTTGGCATGAACAATATAACTCTCTATTCTATCGGTTTTGGCAATAACCAGGAAGTGGATATGGGCTATTTAGAAAAGTTGTCATCAACAGCAGGCGGACAGGCGAAGCAAGGAACGCCACAAAACTTAACGGAAATTTTCCAGCAGTTTTCGAAGCTCGCTAATGATCCGGTGTTAAGCGGAACGATAAAAATTCCGCTAACCTCGTTTGGCGGAAACGTGGAAATTGTCGAGACGGATCACGTTTGGCTCGATGATAAGAAAGAAAACGCCTATATCACGCTTTCGATTCCATATAAAGTAGGACAGCCGGCACCACCGTCGTTTACCGTTTCAATTCCGGTGCGTTTTAAAGCAAAAGGGGAGTATACGTTTACTGCGGAATTGGCGTATCGTGATGTATATGGAATAGAACAGGCACCGATTACGAAATCAGTTAAGGTCGTTGTCAAAGACGAGGTGCCGCCATCGTTTGACGGAACGGTGACGCTTGAAGGAATCACAAGGGACGTAGACGACTTAGTGAAATTCGGCAATGCGGATGGTGATTCGAACCGATTCAAGGCACGTTATTCGCTAACTGCCGTTGGCTATGTTGGAAACGCGTCCGGAAACATCAGCAACATTAAATTGATTCAGCTGCTTCCAGACGGGATTACGGTTGTTCCGACGCCAAACGCGCCAAACGTGACCGTACACACGGAAAACGGCGTTCAGTATGCCGAGATTGCGTTTCCAAATACGATTATTGATTATAAGCAACTAAATAACAACGAGATTATCGGTGAAATAACGCTTCAAGCAAACTGGGCGATGGAAAACGTGCAGCTTCCGCCAGCTGTCGTTTCGTTCCAAGACAGCAAATACGGCGCGCGGACATCGTCATTAAAGGCCCCTTCCCAACGGATTGGAATGAAAGTCCGCTTGCATGAATCGCCTGATATATATTACGAAGGAGATGGGCGCGGCCTTATTACGAAATGGCAAGCGTCAGCCAAGCTTGGAGAGACGAAACACCCGAGGCTTCCAGTGAAGGCGCTGCAATTTCAGGGTGATGACGTTCTTCTCGTCACGTATAATAACAGTGAGACGGTAGCGCTATATTTAAAACCGCGCGTTGCAATTATAGCTGAAGACGGCCAGCCAATCCCAAGCGGAGCGACTGTTACCCAACCGGTAACCGTTAAAGTAACAGGACGTGTCGCAGGTGAGGGAGTCACGTACGAATATAAAGTTGAAAATCCAAAGCAAGACAGCGCTTGGAAGCCGCTCGATTCACCATATGAAATTCCGATCACTTGGGATGGAACGTCGACGATATCCATTAAGGCGACAGGAGGATTAACAAAAGGAGACGGCATTACCACTGTATCGCTTACGTATATTAAGCTCATTCGCCAATTAACATTAGGAAACTATAAACAAACGATGGAAGTTAACGAAACGCAGACAATTTCGGTAACGATCGTGCCAAGCGATGCGACAAACAAAACATTGCAGTGGATTTCCAGCAATCCGGATGTCGCGGAGGTGGAGGGCGGAAAAGTTACTGCCAAAGAGCCGGGAACGGTAGAGATTACGGTGCGGGCAATGGATGGAAGCAATGTCTCGGCGACGGCGACGATTACGGTGATCGATCCATTTGTTCCATTAGAAGCGATTCGTTTCCAACAGGAAGTTTTATATATGACGGTAGGAGAAGAGCTTGACATCGAATCGCAATTAACCTTTATTCCAAGTAATGCGACAGATAAACGCCTTGACTCTGTACAATCATCCGCTCCGGAATATGTCGAAGTGCGCCCGCAGCAAGGAAAATGGTATATCGTAGCCAAAGATGTTGGATATTCAACGATTACCGCGATTGCCAAAGCGAAAACAAAGGATGGACAGGAAATTAAAGATTCAATCACGGTGATTGTCCAAGAGAAATCGTCTTCAGGAAGCGATGGAGAAAGTGGAAAGAATAGATGGTAAAATTAAAAGGATGCCTAAACATTCGCTTTAGGCATCCTTTCTTTTTTGCTTTCTTTTTACTTTACGATTAATTTGTCAACAACAAGAGACAGCTTTTTCACAAACGGCAACCCTTTTCCGCGATTAATAAATACCGATGGGTCATGACGGATCACAAAGCGGGACTCTTCTTTGTGATCGAGCGACGAAGGAGGCGTAAAAATGATGGAGCCGCCTTGTTTTTCCGCTGCACCGCGATAAGCGTTGATGACAAGCCCGGAGACGTCAAAGTCCGGTGCTGTGCTTGACGTGTCGCCGCGCGCGAACAAACCGCCTTGAATATTGATATATGAGCCGACAGCATAGACAGTCGCGTTGCTTTCAGTATAAAAGTATCCTTTTAAGTTCGGCGGTTCCAGAGAAAGATTGTTTTCAAACTCATTGATTCGCGCGATTTCCAACCGCCCCTTGGAAAGGAGCACGACTTCTTTGTCATCCCAGCCGGCTATGTTAGCGTTGTAAATCAACGTGCGCCCAGGGACGTTCGGCGAATCAAGCCGCCCAAAGACGTAAATCGTCGAATCAAGCTCAATATCACCGCTGATTGTCAAATTGCCAAGCACGATGATATTTCCCCGAAATTTTGTTGACTTGTCGACACTATTCCCCAAAAATAAATCGCCATTGACAATCAGCCATTTGTCTTGCCATTTGTCTTGTAAATCAAGCTCTCCTTGATCAAGGAAAAATAACGGAGAATCTTCTGATTGAAGAATAATAGATTGATTCGTTGAATCGATATTTTCTTGTAATGACGAAACACTGTCAAAAACGGCAAAGCGGTCCTGCAGCTCATGGAAAAGTTGGCTTATGCTTTTATCAATATAAGTTTCATATTCTTGGCTGAATGTTTCTATTCCCGCCGCGTTTAACAACTTATCTTTTACGGTCCATTCGAAATCCACATCAATAAATTCCTCTCGTTCTTTTTGAATGGAAGGAGCTTGGGATTGAAAACGAACGTCATTAGAATAGTTCGCCACCAGGCGTTGAAAATAGTTGTCCGCAATGTTGTAACAAGTGCGTGCCCCGTTTTCATGGTCGCAGGAATAATAACTTCCATTGACAAACAATACACTTGTTTTGCTTGTTGTTGGAAATGATGTTTGTTCCATATATTTTTTGGAGTTATCAATGTAATTTGCTACATTTGTAACGTAGGCATTTCCTCCAGCATAGATATTCCCATCAATATACGCCCCGCCGTTTAAAATAACGTCTTTTGTCGACCCGATCGCGTATTTTAGAAAGCTTGGCGTATTCGTCAAAATCACCCGTCTTTCCACCGTTTTGCTGCCGTAGGGTTTCGAAATAAGATAAACGCGGGTAAATAATGTTGCGCGATTGATTTTATAATCGTCCGTTACATCTTTAATGTCCACGCCGTAGCGTTGTTGCAAGTCAGGGATTAATGTATTTAACTGCATATCTAATTTTCCGGGCGTAGATAACTCAAAATCATCTATCCTTGCTTTCATTTCCGCGATTGTTTCTTCGATCGCATTTGTCGCTTCATGAAACGATTCGATATCTTCCACGCGCACTTCCGTAAATCGCGCTTGATAAATCGCAACAGACATAATAGTTAAGCCAAGAAGGAGAAAAATGGTGATAATCAGCATCGTGACTACTAAACTATATCCTTTTTCGTTCATGTGCCCACTTCCTTTAAAAGCCGAATTCGGTCTTTAATGTAAATGGTTTGATATACAGCAAGTCATCCGGATCATCATGGTCGCGGTCTTGGACAGCAAGCTTAATGGTAACGACGCCGCTGCGGCAAATCTTTTCTTCTTCTTGTTGGGAGCAGGTGTAGGAAAACTCTGATTCTTCCGCAACAATTTTTAAACGATCCGAATGCAGCTGTTCGCCATCGACGGCAATCGAGCCATCTTGCAAGACAACGGTAAGCGTCTCAGGAGTTGGTTTTTTCTCTTTTTTGATCATGACGAGAGAAGGGTTAGAAGGATTGATACTTTCATCGCTGACAAATTGGATCTCTTTATCGCTCACAAATGCGATTTGTGCATTTGTCGTTTGGTCCATCGCGATCCCGTCCGGCGCAAACGCGTAAAGTTTATTCATAATGGTGGCGACAATATAATCGGCTTCGCTGCGCAGTTGATTTTCGATATGGATTCGTTTGTATGCGTTAAGTCCGCTGAAGAACACTCCATAGATGGAAGCGAGTATAAGCGAGGAGATTGTAATTGCCGCCAACAGTTCCACAAGCGATAATCCTTTCGTGTTATTAACGTATCGTTTCATTGGCAATCACACCTTCTAGCCATTCCGAATCATCGACACGATCTCCCCAGCGGACAATCACATAAATTTTCAGCAAATAGTCTTGTAATTTTGGATCTGGATTTTTTATCCTCTCTTCGCTAATTTGTTTTTTTAAAGATGCCGGAAATTCTTCCGGAGGAGATTTTTGCAATTTGTCCCACACTTCACTGTCATTATAAGGAATGAGGAACACATGAATGCGTGTTTCATCATACGTAACGTTATTGATGGTCGGCCGAAGAATCGCCTCACAAACTTGTTTGTCGCCAAACAGCGGCAAATTGCAGAATGAAGCATCCATTTGGGCAAACGGTTTGTCCGTATTATGTATTTCGTTGTCAACGTATTGTTTTAATGCTGTAAAATCAAGACGCTCCATATACGCCAATACGCCGCGGGCAATGTTGATGGCGACCGTTTTTCCTTGGTTGTAGGTTGTATATTTCATGGCGTTCGTAAAAAAGGAAAACATTCCTATTGCAACAGCGGACAAAATGGTGATGGACAATAGCACTTCAATTAAGGTAAACCCTTTTGAATGATGGATCACAAAAAATTTCTTTTGCTCCATTTGACATGCCCTTCTTTCAAAATATGTAACTTTATTATACAATATGTTAGAGTCGATATTGCGTTATTTTTAGGAAAATTGTCTTATATAATGGTGCGGGGAAACGGGGTGAAACATTGAAGCACGTTATATTTACCATCATTGCTTTTATCCTTGCCATTCCGATTTTACTTATTCTTCCTGTTGGATTAAGTTGGAGTGGGAAAATCGTAGCACTAATCATTGCTTTGTTGCTTTCACTTCTTGCCTTAGTAGCAAAGTCCTTCTTTCCGATGTGGAAGCTTGCTCTATTATTAGGGTTGCTTATGGCTGCGGTGACATATTTGCTTCATCGCCAATTTGCACATGTTTTTTATGCAGCAAACAAAATGGACGAGGATGAATTCGAAGACCAAGATGAACTTAGCGAAAATACGGACGTGTTGCATGATGAAGAAGCAGTGCGAGTCAATGAAGAAATAGTGCCGCAAAATGTTTCACAAAAAAGCACGGAAGTAGAGCAAGATGAAATCATTACGGTCGATGAGCTTCCATTGGAGATCGCTGCCGATATAGAGCAAATCGAACAAATCGAAACAACGGCAAAACAGGAATTTCCATGGGAAAATGAAAAGAACCCTGAACAAAGCGAAATGGTGGAAATAAGCGAGCTGCCGCCTACTGTGGCCACAGATGAAAAGCAGGACGAGGATATGTCCGAAAGTGATCTCCCATGGGAGACAGTGGAAAATGACAATATAAACGAGACGGACAATTTCAATGAATGGCCGTTGGAAATGGAAATAAATATCGAACGAAATACGGATATGCCGTTTGATGAGTTGCCTCCTACCATAACGCCAGAAATGGAAGAAAATTTGGGTGTTGTGTCCGATGGCACACAAGTGATGGCAGCGCGCGATGGCGAAGAGAATCGATTACATATTTCACCAGAAGATTGGAGCATGCTGACGCAGCCTTCAGCAATGGAAGAGAATGAACAGGCGGCAGAAATAGAACCGGATAGTTTCGAATGGGACGATATTCTTTCCGAGAAAACGGAATCAAAGGAAGCTATTTCTTCACAGGCAAAACAATCATTCTCTTTGGAAAACGAAAAGATGCTGCAGGAAAAATTAGATGGAAAAGCACAAGAGGCGCAAATAGCGGGATGGAATGACAATGAACGGCCACAAGAGAATGAGAGTGATTTGGGCGCTAAAGAGCAAGCCATTTCTACCAAGGAAAACGATGTTAGTCTATTGGAAAGTCTCATTGCTACTAGGCCGGTTCAGTCCGAAATTTTGCAAACCATAGTTACTGAGCTTCAGTTAAACCGCAAGCATATGGATCCATTAGAATATGAACAACGTATTATTCAATGTTTGCAAACCCCGTTACCCGATTATGACTATTACGTGTTTGCGTGTTTGTTAATGGAACATTATTTATTAGAGAAACAATACGGTAAACTTGCATCGTTGCTTGCCGAGCTGAAAGAAAAATTTCGCTCCTATCCAATCATACAAGAGGAAATTCAATTTCTTACACATACATTACAGAAATTATAAAGAACAGGTGTGGTGAAAATATGAAAAATAGTGCACAAATCATCAGTCTTCCAATTATTAGTATTTCTGATGGCACGCAAATAGGAACCGTAAAAACGTTAGTCATTAATCCAGAGAAAGGATCCGTTGATTTTCTCACGGTTGAACAAGAAGATGTTCAGTTAAGCTTAAAAGCGATCCCGTTTAAAAAAGTGGTCGGTATCGGCGAATTTGCCGTAACGGTGGAAAGCTCTCACGATATTATTGATTTATCGGAAATTCCGATTGCCAATCAGCTTGTCAATAAACAAATTCGCATCAAAAACACGAAAGCGATGACGAGAAAAGGACAGCTGCTAGGTGAGGTAACCGAATTTTTTGTCGATGAAGAAACGGGAGAAATTATTGGCATTGAATTGCACGTCGGTGACCGTCAGGCAGTGTTATCATCGGAATTTATATTAACATATGGAAAAGATATTTTAGTTGTCCATGACAATGCGCCATCTTCTTTGCTTGATGAGGCACATTTGCTCGTTTCTGCAAAAGATCAAAAAGACGAGGAAATGGCGGAAAATGTTTCGCGAAATGAACAAACATCGACTGAATTGGCCCATGATGTGCATGATTGGCATGCCAATATCGAAACAATGGTGGAAGAAGCGGAAAACAGAGAAGCGCTTCAAGCGCTGCGCGAAAAGCAAGTGGAGCTTTTGAAGGGCAAACGTGTGACAAAAGATATTTTTGATAAAAACGGGAATAAATTCATTGAAGCTGGTACCATTTTGACAGAAGAACATATTCAAAAAGCACAGGAAGAAGGACCAAGCGTGATCGTCGATATATCGATGAACGTCGAGGCATAAGCAAAAGGGGGAGGTAGGCGGTGAGACAGGTTGCTGCGGTAAAATTGTTTTTCGTTATTGCGATTTGTACGATTTATTTGATCAGCTTTTCGCAAATTGGCGCTTTAGCCTACGAAACGTTTTTTAAAGAGACAGACCGCCTGCCCGAAGGAACGATGGTTGGGCCTATTTCTGTAGCGAATAAAACAAAACTAGAAGCGCTGCAAGCAATCGAAAAAAGAGTGAATGAATGGAAGGCGAATGCGACGATTCCTGTGGCGTATCAAGAAAAAAAAGGAGAGATTCCTGCATCATTGTTTACGTTCCAAATCGAACAAAGCGAAAGGCAAATGGTTGCGGGACGGCCGTCCCCACTTCTTGTTCAATTCGACGTGCAGGCATTTTCCAAAACAATAAAAAAATTGCTTCCCCCTTCGCTCGCATCTTCTATTAATCTCGAAAAATTACAAAATGATGTAACGAATATCGCAGCCAGTTTACAGATACCGTCCCAGCCGGTTGATCTTGCAGCATATGTTTCCCGTTCCAATGAAACGATGCAGCCGGTTAGCACGGCAACACTGAAATTTTGGAAAAGACCAGCACCATTGCTAGAATGGATTTCTGCCAATCCGACCATTGAAATTAAAGGAAAAAGCATTTTTTCGCTTGCTGAATATGTCAAGGAGACGAGCGGGTCGCTTTCTTCTGAAGAGATGAGCATGATTGCTTCAGCGATTTATCAAACGATTTTGCCGACGAATTTTACGGTATTGGAGCGGCATACAAGCCGCGAACTTCCTGATGGAATAACGATTGGCTATGAAGCAAAAGTAGACGGCGGCAATCGTGATTTGCAGTTTTATAATCCGAATACCACTGCTTATACGCTAAAGTTCCGGGTAGAAAAAAACCGTTTGCATGTCACGCTTTTCGGACTGCCATTTGCCTATAAGTATGTGGTGAAAGTTGGAGATATCGAATATTTCAAACCGAGGACGGTTGTTCAATATAGCCCTTTCCTTCGTCCTGGGGAACGTCAATTAAAGCAAAGTGGAAAAAGAGGAATGCTTGTCAAAGTGAAAAGGGAAACGTATGACGAAAACCATCTTGTACATGTGGAAACGATTGCCGAAGACTTTTATCCGCCATCGTACAACATTGAACTTCGTGGATTAGAACTTGGGGACAGCAATTCTGATGCAAATGAAACTCCATCTTCATCAGAACAGTCAACAGAGGATGAAAAACAAACAGATAATGAAAGTAAAAATGATGAGCAACCGAAAGAAAAGCAAGACGAAAATAACGGTCAATCTGAAGAAAAGCAACCCGAAAAAGAAACACCTTCCACAACGAATGACTCTAGCGGCCAGCAAAAAGGCCATGATCACGAAAAGTAGGGATGAAGATGAAGAAAAAACAGGAGCGGAAACGTTTAGGAGATTTGTTAGTGGAAGCTGGTTTAATTACGGAGGCGCAGCTGGAGGAAGCGCTAAAAGAAAAAGCTCCCGGTCAAAAGCTGGGTGATGCGCTCTTGCAACGTGGGTATATTACGGAACAGCAATTAATTGAAGTGCTTGAATTTCAGTTAGGCATCCCGCATGTCAGTTTATATCGCTATCCGATCGATCCAAAGGTGACAAATCTCATTTCAAAAGAATTTGCCAAGCGGCATATGGTGATGCCTTTAAAAATTGAGGGAGAACGCTTGCTTGTGGCAATGGCTGATCCGATGGACTTTTTTGTCATTGATGATTTGCGCCTTTCGACAGGGTTCCATATTGAAACGGCGATTGCCTCGAAAGATGATATTTTGCGCGCCATTAATAAGTATTACGACATTGATGAATCGGTAGAAGATTTTTTGCAAATGGCTCCCGCAACGGAAACGGTCGAAGAGGAACGAATAACAGAAGACGATTCGCCGATTGTCCGGCTTGTTAACCAAATTTTGCAGCTGGCTGTTGAACAGCGGGCAAGCGATATTCATATTGATCCACAGGAAACGAAAGTGCTTGTCCGTTATCGCATCGACGGTATATTGCGGACAGACCGCGCGCTTCCAAAACATATGCAAAGCATGCTGACAGCTAGAATTAAAATTTTAGCGAATATGGATATTACCGAACATCGCATTCCGCAAGATGGAAGAATTAAGATGAATATCGATTTTCATCCGGTGGATTTGCGCGTTTCCACATTGCCGACGGTTTACGGTGAAAAAATTGTGATGCGCGTCCTTGATTTAGGGGCGGCATTAAATGATATTCATAAGCTCGGATTTAATCAATTGAATTTACAGCGGTTTATTGAACTGATTGAGAGACCAACCGGAATTGTGCTGATCACTGGACCGACTGGGGCGGGGAAATCATCGACGCTATATGCGGCGCTAAACCATTTAAACAGCGAAGAAGTAAATATTATTACGATCGAAGACCCGGTCGAATATGAAATTGAAGGCGTCAATCAAATTCAAGTCAATCCAAATGTCGGATTGACGTTTGCGCAAGGATTGCGCTCCATTTTGCGGCAAGATCCAAACATTATTATGGTCGGAGAAATTCGCGACCGTGAAACGGCAGAAGTTGCGATTCGCGCGTCATTAACTGGTCATTTGGTGTTAAGTACTCTTCATACAAACGACGCGCTAAGCACGATCACGCGCTTGATTGATATGGGAATTGAGCCGTTTCTTGTGGCCGCCTCTTTAGCCGGCGTTGTTTCTCAGCGGCTCGTTCGCCGCGTCTGCCGCGATTGTCAAGAAGAGCAGGAGCCGACAAAGAGGGAAATCGAAATTTTTGCCAGCCGCGGCATGAAAATCGATAAGCTCGTTCGCGGCCGCGGCTGCCCAACATGCAATATGACAGGTTATAAAGGACGAATCGCCATTCATGAACTGCTTGTGATGACCGATGAGATGCGCCGCGTGATTTTAAATAAAGAGCCATTTTCGAAATTGCGCGAGCTTGCCATTAAAAACCGAATGATTTTTTTGATTGATGACGGATTATTAAAAGTAAAACAAGGACTAACGACGCTAGAAGAAGTATTGAAAGTGGCGATTTTAAGTTAAAGGTGAGAAAAAATGAAGCAAAGATTGGACGCTCTTTTACGTGCCGCGTTTGAACTAAAAGCTTCTGATGTTCATTTAACGGTCGGGGTGCCGCCGATTTTTCGCATCAATGGCGAATTAAAAAGGTATGGCCAAGACATTTTGCGGCCGGAAGATACGGAAGGAATGGCAAAAGCGATCATTCCGTCTAGTCTATGGCCGCAATTTCAAGAAAAAGGAGAATTGGATTTTTCATACGGGATTCCAGGCGTTTCCCGCTTCCGCATCAATACGTATAAACAGCGGTCATGTGTGTCGCTCGCTATCCGCATTATACCGACAAAAATTCCAACAATTGATGAACTGCGTCTTCCTGAAGTATTAAAACAGATTGCACAAAAACCGCACGGGCTTGTGCTAGTGACAGGTCCGACGGGAAGCGGAAAATCAACGACGCTTGCGGCGATGATCGACTATATGAACAAAACGATGCGGAAACATATTATTACGCTTGAGGATCCTATCGAATATTTGCACAAGCATGGTAGCTGCATTATTGACCAGCGTGAAGTCGGCTTTGACACGAACAATTTTGCCAACGGTTTGCGCGCGGCGCTTCGTCAAGATCCCGATGTTATTTTAGTCGGGGAAATGCGCGATTTGGAAACGATTCATACCGCCATTACGGCGGCGGAAACGGGGCATCTTGTTCTTGGCACATTACATACATCGAGCGCGCCGGCGACAATCGATCGGATTATTGACGTGTTTCCGCCCGCCCAACAATCGCAAATTCGCATTCAGCTCGCGTCCGTTCTTGTCGCGATTATTTCTCAGCGTCTTTTTCCAACACCGCAAAAAACAGGACGGGTCGCTGCCACGGAAATTTTAATTAATAACACGGCAGTCGCCAATTTAATTCGCAATGAAAAAGTCCATCAAATCATTAACGTTATGCAAACAAGCCGCTCCCTTGGCATGCATACGCTGGCGATGAGTATTAAAGAGTTAATGCAAGCCGGGCTGATCCTTCGCGATGCGGCTGAACCTTATCTTGTACAGGAGCGTGGCGGCTAATATGCCTCAGTTTAAATATGAAGGCCGAAATATAAAGGGGAGAAAGCAAACAGGTACGATTGTCAGCGCGTCAAAGCGGGACGCGATCCTAAAATTGCGGCAAAAGGGGATTAAAGTCATCGAAATTGCCGAAGTGCCGCAAACGTTGTTAAACAAAGAAATTACATTTGGAAAAGCGGTAAAGCTGCAAGATTTCGTCATTTATTTGCGCCAGTTCGCAACGCTATTAAAAGCGGGAGTATCGGTCGTGGACTCCACGCGCATTTTAGCGAGCCAAACAGAAAGCAAGGCATTGAAAAACGCGCTGATGGAAGTGGAAGAATCGCTTCGTGCCGGGAACCCGCTCTCTGCTGCCGCGGCGAAGCATCCGCGTATATTTCCGTCGATGTTTGTCAACATGGTAAAAGCGGGAGAAGCGGGCGGAAATATGGATGAAACGTTAGAGAGGCTTGCCGATCACTTTGAAAAGATCCACCGCACAAGACAAAAAATAGTCTCAGCGCTTGCCTATCCAATAGCGGTAGCCATTATTGCCGTTGCGGTCGTCATCTTTTTATTAGTTACTGTTGTCCCGACATTTGTCGCCATGTTTGCTGACTTTCATGCCGAACTGCCGACGATCACCAAGTTCGTGTTGCGCGCGAGCGAAGTGATGCAAACGTATTGGTGGCTCGTTGTCATTGTGTTCATAGCGATATATGTTTTGTTTTTATTCATGAAAAAACAAAAGAAAACAAAATATTACCTTGACTATGCCGCAATGCGCATCCCTATTTTTGGAAAGCTCGTGCAAAAGGCGGCATTAGCGCGCATGACGCGGACGTTAAGTTCGCTGTTTTCCAGCTCTGTTCCGATTTTGCAAGCATTGTCGATTGTAGAAAACGTCGTCGAAAATGAAGTCATTGCCAAAGTAATGAGGCAGGCGCGCGATTCGCTTGAACGAGGACAATCGCTTGCCGAACCGATGAAAAAGCATTGGGCGTTTCCGCCGCTCGTGACGCAAATGATTACGATCGGCGAAGAAACGGGATCACTCGATGCGATGCTTGCGAAAGTCGCCGACTTTTACGAAGCAGAAGTGGACGCGGGAGTCGATCGGCTAAAGTCGCTGATCGAACCAATCATGATCGTGCTTTTAGCAGGAGTCGTCGGGACGATTGTCACATCGATTATCGTACCGATGTACGATATTTTTAACCATATTCAACAATAAAATTACAAGGAATATATTCTCATAGATTCATCAATCGTGGTAAAATAATTAGGAAAAAAGTGTGATAAACACAAAAAAATAGGGAGAGGGGTATTACAATGATAAAACGATTAGTGAAAAACGAACGAGGACTCACGTTGATTGAATTGCTTGCTGTTATCGTCATTTTAGGGATTATTGTAGCGATTGCCATCCCGGCAATTGGCGCCATTATCGACAACTCGAAAAAAGACGCGCATATCGCAAACGCCAAACAAATGGCAAGCGCAGCGAGATTGGCATTATCTTCTGGAGCATTTGATACGACAAAAACTTCATTTACAATGCAAGAATTATATGAAGCTGGATATCTAGAAAAAATCCCAAAATCACCAGGAAATAAAACAACAGCATACGATACCAGTGAAAGTATAGTAACCATTGATAAACAAAAACTTACTAATGATGATAAAAGTGATAAGGGAGGAGAAAGTGTAACTTATAAGGTAACGCTAGTCGGTAATGATACAGGAAAATTTAAATATATCGATAATAAAGATGTTGATAGCTTAACAAGAAAAGATGTAAAACTTGAATAGCAATATGCACGCTATCATAGTATTTTTATACTCCCTCCTCCTCGGCTCGTTTTTTAACGTTGTTGGTCTTCGCGTGCCGGTGGGAGAGTCGATTGTGTTTCCTCGTTCGCATTGCCCGCGCTGCAAGCGGCAGCTTACGGCGCGGGAACTTATTCCTGTTGTGTCATACGTGTGGCAAGGCGGAAAGTGCCGGGGATGCGGGGAGCGAATTTCTTTGCTTTATCCGTTTGTTGAGCTGTCGACAGCGATTCTTTTTACGATTTCGCCGCTTTTGGTGGGATGGTCAAAAGAATTGATCGTATGCTGGACGCTCATTTCGTTATTGATGATTATCTTTGTTTCCGATATTCGCTACATGATTATTCCCGATAAAGTGCTGCTTGTATTTGCGGCGATATTTCTTTTAGAGAGGCTGTTTATTCCGTTCATACCATGGCGGGATGCGCTTGTTGGCGCGGCGGCTGGCTTTTTGCTGCTTTTCCTCATTGCCGTCATCAGCAAAGGCGGCATGGGCGGCGGCGATATTAAATTGTTTGCGCTGCTTGGATTTGTGCTTGGATGGAAAACGGTGTTGCTTGCGTTCTTTTTTTCCACGTTTTATGGAACCGTAATTGGGCTTATTGGCATGGCGCTTGGCAAAGTCCGGCGCCGGGAGCCGATGCCGTTCGGTCCGGCGATCGTTCTTGGGTCATTAACGGCCTATTTTTTTGGACAAGACATCGTCGAATGGTATAAGCAAATGATTTTCTTTTGATATGAGGGGAAAACATGAATATGTTTACGCTGTTTCAGCCAAGGCATAAAGTCGCGAATCTAGTAATAAAAGACCATGTCATTCGATATGTAGAGACAAAGCCAAACGATCCATTATCCGTTCATAAATGGGGAGAGCACCATCTTCCAAAAGGAATTATTCATGACGGAAAAATCATCGATCGCGAGACATTAGAAATGATTTTAGAAGAATGTGTTGATGAATGGAAATTAGAAAAACGCCGCATTCGTTTCATTGTGCCAGATCCCTTCGTTATTATTCGTCGAATTCCGCTTCCTGCTGATTTGGAAGAAGATGAAATTCGCAGTTATTTGTTTATGGAATTAGGAACAACGATTCCGTTGCCGTTTGATAATCCGGTGTTTGACTACATTGTTTTGGAAAAGACGCAGGAAGCGACCGCTGTTTTGTTATTCGCTGCTCCAGAAGATTCGGTGTTAAGTTATGCGCAGCTTTTAGAAGATGTAAAACTTCGCCCGATAGCTGCTGATGTTTCTCCACTATGCGCATATCGTCTTTTTTATATGGCCGATCAAGTGAAGAAAGACGATCATATTTTGCTTATTCAGTTTGATCAATCTTCTGTCAATGTTAGCGCATTTGATGAACATAAACCTGTTTTTATGCGCCATCTTTTGCTGGAGCAGTATGAAGAAATAAATATGGAGAAAGATCAACAGCTCGTTGATCCGTTTGAAGATATATATAAAGAAATGGAACGGATGATGAGCTTCTATTCCTTTTCCATCCATCAAGGAAAACAGCAAATTACCCGTGTATTTCTAATGGGGGATCATCCGCGTTTGTCCCATATTTATCAAGCGCTGCAAGAACGGCTGGACGTTCCTGTAGAACAGCTTTCGGCTGCGATGGCAAGTGCAGTGGATGCGCGCTATCATCTCGCATGGGGACTTGGATTAAAAGAGGGAAATGACGATGATCGTTGAGATAAATTTACTGCCAAAAAAAGAACCGAAAAATGTTGTCTTTCTTTTTATCACAGTGATCATAACTGCGATTGTCTTGATTGCCGCGGCTGTTTTTTATGTTCTTATCGACAGAGCGGAGACGCAAATCGACTCACTAGAAAAAGAGCTGAAACAGACGCAGGCGCTTCAAGCGATCGAACAGCAGAAGCTTGCGGATATGCAATCTGTAAAAGAAATAGAAGAATTAGATAAAACAGTGCAATGGGCGAAAGATTACCCGCTTAAAATGGTGCCTCTTTTGCGCAACATGACGAAATTGCTCCCAGAACGCGGATTTATCATGAACTTTTCCTATGCTGAGGATGGAACGGTAACGGTTTCGGTGCAATTTGATACAAGCGAGCAAGCGGCCTATTATTTAAAACGGCTGTCGGACGCAAAATTTATTGCCGATGTGCAACTGAAAAGTCTTACTGCGGTGAATGCAAACGAAAAAAGCGATGAACAAGGGACAACCGAAGAACAAGTAGTACCGCGTTATCTCGCGCAATATGAAATGCATATTCGTAAACAAGCGCTAGAAGAAAAGGAGAAACAATCATGACCGTACGTTTCTCAAAACGACAGCTTTTCGTTTTTGTTCTTTTGCTTATTGTTCTTGGCGCCGCGTTTTCAGGCCTTTATTTTTATATGCTTTATCCGCGTTACCAACAAATTGAAGAGTTAAACAATACGGTGGCAAGTGAGAAAAAAATATTGGCTGCTACAAAAGCAGAGATTGCCAAACAAAAGTCCAGTTTGCCGGAAAGTGTCGTGGAGCTTCAAAAAAAGATACCGGTCAAGCCGCTTACAGAACAGCTATTACTTGATCTGGAAAAAGCAGAAGTAGTTTCGGACAGCACGATTTCTAGCATGACTTTTAATGAAGAGGAGAATGCAACAGGAGAGCAGCAAAAAACGGATGCATCATCAAAGACAGAACAATCTTCTTCTAGGCTGCCGGACGGATTAAAAAAAGTGACGGTGCAATTGACGGTGCAATCCCCGTCATACTATCAGCTTGAGCGTTTTTTACAGACGCTTGAAAATCTTAACCGCATTGTGTCGATTGAATCGCTGTCTTTTACTGGAAATCCGGAATTGACATCGGTAGATACAGAAGTGAATCCGTTAACCTATTCGGTAACGGTCAGCGCATTTTATTATCCGAAATTAGCAAAATTGCAAAATATGCTGCCGCAAATAGACGTTCCCCCTCCGAGCAAAAAGCGGAATCCACTAACAGAAATCATTCCTGAGGGGCAACCGTCATCGCAGCAGTAATGGATGGCGGAGTGGTCATATGTTGCTGCGTTCAAAACGTGGAATGACACTAATCGAACTGTTGGCTGTGATTGTCATTTTGGGAATTGTATCTTCTATTGTTGTTATTGCTGTGCTTCATATCATTGAAAAGTCAAAAGAGAGAGCGTTTGTTTCTGATGCCTATACACTTTACGAAGCGGCACGACTTTATGTCGGGGCAGAAAAAGTGGAATTTTTGCCATCGCGCTCTTCCGTAATAACATACAAACAGCTTGTTGAAGAAGGAATGCTTCATCCGATTCAAGACCCGTTTACCGGAAATGTGCTGTCATTGGAAACGAATCCATCTTATGTACTCGTAAAAAAAGACGAAGATGGATCGCTCCATTATTCTATTTGTTTAAAAGGAGAAACGAAACAGCTGTGCACTTATTCGGAGCAATCGCCGGAAGTTCCTGTCGAAGCATTGTCTGTTCAGCAAATACGTGACCGATAATAGCAAAATTTGCCGAAATTATCCGAGAACAAGACGACAAATGTCTTGTTCTTTTTTTCTTTGTTTATGATAAGATAGGCGAGAAATGAAAGAATAAGGATGGTGACATAATGGACAAGCATGGGCAAGAAATTACGGTGAAAATTAACGGAAAAGAGCAGCCGTTTACTACGGATAAGCCGAAACATATAGAGAGTGTTTTGGAAAAAGAAAAGGAGGCGGAGTCAGGGGCATTTGTTTCTTTCCAACCACAAAAGAAAAAGAAACGTAAACAGCGCTCGCCAATTACTGGCGCGTTCAACGCACGGGTTAAATCTGCTATTTTTTCAATCGCGATGGCGATCATTATTGGAACATGTTTTGGATTCATCGTATTAAATGTGATTCCAAAGCAAAAAACTCATTCACCGCAAACGATGGAAACGGCGCTGCCGATTCCGATAGAGTCCAAAACTTCGACAAATCCAGCCACGAAATCTGCTAATGAGACTGCTATTTCTCCATTTACGGTCAGCGTGATTCAAGCAGGAGTATTTACGGATCGAGAAGCAGCGGCTGCCTATGCCAAAAAACTCCAATCTTCCTCCATTCCTGTTGTAGCTGTTGGAGAAAAACCAGTTGCTTTGTTTATTGGTGTTGCAAATGATAAACAACAATTGCAAGCGGTAAATGAATTGTATAAACAGAAGGCACAAAGT
Organism: Parageobacillus toebii NBRC 107807; assembly: GCF_003688615.2. Taxonomy (GTDB): domain Bacteria; phylum Bacillota; class Bacilli; order Bacillales; family Anoxybacillaceae; genus Parageobacillus_B; species Parageobacillus_B toebii. The sequence goes on along the minus strand of NZ_CP049703.1, from coordinate 120,862 downwards.
ACATACGTAAAATCGCTATCGTTTGTAAATAACAGCGACCAACGCAAGCCAGTAATAAAAGCAGGCGAAACGTTATACGCGCAAATGGCTGCTATTTCCGCTATTTTGTTGGGAAAAGGAGATGTAAACACAGATGATTGGAAAAAGCTAGAGAATGATTATCAACAATTTATATCCAAAACGGTTCCTAACGACGATCATATAAAGCAATACGTTTCTCACATGAAAAAAGCATATTATTCATTAACTGTTTATAAAACAAGTAAACAAGAGGCGATGCTGCAGAAAACGCAACAAGAATTGTTAAAAGCGTTAAAATCGTATATTGCCATTTTCCCATTGCGAAGCTAGCGGGCTTCTTTTTTTTTCGCGTTTTTTTCGACTTTGAGAAATTGTGTTGAATCGCAAAATTTGGTACGATACATGTGTATCTTCCGATTTGAAACGAATGCAAAAGGGTGATATGGATGAAACAGTTGATTTTAGCCTCAAGTTCCCCTCGTCGAAAACAGCTGCTTGAATTAGCTAACCTCCGCTTTCAAATCCTCGCTAGCCACATTGATGAACAAATTCATGAAACCAAGTCCCCGGAACAAGCCGTACAGCTGCTTGCCTATCGTAAAGCAAAAGCTGTTGCCGATCACTATCCTCATTCGTACGTCATCGGGGCGGATACGGTCGTCGTTTATCAAGATAACATTTTAGGAAAGCCGAAAACAGAAGAAGAAGCAGCGGCCATGCTGCGCATGTTGTCAGGCAATGAACACCATGTACTAACAGGAGTAGCCATTCTTTCCCCAAACGGTCAATTATTGTTTGTGGAAAAGACAAAGGTGTTTTTTTGGGATTTAACAGAAGAAGAAATTTTCGATTACATTGCGACAGGAGAACCGATGGACAAAGCGGGAGCGTACGGTATTCAGGGACGCGCTGCTTTATTTGTCAAACGTATTGAGGGAGATTATTTTAACGTTGTCGGGCTGCCGTTGTCACGGACAGTGCGTGAGCTGAAGCGCCTTGGCTGGTAACTTTTTTCGGTTGATAAAAAGAAAAAAAGGAGTGAATATAAAATACGATGACGTTTATGATTCGCGATGTGCCAAAGGATGCCCGCCCACGTGAACGGCTTCTTTCTTCTGGTCCGGAAAGTTTGGCTGATCACGAGCTGCTTGCCATTTTGCTTCGGACAGGAACAAAGGAAGAATCGGTATTGCAGCTTGCTCATCGCTTGCTTAAGCATTTTGAAGGACTTCGGCTGTTAAAAGATGCTACGATTGAAGAAATAACAAGCATTAAAGGAATTGGGACAACGAAGGCGGTTCAAATTTTGGCGGCAATCGAGCTCGGCAGACGAATTAGCCGCCTTAGTTACAATGGGAGATATGTGATTCGTTCCCCAGAAGACGGAGCAAAATATGTCATGGAAGATATGCGTTTTTTGTCCCAAGAACATTTTGTCGCTATTTATTTAAATACAAAAAATCAAGTGATTCATCGAAAAACAATATTTATTGGCAGTTTAAACGCCTCTATCGTTCATCCGCGTGAAGTGTTTAAAGAAGCGATTAAGCGATCTGCTGCCTCGATTATTTGTGTGCATAATCATCCCTCCGGCGATCCAACTCCAAGTCGAGAAGATATTGATGTGACGAAACGCCTTGCCGAATGCGGTCGGATTATTGGGATTGAATTGTTAGACCACCTCATTATTGGTGATCAAAAATTCGTTAGTCTGAAAGAAAAAGGATATGTGTAGTAGTTCTCATTTTTTGTCGAATAAGTTATAATAACAACTATGAGTTTTTATCATGTTTTGGGCGGTGTCGTACAAAACATTGAAACAACAACATGGGTAAATTCGACAAATTTAGCGGATCGTTATAAAAGCATTTCGTTTCAGAAAGGAAGATATAGAGTATGTTTGGATTTGGGACAAGAGACCTTGGCATCGATTTAGGAACAGCAAATACGCTCGTGTATGTAAAAGGAAAAGGAATTGTTGTTAGAGAACCATCTGTTGTTGCGTTGCAAAAAGATACGAAACAAATTGTCGCTGTCGGTAATGAAGCGAAAAATATGATTGGTCGGACTCCTGGAAATGTCGTCGCACTTCGTCCGATGAAAGACGGGGTGATCGCTGACTACGAGACAACGGCGACGATGATGAAATATTACATTAAACAAGCGACAAATAAAGGATTTTTTGCAGGAAAACCGTACGTGATGGTATGTGTACCGTATGGGATTACCGCTGTAGAAGAGCGCGCTGTCATCGATGCGACGCGTCAGGCGGGAGCTCGTGATGCCTATACGATTGAAGAGCCGTTTGCTGCAGCGATCGGTGCAAACCTTCCAGTATGGGAACCGACGGGAAGCATGGTCGTTGACATCGGCGGTGGTACGACAGAAGTTGCGGTTATTTCTCTCGGCGGCATCGTCACGAGCCAATCGATTCGCATCGCTGGTGACGAGATGGATGAGGCAATTATTCACTATATCCGCAAAACGTATAATTTAATGATTGGCGAACGGACAGCGGAGGCGATTAAAGTCGAAATCGGCTCGGCAGGGGATGCAGAAGGAATTGGAAAAATGGAAATCCGTGGCCGTGACTTATTGACAGGACTTCCGAAGACCATTGAAATTAGCGCAGAGGAAATTGCAGAAGCATTGCACGATACGGTTTATGCGATTGTTGATTCCGTAAAAAATACGTTAGAAAAGACACCGCCGGAATTAGCTGCCGATATTATGGATCGCGGCATCGTGCTTACAGGCGGAGGCGCATTATTGCGCAATCTCGATAAAGTCATCAGCAAAGAAACGGATATGCCTGTTATTGTTGCCGAAAATCCGCTTGATTGTGTAGCAATTGGAACAGGAAAAGCGTTAGATCATATCGATTTATTTAAAAACAAAGCGAGAAGCCATCGCTGACGGTAAGAGGGTGTCAACATCATGCCACAGTTCTTTTTAAACAAACGGCTCATTTTATTGCTTGTCAGTATTATTATCCTCGTGGCATTGATTGGTTTTTCCTTAAAAGATCGCAATGAACTGACATGGTCTGAGCAGTTTTTAAAAGATACAACCGGTTTTGTCCAGCTAATTTTCCATAAGCCCGCACAACTCGTTGCGGGCTTCTTTGAGAATGTGAATGATATAAGGAATACATATAAAGAAAACAAGCTGTTAAAAGAACGCCTCGAGGAATATGTATCCTTAGAAGCGCAAGTGCAAACATTGAAAAAAGAAAATGAAAGGCTTCGTGCTCTTTTAAATAAAAAAGAAAGCTTGCGTGATTTTGTTCCAATTCAGGCGACTGTTATTGGAAGAAACCCAGACCGTTGGCAAGAAACGGTCATCGTCAATAAAGGCCAGCAGCACGGTGTAAAGAAAGATATGGCGGTGATTACACCAGAAGGGCTAGTAGGAAAAGTGCAGCATGCCGCCCAATTTACTTCCACGATTCAATTGTTGAGTGCATCGGATCAAAAAAATCGAATTTCTGCATATGTACAAGGAAAGGAAAATGTCTTTGGATTAATCGAAGGATATGATGAAAAACGAAGAGCGTTGTTGTTAAAAGAAATTCCTTTTGATGCAAAAATCAAGAAAAAACAAAAAGTGTTAACATCCGGCCTTGGCGGAATTTTCCCAAAAGGCCTTGTCATTGGCGAAGTGATGGAAGTAGTGCCAGATCAATACGGGTTGACAAAAATGGTTTACGTGAAACCAGCAGCTAATTTTTATGACATTGATGACGTGATTATTGTAAAAAGAAAAATTGATGAGACATTTGAGGAGAGGGAGGAAGCAAAATGAAAAAATGGGCGCTTCCTTTCCTTGCCGTTTTATGTTTTGTTAGTGAAAGCATTTTTGTTGATTTGTGGCCAAAGAACGAGCTGTATATGCATTATTTTTTTGTACCGCGCTTTTTTCTTGTTTTTCTTGTTTTTACCACTATTTATATAGGAAAAACGCGTGCGATGGTTTACGGGTTTATTTTTGGCGTGCTTTATGATTGTGTATATACGGAATTGCTTGGGGTTTATGCATTTGCATTTACTTTAATCGCTTACATAGTATCGAAAGCGATGAAAGTGTTTTATCAACATTGGTTAATCGCTTGTTTTCTTAGTCTTCTTTCTATCACCATTCTTGAATTATATGTATATGGAATTCAACTGCTCATTGGAAGAACCGATATGCCTTTTGAAGCATTTTGTTCTGAAAGATTATGGCCAACGTTGTTGTTAAATGCCGTGTTTCTTATTTTACTTTCATACCCATTGAAACAATGGTTAGTAAAAATCAAACGTTTTGAGCGGGAAGAGTAAAAAAGGAAAATGAATGTTTTTTGTAGAATTATTCGTTGAGGTGAACGTTGTGACGAAACCAAAACAATATATAACGATTAAAGGGACGAAAGATGGACTAACGTTGCATCTCGATGACACGTGTTCCTATGATGATCTATTAAAAGAACTGGAAGAAAAACTAACGGTAAGCGAAAAGGCAGAATCGGACGGTCCGCTCGTTTCTGTTCATCTCAAAGTTGGAAATCGTTATTTAACTCCGGAACAAGAAGAAGAATTGCGCACATTAATTCGCCGCAAAAAAAATTTGGTCGTCGAATCGATTGAAAGCAATGTGATAACGAAGAAAGAAGCGCTAGAGTGGAAACGGAAAACGGAAATTGTGTCAGTTTCAAAAATTGTTCGTTCGGGTCAAGTGTTGCACGTAGAAGGAGATCTTTTATTAATTGGCGACGTCAATCCAGGAGGAACCGTTATTGCTGGCGGAAATATTTTTATTCTCGGAGCATTGCGGGGAATTGCTCATGCCGGATATTACGGAAATAAAGAAGCGGTCATCGCCGCATCCATTATGAAGCCAACACAACTGCGAATCAGCGATGTGATGAATCGGGCGCCCGATTACAAAACGGATGAGCGGAATGAAATGGAATGCGCATATATCGATGATCATAATCAAATTGTTGTGGATCGCTTGCAGCTGCTTATGCATTTGAGGCCGAACTTGACGCGGTTAGAAGGGAGAGTGTAACAGTGGGAGAAGCTATCGTCATTACATCAGGCAAGGGTGGCGTCGGAAAAACGACAACAACTGCAAACGTTGGAACAGCGCTGGCCATACTTGGAAAGCGAGTTTGTCTTGTGGATACAGATATCGGGTTGCGTAACCTCGATGTTGTAATGGGGTTAGAAAACCGCATTATTTATGACCTGGTTGACGTTGTGGAAGGCCGTTGCACCGTGCAAAAAGCGTTAGTAAAAGATAAACGATTTGATGATCATCTCTATTTATTGCCTGCCGCGCAAACAAGCGATAAATCCGCGGTCACTCCAGAGCAGATGAAACAGTTGGTGGATGAGTTAAAGCAAGACTATGATTATGTGTTAATCGATTGCCCGGCAGGTATTGAGCGAGGTTATAGAAATGCCGTGGCGGGAGCGGATGAAGCAATTGTTGTAACAACGCCGGAAGTATCGGCAGTGCGTGATGCTGACCGGATTATTGGTTTACTAGAAAACGAGGAACATATAAAGCCACCAAGGCTTATCATTAACCGCATTCGCAGCCATATGGTAAAAAACGGAGACATGCTTGATGTCGATGAAATCGTCATGCACTTATCCATTGATTTATTAGGAATTATTGCCGATGATGAAAACGTCATCAAAGCTTCCAATAAAGGGGAGCCAATCGTTCTTGATCCGAACAGCAAAGCATCGATTGCGTATCGCAATATTGCGCGAAGAATTCTCGGAGAGTCCATCCCGCTGCAGCCGCTGGAAGATGAGCAAAAAGGAATTTTCTCGAAAATTAAAAAATTATTTGGCGTACGTTAATCCCTGCTGATCAAAATAGCAGGGATTTTTTATTTATCATATCTTCCAAGGTTGTCTAATAAACTAGTACAAACTATGTTTGGAAGGGATGGTGAGGAATAATGAATCGACGCGCTCAAGAAATCCGTAAGCGAATTGAAAAACGGAGAAAAGAAAGGCAGCATTTTGGGACATCACATCAGGAATTGTGGGCGATCACAGATGAAGAACGATACGGTCAGCCAGTAGTGACGTATGATCGCTATCCATTTGATGAAGAGAAACATCCAATCTTTAACAAAGAAACATTTATTTTGAAAATGCTTCTTTCCGCCTGTCTTGTTTTAGTAACAGCCATTTTATTTAAAAATCCATCTGATTCGTTAGAACCAGCCCGTCAGTTTGTGAAAAATACGATGGAGAAAGAATTTCAATTTGCTGCCGTTTCAAAATGGTATGAAAAGCAGTTCGGCGAGCCGCTTGCGCTAATTCCTACAGAAAAACAAACAAAAACAATGCCAAAACAATATGCCGTTCCTGCATCAGGACGAGTTCTGGAAAGTTTTAAGAAAAACGGTCAAGGGGTTATGGTAGAGACAGCTAGCAATGCGAAAGTGGAAGCGGTGAATGAAGGAATCGTTATATTTGCTGGCACCAAGGAGAAGCTTGGGAAAACCGTAATCATTCAACATGCAGATGGAAGCGAGTCATGGTATGGCAACTTAGGTACGATTGCCGTAAAACTGTACGATTTTGTAGAAACGGGCAAGGAAGTCGGAACAGCGATGACGAACAGCCATGATCAAACAAAGGCGGTATTTTATTTTGCCATTAAACAAGGAGATCATTTTATTGATCCGATTCAGGTGATTTCCTTTGAGTAAGTATGTCGCATTGTTTACAAAAATTCATATACATCCGCTATTATGGCTGTTTGGTGGTATTGCGGTGATCACCGCGCATTTTAAGCAATTGTTTCTTTTATTTCTTATCGTGTTGATTCATGAGCTTGGACACGCTGTTGCTGCTGCTTTTTTTTCATGGCGCATCAAACAAATTTTACTGCTTCCGTTTGGGGGGGTAGCCGAAGTAGAGGAACACGGAAATCGTCCGTTTCATGAAGAACTTATTGTAACGCTAGCTGGACCAGTGCAACACCTTTGGCTGATGGGTATTGCGTTTTTTTTATGGAAAGCGGGTGTTATGACGGACGAAGGATGGAGTTTATTTGCTCATTACAATGTCGCGCTTCTTTTTATTAATCTACTGCCTATTTGGCCGTTGGATGGGGGAAAGCTGCTATTCCTTGCATTGACCCGCTACTTTCCTTTTAGTGAAGCGCATAAAAAAATGATCATTCTGTCATTTGTAGCACTTATGTTGTTTTTCAGCAGTGTTCTATTGTTGCAGCCGCAGCAATTTGATTTGTGGATCATGATGATATTTCTCTTTATTTCGTTATGGAAAGAGTGGAGACATCGCCATTATGTGATGATGCGGTTTTTACTCGAGCGCTATTACGGAAAACGAGGAAGCTATGCGAAATTACGGACTATTCATGTTTCTGAGGAAGAGACGATTATTCAAGTGCTGCAAAACTTTTACCGTGGCCAGAAACATTCTATTGTTGTTACAAAGCGCAATCATGAGCGAGTAACATTAGATGAAAATGAGTTGCTTCATGTATTTTTTTCTGAAAAACAATCAAACGAGAAACTGGGAAATCTTGTTTATATATGAATGAATTTGATGAACCTCTCCCACCTCCATTCCTTTAGAGGTGGGAGATTTCATGGGAAAAATGTTAAATGTATTGACAGTTCTAGTTGTATTATGGTACTATTTCACGTGTTGTAGACAATTTTGTACCGTTCGCGAAAACGGACAAAAGACGGTGCAACGTATTTTTAGCACCCGTACTACAACCGCTCAGCGCGGGTTTATAAAGCGTTCGGCATCCCGAACCGCCTTGTCGCTGGCGAGTCTGAGTCTATATAGGGAGGTGCAATTCATGTACGCAATTATCGAAACTGGCGGTAAACAAATTAAAGTAGAAGAAGGACAAGAAATCTACATCGAAAAAATCGACGCCCAAGAAGGCGAAACGGTAACGTTTGACAAAGTATTATTCGTAGGCGGCGAAACAGTAAAAATCGGCAACCCTACAGTAGAAGGGGCAACGGTAACGGCGAAAGTACAAAAACACGGCCGTCAAAAGAAAATTATCGTTTTCAAATATAAGGCGAAAAAGAACTATCGTCGCAAACAAGGCCACCGTCAGCCTTACACAAAAGTAGTAATTGAAAAAATTAATGCATAAAGGCATTTGGGATGATTAAAGTAGAAATTGAGCGCACAAAGGAAGGCAAAATTCGCGCATTTACGATAAAAGGACATGCGAATTTTGCAAACCATGGGCAAGATATCGTTTGTGCTGGAGCATCTGCAGTGTCGTTTGGCGCGGTCAATTCGATCATCGCGTTAACGAACGTTCAACCGCATATTACACAAGGAGAAAATGGCGGCTATCTCCGCTGCGAGCTTCCTGTTATTGAAAATGAAGCAACGGCAGAGAAAGTTCAGCTCCTCCTTGAAGCGATGCTCGTTTCTTTACAAACGATAGAACGTGATTACGGAGAATATATTCGCGTTATTCAACGATAGCGGGAGGTGACATAGATGCTAAGACTAGATCTCCAATTTTTCGCATCGAAAAAAGGGGTAGGTTCGACAAAAAACGGACGTGACTCCATCGCGAAACGCCTTGGCGCAAAACGCGCTGACGGCCAATTCGTCACTGGCGGTTCGATTCTTTACCGTCAACGCGGTACGAAAATCCATCCAGGATTGAACGTTGGCCGCGGCGGCGATGATACGCTTTATGCGAAAATTGACGGCATCGTTCGTTTCGAACGTCTCGGCCGTGACCGCAAAAGAGTAAGCGTATATCCTGTTAGCAAAGAAGCATAAGCAAATGAGAAGGAAACTCTAACCTTGTCTTGGTTAGAGTTTTCTTTTTGTTTTTTCAGAAAAGCGTGAAAAAGCATTCACGTTTCTTGTAGAAAAATGCTATAGTAAAGATAAATGGACGATCGATCAAGTTGCGTGATTGATGAATAGAACGCTACGGATGGAAAAATAGTGGAGGATAGTGGAACACGAATGGAAAAGCAATGGAGAATAGTGGATGTATTGCGTCATTCCCGCCACGACTGGCTGAATAAAATTCAGCTTATTAAAGGGAATTTGACGCTAAATAAAATAGAGCGAGTTTACGAAATTATTGATGAAATTATTGGCGAGATGCAGCAGGAAACGAAGCTTACCAATTTAAAAGCGGTACAATTTGCGGAATGGATGATGACTTATAATTGGCAAACACGGCTTATTTCATTAGAATATGAAGTGCTTGGGGATGAATGTGATTTATCCTCTTATGACGAAGATTTAACAACATGGAGCAGCAATTTTTTGAATTTAATGGAACAACAAGCGGATACGCATGACGAAAATCATATGAGCATTTCCATTGAAGTGTTAAGCGAGGAAGTAAAGTTGTTTTTTGATTACAGCGGAACGATAAAAGATAAGGATATCATTGTTCAATGGCTTCGTGAGCATCGACAGCAAGCGGCGATCCATCTCGAATCTTTTGATATACATAATAATGAGATGACCGTACTTATAAAAATTATCCTTTGACGGCATTCGTGATGGAACAGGTGGCCGCGGTTTACTGAATAGATATAATAAAAGCTACTTATTTTTATTAGTGGATGGATGCAACATTTTTACTGAGAGCATCAAGCGTTTGCTTGCCGACCTTGTGCACTATCTTACATGAACAGAAACGATCGTGTTCCTATATAAGACACTATTATTTCTGGTTTTTGTGCAAAATAATAAACAGTCATGGCATCAAGAATAGATCGGAGGAAAACAAGATGTTTGTCGACCAAGTGAAAATTTACGTAAAAGGCGGCGACGGCGGCAACGGAATGGTTGCGTTTCGCCGTGAAAAATATGTTCCCAAAGGCGGACCTGCCGGCGGTGATGGCGGAAAAGGCGGAGACGTTGTCTTCGTCGTTGACGAAGGATTAAGGACGCTCATGGATTTTCGTTATCAGCGTCATTTTAAGGCGCCAAGAGGCGAAAATGGCATGTCGAAAAATCAGCACGGAAAAAACGGTGAAGATTTGATCGTCAAAGTACCGCCGGGGACGGTTGTCATCGATGCGGACACCAATCAAGTATTAGCGGATTTAACGGAAAACGGTCAACGATTTGTCGTCGCAAAAGGCGGACGCGGCGGACGAGGAAATACACGTTTTGCCACGCCGGCAAACCCTGCACCGGAAATCGCGGAAAACGGGGAGCCGGGAGAAGAACGCAATGTCATTCTCGAATTAAAACTGCTCGCTGATGTCGGCTTAGTCGGTTTTCCGAGTGTTGGAAAATCAACGCTTCTGTCCGTCGTTTCTGCGGCGAAGCCAAAAATTGCCGAATATCATTTCACTACGCTCGTTCCTAATTTAGGCGTGGTCGAAACGGATGATGGCAGAAGCTTTGTCATGGCCGATTTGCCTGGGCTGATTGAAGGCGCCCATCAAGGCGTCGGATTAGGCCATCAATTTTTGCGCCATATCGAACGGACGCGCGTCATCGTCCATGTCATTGATATGGCGGCGACAGAAGGGCGGGATCCGTACGAAGATTACCTAGTGATCAATGAGGAGTTAAAACAATACAATTTGCGGTTAACGGAACGCCCGCAAATTATCGCTGCCAATAAAATGGATATGCCGAATGCCGAAGAAAACTTGCAAAAGTTTAGAGAAAAAATCGGGGACGATGTGCCGATCTTTCCGATTTCCGCGGTGACTAAACAAGGGGTGCGCGAACTGCTATTTGCAATCGCCGACCTTTTAGAAACGACGCCGGAATTCCCGCTTCACGAAGTGGAAGAGCCAGCGGTTCAGCGCGTCGTCTACAAGTATGAAAAAGAGGAGCCGCCATTTACGATTACAAGAGGCAGTGATGGAGCGTTTATTCTATCTGGAGAAAAAGTCGAAAAGTTATTTAAAATGACTGATTTTTCAAGAGAGGAATCCGTTCGCCGTTTCGCCCGACAGTTGCGGGCAATGGGGGTCGATGATGCGCTGCGTGAGCGCGGTGCGAAAGATGGAGACATTGTAAGGCTTTTGGATTATGAATTTGAGTTTGTTGATTAACGCTTAAAGGGGCAGGGGAGGGAGGCACGATGGATAAAAAATTTTACTTAGTTCGTGAAGACGTATTGCCAGAAGCGATGCGAAAAGTGCTTTTAGCAAAAGAATTGCTAGAGCGAAAAAAAGTTGATTCTGTCGCGGAAGCAGTGCGGTTAGTGGATGTCAGCCGGAGCATATTTTATAAGTATCGTGACGCGGTATTTCCGTTTCAAGCGGTAGTGAAAGAAAGTATTGTTACATTATTTTTTCATTTAGAAGACCGCTCCGGCACCCTTTCCCAACTGCTTAGCGTTGTTGCGGCAGCAGGCTGCAACGTGCTGACGATTCATCAGACGATTCCGCTTCAAGGTCGTGCAAATGTTACTCTATCTATTAGCACAAACGAGATGAAAGAAGATATTGAGGAGCTGCTTGCGAAGTTGCGGCGGCTTGAATTTATCGAAAAAGTTGAAATTGTTGGCTCGGGAGCGTATTAAAGTAAGGGAGAGGCAATTAAAATGAAAATTGGTTATTTAGGGCCAAAAGCAACATTTACCGATTTAGCGGTAACAACGATGTTTCCTCGCGCAGAAAAAATTCCATACCATACCATTCCAGAATGCATTGATGCGGTAAGCAATGAAGAGATTGATGCTGGGGTAGTACCGCTTGAAAATGCGTTAGAAGGCTCGGTTAATTTAACGCTCGATTATTTAATTCATGAACAATTGCTTCCAATCGTTGGGGAAATTATCGCACCCATTCAACAGCATTTAATGGTCCACCCATACCATGCGCATCATTGGACGGAAGTGAAAGAAATTTATTCCCACTCACATGCGATTGCGCAATGTCACAAATTTTTGCACGCTAATTTAAAAAAAGCAAAGCACGTATATATGACATCGACAAGTGCAGCTGCGAAATTCGTCAGCGAACGTCCGCACCTTCCGATTGCGGCGATTGCCAACCGGCTGGCGGCCGAAGAATATGGGCTTACGATCGTGCAAGAAAATATTCACGATTATGATTATAATCATACCCGTTTTATTATCGTCCGCAAGCAAAACGAACCGCTGAAAATCGATTCGCCGCTGTATGCTGGGGATAAAACGACATTGATGGTGATGCTTCCGAAAGATCAGCCCGGCGCTCTTCACCAAGTGCTTTCCGCGTTTGCGTGGCGCAAATTAAACTTGACGAAAATCGAATCCCGCCCTGCGAAAACGGGATTAGGAAACTACTTTTTTATCATCGATATTGACCAAAAGATGGATGAAGTGTTAATTCCAGGTGCGATCGCTGAGCTTGAAGCGCTCGATTGCACCGTGCAAGTATTAGGGAGTTATCCGTATTATATTATATAAACCTCTCTCCCTATATTTTCGCTTAGCGGAGGAGGCTGTGATAAAAAATAAGCCGTCCCTAACCTATAGCGGCGGGGATGGCTTTATATGTTTCTCTATGACGCAGCAATGGCTTTGGATCATTTGTTCTGGAAGCTCGTTAATTGGAAAAAACCTCACATCTAATGATTCCTCAGGATTTGCGCGGATTTCTCCGGAAAATTCATTCGTTTCATACACGATTGTAACGGCATAAAATTCATCTCCATTAGGAACTTTCACGTACGTGTCTGGTCCGGAAAGGACATCGAGGAGCCGGCAGCTTCCGATGGTGAGTCCTGTTTCTTCCCATACTTCCCGTCTTGCTGTTTCCTCGGCCGATTCCCCAAGCTCCATTAATCCGCCTGGGAGCCCCCAACATCCTTTAGGTTGTCTGCACTTTTGCAGCAATACTTCGTTTTTTTCATTTTTGATGATCGCCAGTGCGCCAACTAAAATGACGGGGCGATGGCCGATAAGGGCGCGCAGTTCTTCAATGTAACCCATACCATTCTTCCTTTCAGTTGTTTCGAAATTATTGTAAGGGGCGAATCTCTACGACTCAATGAGAAACCCGGCTTTTTGGAGAGCATGACAGGCAGCGTCGAGCTTGGCGGTCGAATCCGCTTCAATCGTATGAAGATGAGTGCCATCTGTCAGCTGCAGCAAATACGATGCCTTCGTTTCTTCAATTTTTTGAATGAATTGATCGACTTCCAGCCGATTGCTGACCATCACGGAAGCGGTTAAATCCCCATATACGGGATGCTCGATTTTCACATCTTTGACAGTGACGCCGTGGTCAACGAGAATATATAATTCTTCTTTTGTTTGTTCAGGCGTATGAAAGCACGCGATGGTGCGCGTATATGTTTGTGCCGGAATGTTTGGCGGCAAGTATAAATATCCTTGGCTCGTGGCGATAATCGGTTCATTGCGCGCTTTTAATAGTGAAATATCTTGCACGATTACTTGGCGGCTGACGTTTGTTTTTGCGGCGAGCTCGGCGCCGGTGATCGGCCTTTTGCTTTCTTTTAGCCACTGCAAAATGAGCTGGCGCCGCTTTTCCCCGAGAATTTTTTTCTCTTCTTTCAATTTATTCAAACTCCTTTCTGTGCTGACTGATTCGCTCAAGGGAAGACACAAGTTGGTCAATGTCTTTTTCCGTCGTCCATTTCCCGAATGAAACACGTATAAACTGTTTTGCTTCCTCTACAGATTTTCCAACTGCCAACATCGTCCGCGAAGGAGCTTGTTTTCCAATTTGACACGCACTTCCAGTGGAAATGGCGATGTTATCACGGTTGCATTCCAACATGACATATTGCCCTTCAATTCCATGAACGCAAAGCCCGATAATATGTGGCAGGCGAACGTTAGGATGCCCCTCTGCCGTAACAGGCAAGCCTTTTTCACGAATAAGCGCCAGCAAGTAACGGCGCAGCTGCTCGAAACGAGTTTGTTCGGCATCTATATTTTCGCAAATGTGCTGTGCCGCGGTGATAAAAGAAGCGATTCCAGGCACATTGACTGTTCCCGGGCGAAATCCGTATTCATGGGTGGCGTTAGGAAAGCATGGCTGCCAGTTGATGCGCGGGTCAATATATACCGCACCGACCCCTTTTGGTCCATAAATTTTATGGGCAGAAATCGAAAGGCTGTCGATAAACATCTTTTTCACATCAATTCGTATTTTACCAAAAGTTTGGACACAATCGCTATGAAAGATTACCCCATGACGCCGAAGCAGCCGTCCAATTTCGGCAATTGGCTGTATTGTTCCGATTTCTGAATTAGCGTGTTGAATGGAGGCGAGAATCGTTTTTGGTGTAATCGCCCGTTTTAAATCGCCGATATCAATTTGTCCAAAACGGTTAACCGGTAAATAAGTGACCTCAAATCCTTCTTTTTCTAATTGTTGGAATAGATGATAAAGGGAAGCGTGTTCAATCTCGGTTGTTATGAGATGATTTCCGCGGTGGCGATGCGCGTTAATAAGCGAACGAATAGCAAGAATATTGGATTCTGTTCCCCCGCTTGTAAAATAAATACCCCGTTCCTCGCCGCCAATAAGCGTGGCAAGTTCTTTTCGGCAAATAGTTAACAGTCGTTCGGCATTGCTTCCGATATCGTGTAAACTGCTTGCATTTCCAAAGTAAGCGTCAGCTGCTTCTACATAGGCATTTAGCGCTTCTTTGCTCATCGGTGTTGTAGCGGCATAGTCAAGATAAATCATCAAAATCATTCCTTTTGTTCACAAAATGTTAACAAAACTCTTGTCATTAGTTTAAATATATGTAAATATAAGTGTCAAGACAGTATGAAATTAGGAGGCAATTTTATGCCAGAAAATGGAGTTATTATCATCGGAAGCGGCATTGCGGCGTTAACCACTGCCTATTATTTGCATGAACATAAAAATGTGACGATTTTCACAAAAACAAAAAAAGAAGAAAGCAATTCATGGCTGGCACAAGGTGGTGTCGCTGCGTCCGTTTCACAGGAGGATGATTGGCGTTGTCATTTTGATGATACGATGACTGCTGGCTGTCATCATAATGACGAAAAGGCGGTTGAACTGCTCGTTCGTGAGGGGCCAAAACGAATTCGCGAATTAATAAATGCAGGATTGTCATTCGATGTCAATCAGGATGGCATCCTACATCTTGGACAGGAAGGGGCGCATAGTAAACGGCGGATTTTGCATGCAGGAGGAGACCAAACAGGGAGAACCATCGTCTCGTTTTTGTTAGAAAAGTTAATGGGACGCGTGACGATCGTGGAGGGCGAGTATGTCATCGAACTGCTTGTTGAAAATGGCCGCTGCGTCGGAATTAAGACGAAAAATCAATTAGGAGAGATTTCGTGCTATTATGCAAGCGCCGTCGTGCTCGCAGCGGGAGGATGCGCGGGGATGTATGCTTTTTCTTCGAATGCTTCAACGGTTACAGGGGATGGGATTGCATTAGCTTATCGCGCCGGCGCGGTTATTGCCGATGTCGAATTTATCCAATTCCATCCGACGATGTTGTTTGTCGATGGGAAAGCGGTTGGCTTAATTTCAGAAGCAGTACGTGGCGAAGGTGCGGTGTTAGTGACAGAAGACGGGCGGAGAATGATGGAACATGTCCATCCACTAAAAGACTTGGCTCCCCGCGATATTGTAGCCCGTGCTATTCATGACGAAATGAGCAAGGGACATCGTGTCTATTTAGATATTTCAGCGATTCCGAGTTACCGCGAACGATTTCCGACGATGGCAAATCTATGCGCGGAACATGGTATTGATATGGAAACAGGCAGGCTTCCGATTGTGCCAGGCGCTCATTTTTTGATGGGCGGCGTTTTGGTTAATGATTGCGGACAGACTTCCATACAAGAGTTATATGCCGTCGGAGAGGTGGCATGTACAGGTGTTCACGGGGCAAATCGGTTGGCGAGCAATTCGCTGCTGGAGGGAATTGTGTTCGGAGCGCGCGCTGCAGAGGCGATCCGAAGAGAAACAGCGCCGCCGACACCATTACGTAAAAAAACAAATAATATACACAGTATCAAAAGGGGCGTGAACGATTTACCAGAAATACCAACCATTCAAACCATCATGTCAATATATGCGGGCATCGTTCGTCATGAACAAGGCCTGCAACGTGCAAAACAGTGGTTTGAACAATTTCCGTTGTCTGACTTTGTGAATGGTTCGCTTGATGATTTTTCCATCGAGGAAATTACGGTTATTCATATGCTGTTAACCGGCTGGCTTATAACAACATCGGCGCTAGAGCGTACAGAAAGCCGGGGCGGGCATTATCGCACCGATTATCCGTTTGAGAGAGAACAATGGAGACAACGGCGTATTCGGCGGACAAAAAAAGAGCTGACCGTAACGGTATAACAATTTGCTGGAAGAGCGGAGGGACACGATGAATACACTCAAATTGCAACAGCTATTGCAGCAATTTTTCATTGAAGATATTGGTGAACACGATATTACGAGCGAAATGATTTTTCCAGAGAATGAATGGGCGACAGGAACGTTTACGGCGAAGGAAGATGGGGTGTTAGCGGGGACAGATATTATTACGATAGGATATCGTCTATTGCATCCAGGCATCGATGTAACGCTTTATAAACGTGATGGCGAACAAGTAAAAAAAGAGGAGACGATTGCCGTTGTATCTGGGCCGGTTATTCCGCTATTGACAGGGGAGCGCGTTATATTAAATTTGCTGCAGCGAATGAGCGGCATCGCTACGTTAACACATCAAGCGGTAATGATACTAAACAGCAGTCATACGCGCATTTGTGACACGCGAAAAACAACGCCGGGCTTACGGATGTTAGAAAAGTACGCCGTTGTATGCGGAGGAGGCTATAATCATCGTTTTGGTTTGTACGACGGTGTCATGATTAAAGATAATCATATCGCTTTTTGCGGTTCGATTACGAAAGCGGTACGGGCGGTGCGCGCAAAGCTTGGTCATATGGTCAAAATCGAAGTGGAAACAGAAACGAAAGAGCAAGTGTTAGAAGCAGTGGAGGCGGGGGCTGATGTCATTATGTTTGATAATCGTACTCCAGAGGAAGTGCGCGAGTTTGTCTCGCTAGTGCCAAAGCCGATTGTCACCGAGGCGTCTGGCGGGATTACATTAGAAAACCTCGCTGCGTACGGAACAACTGGCGTAGATTATATTTCGTTCGGTATGTTGACACATTCTGCTAAAGCGCTAGATATTAGTTTTCATTTGCAAGGATGGAATAGGGGGAGAAAATAATGAACGTGCTAGAAATAATGAAGCGGCTTGACGATATGCCGGAAAGTTATAAAACGATGAGCATGGAAGAGATGGAAGTACGTGTTCGGGCAATAAAAGAGCGATTTGGAAAAAGATTGTTTATCCCGGGACATCATTATCAAAAAGACGAAGTGATTCAATTTGCCGATGCGACAGGCGATTCGCTGCAGCTTGCGCAAGTAGCGGCGCAAAATAGTGAAGCGGAATACATTGTATTTTGTGGTGTACATTTTATGGCAGAAACGGCAGACATTTTAACGGGTGACCATCAAAAAGTCATTTTGCCGGATATGCGGGCCGGATGCTCGATGGCTGATATGGCGGACATTACACAAGTGGAGCGAGCGTGGCCGATATTGCAAGAGCTGTTTGGTGACACGATTTTGCCGTTAACATACGTGAATTCGACGGCGGCGATTAAAGCGTTCGTTGGGCGCCGCGGCGGCGCGACCGTTACTTCCTCGAACGCGAAAAAGATGGTCGAATGGGCGTTTACGCAAAAAGAGAGAATTTTCTTTTTGCCAGATCAGCATTTAGGCAGAAATACAGCCTATGAGCTTGGAATTTCGTTAGACGAGATGGCGGTATGGGATCCGCATACGGATCGTTTAGAATACAAAGGCGATATAAAGAAAGTAAAAGTGATTCTTTGGAAAGGACATTGTTCCGTTCACGAAAACTTTACTGTCCGTCATATTGAATATATTCGTCGGACAAAGCCGGATATGAACATTATCGTTCATCCGGAGTGCAGCTGGGATGTTGTACAGCAAGCCGACTATGCTGGTTCCACGAAATACATTATTGAAACAATCCGAAACGCTCCTTCCGGAAGCAAATGGGCGATTGGCACGGAAATGAATTTGGTGAACCGCCTGATGCGCGAACATCCTGATAAAGAAATCATTTCGTTAAATCCGTATATGTGCCCATGTCTCACGATGAACCGCATCGATTTGCCGCATTTACTATGGGCGCTTGAATCACTTGAAAGAGGGGAAATTGTTAACCAAATTACCGTTCCTCCGCTAATTGCAAAAGATGCAGCGCAGGCGCTTGAGCGGATGCTGGCGCTGGCGTAAAGGAAAAAGTGAACTAATCATCCTGCCAGACAGTGATATTCCGCTGGGCAGGATGATTTTTTTATCATAAAACAACGGCTTTTATCATAAATTGTGTTGAAGGATGATGGTGACAACAAGCGGAAGCTGAGATACAACGTTAATAGTTTCGGGTTAGGAGGGGAACGGAGTGAAAATCCATATTGTCCAAAAGGGCGATACGCTTTGGAAAATCGCGCAAAAGTATGGGGTCGATTTTGAACATCTAAAGAAAATGAACGGTCATTTGAGCAATCCAGATATGATTATGCCGGGAATGAAAATTAAAGTACCGACTGCGGGAGTTCCGGTAAAAAAAGAAGCGCCGAAAAAAGAAACAAAAATTAATCTGGCTCCGAAAAAAGAAGAAAATATAGAGCACCCGTATGCCCATACAAAGCCGTTTGCATCGGTGAACATTGAGGCGGAGTTTTCGGAGCCTATAAAAGAAGAAAAGGTAAACAAGGCTCCCAAGGCAGTGGTGAACGAAGCGCCGAAAGCACCGATCAAGGAAGCGCCAAAAGCACCGATCGAGGAAGCGCCAAAAGCGCCGATCGAGGAAGCACCGAAAGCACCGATCAAGGAAACGCCAAAAGCGCCGGTGAACGAAGGGCCGAAATCAGATAATGCCGCACTAGGTTCTGAGGAAAAGCAGTTCAACATTCCACCGTTATCGCATACGATTCCACCAGTAACATCAAACGTAAATATTAACTTTTCTAATGCGATTTCTAATGTTCCGCCGATTCCGCCAAAACCAGAAAATATTTTACCGGGAATTATGAAACAAGAATTAGAAAGCCCGGCTGAGGCTGAGGCGGTAGAAGAAAAAGAATTAGCATCAGATGATACACCACCAGAACTTCCAAAAGCTCCATACGTTCCGATGATGCAGCAGCCATATGCGATGGGAGGAGCGCCTGTTGCACCAATGCCACCACAGCCGTGTGGCCCGGTAACTCCTATTTTACCAGGTGCGGGATATTATTTTCCGCCTATGCCAACCATGCCAGTTAACTATCCAACATATCTACAACCATCAACATACGGGGATGCGGAAAGTGGTTCTCATCCATTTCCTGGTATTGAAGAAAGCAGCGGTGAATCAGGTGAAGTGCCACTAATGCCAGGGCATACATCACCAACAGTAAATCCGGCATCGGCAAATATGCCACCATTTCCTTCATATTCACCTGCTTCTTCTTATCCGATTATGCCATGTGCACCGATTTTACCAGTAATGCAAGGATATGGATGGCATCCAGCGTTTTATCCATACATGCCGCCGGCGTCGTACGGCTACTATCCGCCAGCTGCACCTGCTCCTTATCCATATCCGGCGGCAGGGACGGCATATCCATTCACACAAGCACCAACCACTTCAGCGTTTCCTCGTACGGAAGAACAATTATTTACAGAACCGCATGACGAGGAGAGTAACGATTATTGGTGAACAATAAGCAAAAAAGAGACGATGTAGCAGGTCGTCTCTTTTTTCTTCTGCAAAACGAATACGGCTTACGTGTGAAAAATATAAAAACAGTCAAACATAACGTATGGGTAGTTACAGCATACGAAGGATATTGGGTGATCAAACGGTATCGAACCTTTTTCGAAGCGATGAGACAAGCGCTATTTATGCAATCGCTAAGAAAGGCGGGGTTTGTTCATGTTCCTGCCATATATACCACTTTGGGACAAAATGGTGTATTTTTCTTTGAAGGCGCCTTTTGGGTGATGCAAACATATATTTCCGATGCAGAAAGATTATCATTCGCTCGTCAACAAGATATCGCCGATGGACTGGAATTGTTACAAACATATCATTCCATCGCCAGGCTGTTAATAAAAATTCCGTTGTTTCAAACGATTGTTCCGTACTACCATTTATATGGCATGTGGCAGCGCCGCTATTATGATTTTTATGCCCATCTATCATTAATCGAACGAATAATGGATAAAGAAGATATCGCTTGGACGATTCAGCATGCGGAATATTGTCTTGCCACATTCGCAAGCTATATGCCGTCGTTAGCAGCGGAGCCTGTTACGATTATTCACGGCGATGTCGCTTCCCATAATTTTTTGCGGACAAAAGAAGGAATGATCTATTTAATCGACTATGATACGATTGCCATTGCTTCGCCGGGCATCGATTATTTGCAGTATGCAAGCCGTATTTTGCCACATTTGCAATGGTCTTTTTCACAGTTATATCAATTTCCTGTCTTTTCATTTTGGCTTACAAAACCATGGTTTTTGCATGCTCTTTTATTTCCGGCAGATATTATGCGTGAATGGCGCTTTGTGTTACAACATAACAAGTCTCTTTCGATTGCGCGGAAAGAACGTAAACAGTTTGTCCGTAAAATTATCGATATGATAAAATAAAACATACATAGGATTTTTCGTGAAAGGAAGTCGAAAAACAAATGGAAGAAAAAATTGAAAAACTTATTCAATGGCTGCGCGACCAAGTAGCAGATGCCGGATTAAATGGGGCAATTGTTGGAATTAGCGGCGGCATTGACTCAGCAGTTGTCGCCCACTTAATTAAACGTGCATTTCCGGACAACTCGCTCGGATTGATTATGCCATGTAAAAGCAATCCGAAAGATATGGAAGATGCATTAAAAGTGGTGGAAAGCTGCGGCATTAAACACTTGATCATTGATTTAACCGAAACGCATAACCTGTTATTTGGAGAAGTGGAAAAACAACTGAAAGAAAAAGGAGAATGGAATGAAGAAACAGCGCGTTTAGGTGATGCGAACACAAGAGCGCGCCTTCGCATGACAACATTATACGCGGTTGCCAATAATTACGGATATATGGTAGTCGGCACTGATAATGCAGCGGAATGGTATACAGGGTACTTTACCAAATATGGGGACGGCGGAGTCGATCTAGTGCCGCTCGTTCATTTTACGAAAGGAGAAGTGCGCGAGATGGCGCGCATTCTCGGCGTTCCGAACGAAATTATTACAAAAGCGCCAAGCGCAGGATTATGGGAAGGGCAAACAGATGAAAATGAAATGGGGACAACCTACGAGATGATTGATAAATATTTAAAAGGAGAAGAAGTTCCGGAAAAAGACCGGCAAATTATTGAGCGTTTGCACAAGCGTTCACAACATAAACGCCAGTTGGCGATTGCACCGCCAAAATTCTAATTCTACCGTTAACTGACAGCGATAAAACCCTCTTTCCTTCGCCAAGCTAATAATAAGGCCGGAATATGTTTTTTGGCCTGGTGCGAGCGAAGGAAAAAAGGGGGTTTTTCCATGAAAAACGCAATGAAAATCATCGGGGCTGTTTCTGTCTTGAGCGCGATGGCTGCATGCGCCAATTACGCGGACAACGATGATAGACGCTACAATGATGCGACGCGTCCGATCGGGTACTATTCCACGGAGCGTTTTGATGATGACTTCCGTTACGGACGCTATGGAACAAATGCGACTAACTATGATAACAACTATATATTAAGCCGTCGCGGACCAGCGGCCGATTTTTTCGATACAGACAATAACCGTGCACGTATTCCGGGAATTACCCGTTTTGATACGGATACGCCTGCGCTTCCGCTCGATGCTGATTTCAGTGATGCGGACCGCAACTACCATGGGCATTTAAATTCGATGGAAAGTAAAACAACTCCTTCTTACTATAGGAAGTATGACGGACGATTGGCGGAAACGATCTCCCGCCGCGCCGCTGCGGTAAGAGGAGTCAACGATGCCCGGACGCTTGTTTACCGTGATCATGTGCTTGTTGCGATTTCGACCAATTCCAAATACGCAGATCACGTGAAGCGTCTTGTCGCCCAAGCGGTTGCACCGCATACGAAAGGCAAACATGTGCGCATCGTTTCCAATCCTAGCATGTACAACCGCGTCCGTACGATCGACAACGACATCCGCCGCGGCCGGCCAATGGAAGAAATCGAACGTGATTTAAAAACGATTTTTATTGATGGAAAAATTAACGAACGTCCTGCAAATACACGTTAATGTGAAAAAGTGGGGACACCTAAAAAGGTGTTCCCATTTTTTGTAAAACATAGCCGAGAAGGCTTCTTCTTCAACGAAGAAAATCGGCTGTGTAGGAGAAGAATCCGCCTATTTTTGTTATATGACATTTTCCTGTTTTTTTGGTATAGTAATATCGGAAATTTCGTTGCGATGAGAGGAGAAATTTCGATGGCTGGACATTCGAAGTGGAAGAACATTCAACGCCGTAAAAATGCGCAAGATGCAAAGCGCGGCAAATTGTTTATGAAATTGGCGAAAGAAATTTATGTAGCGGCTAAAACGGGCGGAGGCGATCCAGCATCCAATCCAGCCTTGCGCCTTGTTATTGAAAAAGCAAAGGCTGCGAACATGCCAAACGAAAATATTGAACGTGCAATAAAAAAGGCGACAGGAACGCAAGAACATACGAACTACGAAGAAGTTCGCTATGAAGGATACGGACCTGGCGGCGTTGCCGTGATGGTCGTTTGCTTAACCGATAATAAAAACCGTACCGCTTCGAACGTGCGGGTAGCCTTTTCAAAAAATGGCGGCAATTTAGGGGAAACCGGCTGCGTTTCTTATTTGTTTGACCGAAAAGGACTTCTTGTCATTGCCCGCGAAGGACTTGACATCGATGAAGATGACATGCTTCTTCAAGCGATTGAAGCAGGAGCGGAAGAAATGGAAACAACCGAAGATTCGTTTGAAATTTATACAACACCGGAAGCATTTGAAGAAGTAAAAGAACAATTAGAGAAAAACGGCTTTACGTTTGCTAGCGCTGAAATTACAATGATTCCACAAACATATACCACGCTTGCTGGCGATGATCTAAAGAAAATGCTAAAACTGATCGATACCCTTGAAGATGACGACGACGTCCAAGAGGTGTACCACAATTTGGACGAATCGGTGTTGGAAGAGTAATAATTGAAATAATGCCCTATGCTGGCTGCATAGGGCATTATTTTTTGGCGTTTGTCACAATAATAACGGCGGAAAATATAGAAATGCGGAATCGGTGCAAAGGATAAAACTTCTCACATTGGTGAAAATAGAAATAAGCATATTGTTTATTTACCTAGAAAGAGAGGAAAAGGAGATGCGAATTCTTGCCACTTTCTTCATTATGATCGCTTCCTATGTATTGTTCATCCAGGCTGCTTTTGCTGCGCCATCTTCCGTAAAAATGACGATTATTTTAGAGCAGCAATATTTAGACGGAGAAGTGAGCCAAGAAACAAAAGAAGAAACCGTTGTTTCCATGAAAGATATATGGAAAAAATATAAAGACTGGCAGCTTGTGAATATGGATGATCAAACGATAGTATTTCGCAAAACAGTGAATGATATTTCCCCATTATTAAAAGCGAACGGTTATTTTGGAATCACCGAAGACGGAACATTATCTATTTTTGAAGGCAAACCTGCTCATTCCACACGGGTTATTCAATCATTTTTTCAAATTGATGTAAAAAAACTCGAAAGCCGCCAGCATGAGCAACTGAAAAAAGGAATTCGCGTCGTCTCCAAGTCACAGTATAAAGATATTATCGAAACATATCGTCATTTTGCTTTAATACGTTAGAAAGACTTATCGCTAGGGTAAGTCTTTTTTGTTTTCTAAATAGGAATATACATTCGCTTTTTGTTATAATGTAATGGTATGGTACAATGAAAGGCAGGAAAGAAAAGGAGTGGAGTACAGCGTTGATTGAATTTGTCCGCGGATACGTTGATTATGTTTGTCCTGAATATATTGTGATCGACAACAACGGCATTGGGTATCAAATCTTTACACCCAATCCGTTTTCGTTTCAAGAAAGCCGTGATACAATCGTAACGGTTTATACATATCAATACGTTCGCGAAGATGTGCTTGCTTTGTACGGATTTCGCACCCGTGAAGAACGAACGTTGTTTGCGAAACTATTGCAAGTTTCAGGAATTGGCCCCAAAGGCGGATTAGCGATTTTAGCAGCGGGTCGGCCCGAGCAGCTTGTCGAAGCGATTGAACAAGAAAATGAAGCGTTTTTATGCAAGTTTCCGGGGGTCGGAAAAAAAACAGCGCGGCAAATGATTCTCGATTTAAAAGGGAAGCTTACTACTTTTACTGCTAGAATATATCCAGATTTGTTTGATTCCCAGGAAGAAGCGGCACAACCTCATTTATCTGCTCTCGAGGAGGCGATCGAAGCGCTAAAAGCACTTGGCTACGCAGAACGGGAAATTCAAAAGGTAGTACCGTCGTTAATGAGAGAAAACTTATCGACAGATCAATATGTGAAACGAGCGCTTCAGCAATTGTTAAAATAGGGAGGGGAGAGAAATGGAAGAACGCCTTGTTTCCGGTGATGCCCACCGTGAAGACGTTTCGCTGGAATATAGTCTCCGCCCGAAGTTTTTGCATGAATATATTGGACAAGACAAAGTGAAAGATAATTTAAAAGTGTTTATTGAAGCGGCAAAAATGAGGGAAGAAACGCTTGATCATGTGCTGTTGTACGGACCTCCCGGGTTAGGAAAGACAACGTTAGCAGCGATTATTGCGAATGAAATGGGAGTTCATCTTCGCACGACTTCCGGGCCGGCGATTGAGCGCCCAGGAGACTTAGCGGCAATTTTAACTTCTTTGGAGCCGGGCGATGTGTTGTTCATTGATGAAATTCATCGTCTGCACCGTTCTGTCGAAGAAGTGCTGTATCCGGCAATGGAAGATTATTGTTTGGATATCGTCATTGGAAAAGGACAAACTGCTCGCTCGATCCGTATTGATTTACCTCCGTTTACGCTTGTTGGTGCTACGACAAGAGCCGGTGCTTTATCTGCTCCGCTTCGTGACCGTTTTGGAGTGATTAGCCGATTAGAGTATTATACACCTGAGCATCTTACACAAATTGTGATGCGAACGGCAGAGATTTTGCACGTGGACATTAAGGAAGATGCAGCGTTGGAAATCGCTAGGCGCTCGCGAGGCACGCCGCGCATCGCGAATCGTCTTTTGCGACGTGTTCGCGATTTTGCTCAAGTGCGGGGAGACGGAACGATCACATTTTCGTTGGCGAAAGAGGCGCTAGAGCTATTGCAAGTCGATCGATTAGGTCTTGATCATATCGATCATAAATTAATGAAAGCGATTATGGAAAAGTTTGCTGGTGGGCCGGTTGGCATTGATACGATTGCCGCAACGATCGGCGAAGAGGTGCAGACCATTGAAGATGTATATGAACCATATTTATTGCAAATTGGCTTTTTACAGCGCACCCCGCGCGGCCGTATCGTTACCCCTATTGCTTACGAACATTTTGGAATGGAGGTTCCAAAACAATGAATAGCCTGCCTAAGCTTATCATGACGATTGGAGTTGTTCTCATTATTGTCGGTTTTCTCATGCAGTTTATTAAACTAGGCCGTCTTCCGGGAGATATTATTATTCGGAAAGGGAATACAACGTTTTATTTTCCGGTTGTTACGTCTATTTTGCTAAGCATCGTGTTGTCGCTTATTTTTTATGTGCTTGGGCGATTTCGTTAAAAGAAAGGGAAGATGAGAAGAATGAAAATAGATTTGTTTGACTTTGAGCTGCCAGAAGAGTTAATTGCACAAACACCGCTATTAAACCGTGACGCATCGCGGTTGATGGTGCTCGATAAAAAAACCGGCGAAATTCATCATGAAACCTTTCGCAATATTTTATCGTATTTACACAAAGGAGATTGTCTTGTTTTGAACGATACGCGTGTGATGCCGGCGCGGCTTTATGGGGAAAAAGAAAATACTGGCGCCAACATCGAGGTGCTGTTATTAAAACAATTGGAAGGAGACCGATGGGAAACGTTAGTGAAACCAGCAAAACGAGTAAAAGTCGGCACGGAAATTACTTTCGGCGATGGACGGCTGAAAGCGACATGTGTCGATACGCTTGAGCATGGGGGGCGTATCTTGGAATTTTCTTATCAAGGCATCTTTTATGAAGTGCTTGAACAGCTTGGGGAAATGCCGCTTCCACCGTATATTAAAGAAAAATTGGATGACCCGGAGCGTTATCAGACTGTATATGCCCGTGAAGTCGGATCAGCGGCGGCGCCGACAGCCGGACTTCACTTTACGGAACAGCTTCTTGACGATATACGGGCCAAAGGAGTGCATATCGCGTTTATTACTCTCCACGTTGGGCTTGGTACGTTCCGTCCAGTCAACGTTGAAAACATTGAAGAACATGATATGCACGCCGAATTTTATCAGATGACAGAAAAAACGGCGCGATTGTTAAACGAGGTGAGACAGCAAGGAGGACGCATTATTGCTGTCGGTACGACGTCTACACGCACGTTAGAGACGATTGCATCAAAACATAACGGTGCATTTGCAGCGGAAAGCGGTTGGACGGATATTTTCATTTATCCAGGCTATGAATTTAAGGCAATCGATGGATTAGTGACAAACTTTCATTTGCCGAAATCAACGCTTATTATGCTTGTCAGCGCTCTTGCCGGCCGCGAAAATATTTTACGGGCATACAATGCGGCGGTGAAAGAGCGGTATCGATTCTTTAGTTTTGGCGACGCAATGTTGATTATTTAAGAAAGGAGATCGTTGGGTTGACATCACCAATTCGTTTCGAACTCATTAAAACGTGTAAACAAACGGGGGCGCGGCTTGGGATTCTTCATACGCCGCACGGTTCGTTTGAAACACCGATGTTTATGCCGGTTGGGACGCTAGCAACTGTGAAAACATTATCGCCGGAAGAATTAAAAGAAATAGGTGCCGGCATTATTTTGAGCAATACGTATCATCTCTGGCTGCGGCCGGGGCATGAAATCGTAAAAGAAGCCGGAGGCCTTCATTCGTTTATGAACTGGGACCGCGGCATTTTAACGGATTCCGGCGGTTTTCAAGTGTTTAGTTTAAGCGAATTTCGGAGAATTGAGGAAGAAGGGGTATACTTCCGAAATCATTTAAATGGAGATAAACTATTTTTATCTCCGGAAAAGGCGATCGAAATACAAAATGCGCTTGGTTCAGACATTATGATGGCGTTCGATGAATGTCCCCCATATCCGGCGACATATGAATATATGAAACAGTCCGTGGAACGAACAAGCCGTTGGGCGGAGCGTTGTTTAAAAGCACACAAGCGGCCGAATGAGCAAGGATTATTCGGTATTGTGCAGGGCGGAGAATTTGAAGATCTTCGCAGACAAAGCGCACAAGACTTAGTGTCGTTGGATTTTCCGGGATATGCTGTCGGCGGCTTATCCGTTGGTGAGCCGAAAGAAGTGATGAATCGTGTGCTCGAGTTTACGACACCGCTTTTGCCGGCGAATAAACCGCGTTACTTGATGGGAGTCGGTTCGCCGGATTCGCTCATCGACGGGGCGATTCGCGGCATTGATATGTTTGACTGTGTGCTCCCAACACGTATTGGCCGCAATGGAACAGTAATGACGAGCCAGGGGCGTGTCGTCATTAAAAACGCACAGTACGCCCGCGATTTTTCGCCGCTTGATCCTAATTGTGACTGCTATACGTGCCGCAATTATACACGCGCATATATTCGCCATCTCATCAAATGTGATGAAACATTTGGAATTCGTTTAACTTCTTACCATAATGTCTATTTTTTGATAAAATTAATGGAGCAAGTGAGACAAGCGATTCGCGAAGACCGCCTTGGAGATTTTCGCGAGGAATTTTTTGAGCAATATGGCTTTAATAAACCAAATGCGAAAAATTTTTAGAAAGAGGGGAAATGAATGTCAGCGACGATTGCTAATTTACTTCCAATTATTTTGTTTTTTGTCATTTTTTATTTCTTGCTGCTTCGGCCGCAGCAAAAACGGCAGCGTGCGATTCAGCAAATGCAGGCTAATTTAAAAAAAGGGGATAAAATCATCACCATTGGCGGACTGCATGGGATCATCGATTCGGTCGATGAAGATAAAGTTGTCATTCGTGCAGGCGATGGCACGCGTCTTACATATGACCGCTCGGCGGTGCGCGAAGTGGTGACGGAAAAAGAGAATAAGTAAACGATGACGGCTACCTTTCCCAAGTAAAGGTAGCCGTCATCGTTTAATTGCGTGATGCGGCTAGGTTTACACCGACAATGCCGCCAAGCGCCGCTGCGACAAAAAAGATTAGATGATATAACCATTGTTCAATAGTGAATGCTTTTTCCAATCCCAAAAATTGAAATACTAATACGATGAATGTAAATAATAAACTTGTTCCCCCGCCAATTAGCCAGCCTCTTTCTTTTCCTTTTCCACCAGCTACAACCCCGCCAATGAACATGGAAAGAAGCGACCCGGCAAAAATAATCCATGTTAACGAAGGTTCTTGTACGTTTGTCCATTTCAGTATGAGAGATAAAAAGAAGCTAATGAGAGCCGCCAATAAGAAAATAGTTACAACCCCATAAACAATAGCTGTTCCCCATTTTGTCATCTCATTCCCCCCTGTCGCCCGATAAATAAGTTTCACCAAAATATATTCCTATTCGGACATGTTTAGAAGTTTATTTGCGATTTTTTTTCGCAAAAAAAGCACCAATTGCCGGAATATGTGCAAGCTCTTCTCGTTTGACCAATTGAAAAATAATCAGCAGAAGCAAGTAAACGATGGCGGTAACGGTAATAGAAGCCAACGTTCGTATAGGCAGTGGCAGCACGATGAAAGAATAGTGGAATGATACGTACCCAGCAACACCTGCTATAGTGATGGATAAACAAGCCTTGACATATTCGAGTGGATAAATAGAATAAGATACTACTTTTATAATCGTTGCAAAATGAAGCAACGTGACTAACACAGTGTTGATCGCAACGGCCAATGCTGCTCCCATAATTCCTAAGCTCGGTTGGGTTGCTAAGGCGAAAATACAGACAATTTTTACGGCTGCGCCAATTAAGCTATTTGTCATCGCTGCTTTCGCTAAATCAAGGGCCTGCAATACTGCCTGCAGCGGACCTTGAAAGTAATAAAATAGAAAAAATGGTGCCATCACTTTGACAAAAATAGTCGCTTCACTTGTACCGTACATCAGTTGCATGAGCGGTTCTGCAAATACATATAAGACGACGACAGAGAGCCCGCCTGTGACGAGAGAAAGACGCATTGCTTGCTGAATGCGATGTTCAACCAATAATGTTTGTTTTTGTGCCATTGCTTCACTGATTGCTGGAACAAGAGAGGTGGATAGTGAATACGTAATAAAAGACGGCAGCATTAATAATGGAAGAGCATAGCCAGTCAGCTGACCATATTGTTTTGTAGCTAGCGTTGTTGCGACTCCGGCCATTGCCAAGCTGTTTGCAACGACAATCGGCTCCAAAAACCAAGAAAGAGAGCCAATTAAACGGCTTCCTGTCGTTGGCAAAGCGATGCGCATTAAACTTGCAAACGTTTCTTTTCCTGCCTTGACATATTGAATAAACTTTGTTCGCAGCTTAATGGATTTTTTTAATTTAAACATGTAAAGCAAATATAATAATGACATGAATTCACCAATAACAGATGAAAACATCGCACCTGCAGCAGCATATTCAATGCCATACGGCAATAATGCTTTTGTACAATAGGCAATCAAACTAATGCGAACGATTTGTTCTAAAAGCTGTGAATATGCGTACGGCTTCATTTGCTGTTTTCCTTGGAAATAACCGCGTAACACGGAAGAAACCGCTATGATTGGGACGACAGGAGCAATAGCGATTAACGGATAATAAGTGCGTGGGTCAGTAAATAATGTTCGTGATAAAAATGGTGCAAGCAATATCATAGTAGGGAAGAAGATAACGCTAAGTATACTTGTAATCGTTAAAGAGACAACAAGAATTTTTTTCACTTTTTGTCGATCGCCAACCGCTTCGGCTTCTGCAACTAGTTTCGAAATGGCGACAGGGAGCCCCATTTGCGTGATCGTAATGGCTAACACAAGCGTTGGCATCGCCATCATGTACAATCCAACGCCTTCCTCGCCAATAACGCGGGCGACGACAATGCGGTTGACAAATCCAAGCGCTCTTGTAATCAAACCAGCAACGATTAAAATCATCGTTCCTTGTAGAAATTTAGACATCTCGTCTCCCTACCTTCTCAAATGTCATGATCTTTTATACAATTAACTATATGCAATACATATAAACAAGCATGACAAGTTTTCAGAGGGAGAAGGCGAGAGAATGGAAAAGGAAAAACAAAAAGAACTGCGAGAACAGCTGATGCCCGCATTACAATGCAAGTATGATGAATTTCGCCTGCTTGGTTATAAACAGGTGACGATGGATCAAATATGGGATTGTCTAGTTCAAAAGAAATGGAAAAATTTTAAAGAAGAAAGAAAGTTATTTGAGCTTGTCAACGATATTTTATCGTTACAAATCGGCGAGTACATGTCATTTATTACGATGCAATCATATAAAGAACAGCACTGTTCTGGAAATGATGATTTAGAAGCAGTGTTAAACGAATTATTATAGTGATGTAGAAAATTGACAGTTTCCGTTAACTGTTTCATAATTGGATTATTGAGAAAAACCAAGCGCTCGCAAGCATTGTTTTTCGGTGTAAGAGAAGTTTTCTTTTTTTCGAAAATTAGTCTAGCAAGTAATTTCTAGATGAGTGACAATCATGAGAAGTAAGTGGTAAGACGAGTTGAAGGAGGACTTTTTTATTATGGTAAAACGCAGTCGCATTGTCGCGTTTTTCCTGTTGCTTTTGCTTTTTGCAGGAGTGATGGGGCCGACGATTCAAGGAATTTTACATAACATTAAATTAGGTCTTGATTTGCAAGGCGGCTTTGAAGTGCTGTATGAAGTAAAGCCAGCGAAAAAAGGCGATAAAATTGACAAAGAAACATTAAAAAGCACGGTGAGCGCGCTAAACAAACGGATTAACGTGCTCGGTGTGAGCGAGCCAAACATTCAAATAGAAGGAAAAAATCGGATTCGCGTGCAGCTTGCGGGGATAAAAGATCAAAATCAAGCGCGCGAAATTTTATCGACGCAGGCAAAATTAACGTTCCGCGACGTGCATGATAACGTGTTAATGGATGGAAGCGATCTTGTTCAAGGCGGAGCAAAGCTGTCCTTTGACGAAAACGGGAAACCGAGTGTTGCCATTAAATTAAAAGATGCGGATAAATTTAAACAAGTGACAGAAAAAGTATATAAAATGGGACCGCCAAATAACTTATTGGTCATTTGGCTGGACTTTAAAGAAGGAGAAGATTCCTACGCGAAAGAAGCGGGAAAAGCAGATCCAAAATTTATTTCCGCGGCAGCGGTAAACCAAGTATTTGCCCAAACAGATGTCTCCATCGTAGGCAATTTCACCGTTAAGGAGGCACAGCAATTAGCTGACCTGCTTAATGCTGGCGCGCTTCCAGTCGAGTTAAAAGAAATTTACTCGACATCGGTCGGGGCGCAGTTTGGCCAAAATGCCCTGCAAAAAACAATTTTTGCCGGCATTGTAGGGGTTGCCGCGATTTTCCTCTTTATGATTTTGTTTTATCGTTTGCCAGGGGTTATCGCTGTCATTACATTAACTGTTTATATTTACCTTATTTTGCTTATCTTTGATTGGATGAACGGCGTATTGACATTGCCGGGAATTGCCGCCCTTGTTTTAGGTGTCGGGATGGCGGTTGATGCCAATATTATTACGTATGAGCGGATTAAAGAGGAAATTAAGCTAGGCAAGTCGGTTATGTCGGCATTCCGTTCTGGGAATAGAGGATCGTTGGCGACAATTGTGGATGCGAACATTACGACGATTATTGCCGGTATTGTTCTCTTTATTTACGGGACAAGCTCAGTAAAAGGGTTCGCAACGATGCTGATCATCAGCATTTTAGCAAGCTTCATCACCGCGGTGTACGGCACGCGCCTGTTGCTTGGCCTGCTTGTCCATAGCCGCTGGCTGAACAATAAGCCAGGCTATTTCGGTGTAAAAAAATCGGAAATCTTAAATATCGCCGAAACAACGGATCATACGGAAGTACCGACAAAATTTGATCGTTTGGACTTCGTAAAACATAGTAAAAAGTTTTTCATTTTTTCTGGTTTGCTAACGGTGATCGGGATTATTGCCTTATTAACGCTGAAGCTTAATCTTGGCATCGATTTTACGAGCGGCACGCGCATAGAAGTAATGAGTGATAAACCAATTAATGTTCAGCAGTTAAAAGAAGAGTTTCAAAAGCTTGACTTAAAACCGGAGGACATCGTATTATCAGGCGAGCATAATAATATCGGTGTTGCTCGTTTGATCGGCGTGTTAAGCAAAAAAGAAATTGCGGAGCTAAAAGCACATTTTAAACAGCAATATGGTTCAGAGCCGAACGTCAGCACGGTATCTCCGGTTATTGGAAAAGAATTGGCGCGTAACGCATTGATCGCTGTGCTCATTTCGTCCATTGGGATTATTATTTATGTGACGATTCGTTTTGAAATATATATGGCGCTTGCCGCGATCGTGGCGCTTCTTCACGATGCGTTTGTCATCGTCACCTTTTTCAGCTTGACTCGTTTAGAAGTTGACTTAACGTTTATTGCTGCGGTGTTAACGATTATCGGTTATTCGATTAACGATACGATCGTTACTTTTGACCGCGTCCGTGATTTACTGAAAAAACGCAAAGTGAAAACGGTGGATGATTTAAAACATATCGTCAACAGAGCATTGCAACAAACGCTTACTCGTTCCATTAACACGGTGTTAACGGTCATCTTTACCGTTGTTGCTCTCTTGATCTTCGGCAGTGAAGCGATTCTCAACTTTAATATCGCCCTTTTCGTTGGTTTAATATGCG
This sequence comes from Parageobacillus toebii NBRC 107807, assembly GCF_003688615.2. Taxonomy (GTDB): domain Bacteria; phylum Bacillota; class Bacilli; order Bacillales; family Anoxybacillaceae; genus Parageobacillus_B; species Parageobacillus_B toebii. The sequence continues at coordinate 87,687 of NZ_CP049703.1, read as the reverse complement.
GGGTTTACTCTTCTTTATTCATCGCCGCGCAATTATGGATTGTTTGGAAAGGCAACCAATTGAAAAAAGGAAAGACGAAAAAACGTTCAGAAAAAGAATTGGAACCACAAGTATAACGAAAAGCGGAAGGCAAAAAATGCCCCATGTTTTTATGGGGCATTTTTGTTTTATGTCTTATATTATCGATTGGACGAATAAATGGTTAGCCCGCGTATCATTCAAAAAAACCAATAACTTCATTGCTCACCCTTTTTTCCTTTTTGTATAATAGGAAGAGTTGAGGTGGGATACATGTTAATAGCAAAAACACGTTGGGATGTGAAACGTCCTGACGAAAATATCGTAACGCATTTAGTAGAACAGTCGCATATGGATCCGTTGATTGCGAAGCTTCTTGTTCATCGTGGAGTTCGTACGGTAGAAGAGGCGAACGCGTTTTTATATCCGCTGAAACAACCGTTTCATGATCCGTTTTTGCTAGATGGGATGGAACGGGCAATTGAGCGGATTCAACGGGCGATACAACATGGAGAGCATATTTTGGTATATGGTGATTATGATGCTGACGGCGTAAGCAGCACGACGGTAATGGTTAGTGCTCTGAAGGAAGCTGGCGCCATTGTGGATTTTTACATTCCCAATCGATTTACCGAAGGATACGGTCCGAATGAGAATGCATTTCGTTGGGCAAAGGAGCAAGGATTTTCTCTGATTATCACGGTCGATAACGGCATTGCTGCAGTGAAGGAAGTGGCGCTTGCCAATGAGCTTGGTATGGATGTCATTATTACAGATCATCATGAAGTGGGACCGGCGTTGCCGGAAGCATATGAAATTATTCATCCGAAAAAGCCCGGCAGTACATACCCGTTTCGTGAATTAGCAGGCGTCGGAGTAGCATTTAAAGTTGCCCACGCATTGCTTGGGGATGTGCCGCGTCATTTTTTAGATGTCGTAGCAATTGGAACGATCGCTGATCTCGTTTCCCTTACCGGAGAAAATCGGCTGTTGGTTGCACAAGGGCTTGAACAGTTGCGAAATACGAAACGTATTGGATTGCGTGCATTGTGTAAACAATGTGGAATAGAAGCACAAGAAATTAACGAACAGACGGTTGGGTTCGTTATTGCGCCGCGGATGAATGCAGTTGGCCGGTTGGGAGAAGCAACCCCTGCTGTCAGATTGTTAATGACGGAGAAAGAAGAGGAAGCACAAAGACTTGCGAAAGAAATGGATGATTTAAATCGGGAGCGGCAGCAGCTTGTCGCGAAAATAGCGGAGGAAGCGGCACAAATAGTAAATGAACAATTTCCGCCATCCGAAAATAAAGTGCTTGTGATCGCAAAAGAAGGATGGAATCCAGGGGTCATTGGCATTGTTGCTTCCCGATTGGTTGAACAATTTTACCGTCCGACGATTGTTTTGAGCATTGATTCCGAGAAAGGAATTGCAAAAGGTTCGGCGCGAAGCATTCATGGGTTTGATATGTTTTCAAGCTTATCGACATGTCGCGATATTTTGCCACATTTTGGCGGGCATCCAATGGCGGCGGGAATGACATTATCGGTTGATCATATTGATGAATTGCGTCAGCGTCTCAACGCACTTGCCGATGATATGTTGACAGCCGATGATTTTACCCCAATTACACCGATTGATGCAGTTTGTTCCGTATCTGATTTAACGCTTTCGGTAGCCGAACAGCTTGAAAAGTTTGCTCCGTTTGGTGTAGATAACGCAAAGCCTCTTTTTTTAATGGAAAATGTATCAGTGGAAACGATCCGACGCATCGGGGCTGACCAGTCGCATTTAAAGGCTGTTTTCGCCCAAAATGGCGCTGCGATTGATAGCGTCGGGTTCGGCTTTGGTTATTTGTGCGATGAAATCGCTCCAGATGCGAAAGTGTCCGTGGTTGGCGAGTTAATGGTGAATGAGTGGAACAATCTTCGCAAACCGCAGCTAATGATTTGCGATGTTGCGGTGCATGAATGTCAATTGTTTGATATTCGCGGTATGCGCGATGTACGGCCACTGATTGCGTCTCTTCCGAAAGATAAGCGGATGTTGATTATGTTTCGGGAAGGTACGGCAGATGCATTAGGACTTGAAGCATATAAAGAAGAGATTTACTACACGGCCTCAGTGGAAGAAGCGTCGCGGCTTTGTTTAGATAACCGGTACGTTGTGCTGTTAGATATGCCAACGTCTTTGGAAATCATAAAAATGTTGTTACGTTCTAGTTTACCTGCGCGCATTTATGCGTTATTCTATCAAAGGGAGACTCATTTTTTTCGCACGTTGCCAACGCGTGATCATTTTAAATGGTTTTATGCGTTTTTGAGAAAAAAAGGTGTGTTTAACTTGGCTAAGTATGGTGGCGAGTTAGCACGTGCGCGTGGATGGACAGAAGAAACTGTCCGGTTTATGGCAAAAGTATTTCTCGAGCTGGAATTTATTACGCAACAGGATGGAGTTGTATCGCTTGTTCCTCAACCGGCTAAACGCGATTTAAGCGAATCGCCGACTTATCGCTTTAAACAAGCTCAGTTTGAGCTTGAAAATCTATTTTTGTATTCAACATATGAACAATTAAAGCGTTGTCTTTTCGAAATGAAAGGTTCGCAAACATACGAGGAGACAAATGTGTAATGGACTTGAAACAATATGTTACAATTGTTCCAGATTTCCCTAAACCTGGGATTATGTTTAAAGATATTACCACATTGATGGATAAAGGCGAAGTATATAAATATGCGACAGATCAAATTGTGGAGTACGCGCGCGAAAAGAAAATTGATATTGTTGTTGGACCTGAAGCGCGAGGATTTATTATTGGCTGCCCTGTTGCGTATGCGCTTGGTGTAGGATTTGCTCCGGTGCGCAAGGAAGGAAAGCTTCCGCGCGAAGTAGTTCGTGTGGAATACGGATTAGAATATGGAAAAGATGTATTGATGATGCATAAAGATGCGATTAAACCGGGACAACGCGTGTTAATTACAGATGATTTATTGGCGACAGGCGGAACGATTCGCGCTACGATTCAACTTGTCGAACAGCTAGGCGGTGTGGTAGCTGGCATTGCCTTTTTAATAGAGCTTACCGAGCTTGAGGGACGCAAAAAATTAGAAGGTTATGATATTTTAGCACTTATGCAATTCTAACCATCGACATAGCTGTCATATTTCGTTACAATAAATAAAAAGGGCACTCTAGTGAGTGCTCTTTCTTATTAGTTTCTAATGGTGGTAATTGTTAACATGAGGCAGCAAGCGTTGCATAACTCTTTACATTATAAAAAATTTTCATGATAATAGTAATCAATACATGATTTTATTATACGTAAAGGTGATTTGATCCTATGGCCAACGAACAGGTATTAACAGCGGAACAAGTCTTTGAGCAGGCAAGCTGCTATTTGTCTGAAAGAGATGTCGAATTTATTAAGAAGGCGTATGAATTTGCTAACCACGCTCATCGCGATCAATATCGCAAATCGGGAGAACCATACATTATTCATCCGATTCAAGTTGCCGGCATTTTAGTAGATTTAAAAATGGATCCTGCCACGATCGCAGCTGGATTTTTGCATGACGTTGTCGAAGATACGGAGGCAACGAAGGAAGATTTGGAACGGGAATTCGGTAGCGAAGTGGCGATGCTCGTAGATGGCGTGACAAAGTTAGGAAAAATTAAATATAAATCCCAAGAAGAACAGCAAGCGGAAAACCACCGGAAAATGTTTTTGGCAATGGCGCAAGACATTCGTGTCATTCTCATTAAATTAGCGGATCGCCTCCATAATATGCGGACACTGAAGCATTTGCCGATCGAAAAACAGCGGAGAATTGCAAATGAAACGTTAGAGATTTTTGCGCCATTGGCACACCGCCTTGGAATTTCCAAAATTAAGTGGGAACTGGAAGATACCGCCCTTCGCTACTTAAATCCGCAGCAATATTACCGCATCGTGAATTTAATGAAGAAAAAACGGGCCGAACGCGAGCAATATTTGGAAGAAGTCATTCAGGAAGTGCGTGAACGGCTGAACGAAGTTTCTATTCCGTGCGAAATTTCCGGAAGACCGAAACATATTTATAGCATCTATCGCAAAATGGTCATGCAAAATAAACAGTTTAATGAAATTTACGATCTGCTTGCTGTCCGCATTATTGTTAACAGCATTAAAGACTGCTATGCCGTATTGGGCATCATTCATACATGTTGGAAGCCGATGCCGGGGCGTTTCAAAGATTATATTGCGATGCCAAAACCGAATATGTATCAATCGCTTCACACAACGGTGATTGGTCCGAAAGGAGAACCGCTAGAGGTACAAATTCGCACGTTTGAGATGCATCAAATCGCTGAGTTCGGAATTGCCGCGCACTGGGCATATAAAGAAGGAAAGACGATTAAACCAAATTCGTTTGAAGAAAAATTATCATGGTTCCGTGAAATTTTAGAATGGCAAAACGATGCGAGCAACGCCGAAGAATTTATGGAATCGCTGAAGATGGATTTATTCTCCGATATGGTGTTTGTGTTTACGCCAAAAGGAGATGTCATCGAATTGCCGGCCGGTTCGGTGCCGATTGATTTCGCCTATCGCATCCATTCGGAAATTGGCAATAAAACGATCGGCGCCAAGGTCAACGGCAAAATGGTGCCGCTCGATTACAAGCTGCAGACAGGCGACATTGTCGAGATTCTGACTTCGAAGCACTCGTACGGGCCAAGTCAAGATTGGCTGAAGCTGGCGCAAACGTCCCATGCGAAAAATAAAATCCGTCAGTTTTTCAAAAAGCAAAGACGGGAAGAAAATATTGAAAAAGGAAGAGAGCTTGTCGAAAAAGAAGTCCGCAGCCTCGGATTTGATGTCAAAGAAATTTTAACGGCGGAAAACGTCAAGCGCGTTGCGGAGAAATTTAATTTTTCGAACGAAGAGGATATGTACGCCGCGGTCGGTTATCATGGGATTACCGCGGCGCAAATTGCTCACCGTTTAACAGACAAATGGCGAAAGCAGCGTGATTTGGAAGAACAACAGAAAAAATTGACAGAGACAATACCAGAAACGAAAATACCAACTGCAAAGAAACGTGATTACGGCATTCGTGTGCAAGGAATGGACAACTTGCTTATTCGTTTGTCGCGTTGCTGTAATCCAGTTCCTGGGGATGAAATCATCGGCTTTATTACAAGAGGACGCGGAATATCAGTTCATCGTGCTGATTGTCCAAATGTGCAGACAGAAGAGGCATTAGACCGCTTAATTTCGGTGGAATGGGAAAGTGATGTACAATCAAATCGCGAATATAACGTGGAGATTGAGATTACTGGTTTTGACCGCCGCGGGTTGTTAAACGAAGTGCTGCAAGCGGTAAATGAAACGAAAACGGACATTTCGGCTGTTTCAGGAAGATCCGATCACCGCAATAAAATCGCAACTATTCATATGACGATTGCCATTCGCAATATTAGCCATTTACAAAAAGTGGTCGATCGAATTAAACAAATACCAGATATTTACTCAGTACAGCGAATCATGAATAATTAGAAAGGAAAAGTGTGATGAGAGTAGTAGTACAACGGGCAAAACATGCAAAAGTGACAGTGAATGGGGAAGTTGTCGGTTCCATTGACCATGGTCTTGTTCTTCTGGTTGGCGTCACTCATAGCGATACGGTTGAGGATGCAGCGTTTATTGCAGATAAAATCGCACATTTGCGCATTTTCGAGGATGAATCCGGAAAAATGAATCTCTCCGTGCTGGACGTTGGCGGAGAAATTTTATCCGTATCGCAATTTACCTTGTATGGCGATTGCCGAAAAGGCCGGCGCCCGAACTTTATGGAAGCGGCGAAACCGGATCGTGCATTGCCAATTTATGAAGCGATGAACGAAGCGCTTCGTCAAAAAGGCATCCGTGTTGAAACGGGAAAGTTTGGAGCGATGATGGAAGTGGAATTAATTAATGATGGTCCTGTCACTTTGATTGTAGAAAGTAAGGAAAAAGCGGGGAACAAATAATGTTCGCCCGCTTTTTTTTATCCTTTCAAAGCGGCCAAATTCTTTTTTATTTTTTATCTAAATGGGAAAAAATAAAAAAGAATATAGCACAGAGGAAGGATGAGCAAAATTGCGGCATAGCGCGAAAGGAGAGTTTGCGCATCGAAGAGCAAGTGAACTGTTTCATATTGATTTTCACGAATTTATGAGAAAAGAGGCGGAACATACAGCATTTGAATTAGCGTCAGAGTTTGGATTGACGCTAAGAGACGTACAAAAACTAAAAAAACAACTGTTTCGTTCTTGAAAAGTGTCATTTTCTCCTTGACAAAATGAATTTTCATTCGTAAGATAGGTTATAAAAATTGTATATAATAACAACCAATGACGGAGAAAAGTAGTTAAGAATACACATGGCCAGAGAGGAAATGCCTTAGGCTGGAAGCATTTCTCCATGATGACTTAACGAAAGACACTCCGTAGGTTTCCCTTTGAACGCGTCATTTGTGCCAGTAAAAGGGAACGCGAATCTCGCGTTATCGGTAATAAGTGGAAGCTTTTTGCTTCAATTAGGGTGGCACCACGGGAACAACGCTCTCGTCCCTATTTATAAGTAGGGAAGAAGGGCGTTTTTATTTTTGGAGAAGGAGGGTTTGTTTATGGCTTTTCAAATTCCGCGAGGAACGCAGGATATTTTGCCTGGTGAAGTAGAAAAGTGGCAATATGTTGAAAAAATAGCGCGTGATATTTGCAAACGTTACAATTACCATGAAATTCGCACTCCGATCTTTGAACATACCGAATTATTTTTGCGCGGTGTTGGCGATACGACGGATATTGTGCAAAAAGAAATGTATACGTTTGAAGACCGGGCGGGAAGAAGCATGACGCTTCGTCCGGAAGGGACTGCGCCGGTTGTGCGTTCGTTCGTTGAAAATAAAATGTACGGCAATCCAAATCAGCCAATTAAGTTATATTACATAGGTCCGATGTTCCGCTACGAACGGCCACAGGCAGGGCGGTTCCGTCAATTTGTTCAATTTGGTGTGGAAGCGATTGGAAGCAATGATCCGGCGATTGACGCGGAAGTTATTGCAATGGCGATGGAATTGTATCGATCGTTAGGATTAAAAAAATTAAGACTGGTCATTAACAGCCTAGGGGATGTAGAAACCCGAAAAGCGCATCGTCAAGCGCTGATCGATCATTTTAAAAGCCGGATTCATGAACTTTGCGAAGATTGCCAGGTGCGTCTAGAAAAAAATCCGCTTCGCATTTTAGATTGCAAAAAAGACCGTGACCACGAATTAATGGCAACGGCGCCATCGATTCTCGATTATTTAAACGATGAATCACGGCATTATTTTGAAAAAGTAAAAGCTTACTTAACGAAATTGGGAATTCCATTTGAAGTAGATCCTCGCCTCGTACGCGGATTAGATTATTATTATCATACGACGTTTGAAATTATGAGTGATGCAGAAGGATTTGGAGCGATTACAACGTTATGCGGTGGAGGTCGCTATAGCGGGTTGGTGCAAGAAATAGGCGGGCCAGAAACACCTGGGATTGGATTTGCGCTAAGTATTGAGCGGTTGCTCGCCGCTTTAGAGGCAGAAGGGATTACATTGCCGATTAGCGAAGGCATTGATTGCTATGTTGTCGCTGTTGGCGAAAAAGCAAAAGATGAGTCCATATTACTTGTTCACAAGCTGCGAAAAGCTGGAATTGTCGCTGATAAAGATTATCAGGACCGGAAAATAAAAGCGCAATTAAAATCGGCAGACCGCTTGAACGCCAAGTTTGTGGCGATTCTCGGCGATGATGAACTCGCAAAAGAAGTAATCAATATAAAAGAGATGAGCACAGGAGAGCAAACAGAAGTACCGCTACATTCTGTCGTCGATTATTTAAAAGAAAGATTGTCGCAGGAGGGTTGAAATCGTGTTTGGAAGGACATATTATTGCGGTGAAATCACCGAAAAAGCGATTGGGGAAAAAGTGGTTTTAAAAGGTTGGGTACAAAAACGCCGCGACCTTGGCGGGCTGATTTTCATCGACCTTCGTGACCGGACGGGAATCGTGCAAGTCGTGTTCAGTCCGGAAGTGTCAAAAGAAGCGCTGAATGTGGCAGAAAAAGTGCGGAATGAATACGTATTGAGTGTGGAAGGCACCGTCGTTGCCCGGGAGGAGGGAACGATCAATCCAAATCTTCCGACAGGAAAAATTGAAATTCAAGCAGAGCGTATAACCATCATTAACGAAGCAAAAACACCGCCGTTTGTCATCGCGGATCAAACGGACGTAGCTGAAGAAGTGCGTCTTAAATATCGTTATTTAGACTTGCGCCGCCCGGTTATGTTTCGTACTTTGCAATTGCGGCACCGAGTGACAAAGGCTATTCGCGACTTTTTAGACGGAGAAGGCTTTTTGGAAGTGGAAACGCCAATTTTAACGAAAAGCACGCCGGAAGGGGCGCGTGACTATTTAGTGCCAAGCCGCGTTCATCCAGGCGAGTTTTACGCGCTTCCGCAATCGCCGCAAATATTTAAGCAGCTCTTAATGGTAGCGGGATTCGAACGATATTATCAAATTGCTCGTTGTTTCCGTGACGAAGACTTACGTGCAGACCGTCAGCCAGAGTTTACCCAAATTGATATTGAAACATCGTTTATGAGCCAAGAAGAGATTATGCAGCTAACAGAACGAATGATGGCATATGTCATGAAAATGGCGAAAGGAATCGACATTTCCTTGCCATTCCCGCGCATGTCTTACGATGAGGCAATGAGCCGTTATGGTTCGGACAAGCCGGATACGCGCTTTGGTCTAGAACTTGTCGATGTATCGGAAATCGTGAAGAATTCTTCCTTCAAAGTATTTGCAGGCGCCATTGCAAACGGAGGACAAGTAAAGGCGATTAATGTAAAAGGAGCAGCAGATCAATATTCGCGCAAAGACATCGACGCGCTAGCTGAGTTTGTCGCGCGTTACGGGGCAAAAGGACTGGCGTGGTTGAAAGTGGAAGAAGATGGATTGAAAGGACCAATCGCTAAATTTTTCACAGAAGAAGAACAAAACGGACTGATTCGAACGCTTGAGGCAGAAGCCGGCGATTTATTGCTGTTTGTTGCCGATCATAAGACGGTGGTTGCCAATGCGCTTGGCGCGTTGCGTGTAAAACTTGGAAAAGATTTAAATTTAATTGATGAAACGAAATTTAATTTCCTTTGGATTACAGACTGGCCACTGTTAGAGTATGATGAAGAAGACGGGCGTTATTACGCGGCGCATCATCCGTTTACCATGCCAGTGCGTGAAGACTTGCCACAATTAGAGACAAATCCAGAAAAAGTACGGGCACAGGCATATGACCTTGTGTTAAACGGCTATGAACTCGGCGGCGGTTCGATGCGTATTTTTGAGCGGGAAGTTCAGGAAAAGATGTTTCGCGCCCTAGGATTTACGGAAGAAGAAGCGCGTAAGCAGTTTGGTTTCTTATTAGAAGCATTTGAATATGGCACCCCGCCGCATGGAGGGATTGCGCTAGGCTTGGACCGTCTTGTCATGTTGTTGGCAGGACGAACGAACTTGCGCGATACTATCGCATTTCCAAAAACAGCAAGTGCAAGCTGCTTGCTAACAGAGGCGCCAAGCCCAGTTAGTGAACAACAGCTAGAAGAATTACATTTAGTTGTTAACTCGGAAAAAAAGAGTGAGCAATATTAGTTGTTTCGTTGAAAAGATGTAAAATGTATGATAAAATTTAAATAAAGAAGCATAGTCCTGATGTGTTCGTCGTATAACCTATTGTTTTGACCGAACAATAAGTTATACGGGAGCCCGGAGTTTCCAAGCAGCGTACATGCCTTTGACGAGGGAGGAAGTGCAAACCTTGGAACAGGGCACCCACCTGCTTGGAGCGGGTTCAAAACGAAGGCATCGACGGCACGATTGGGACTTATACGTTAGTTTATTGTTATATATCGTTTGAAAAACTTCCCTATGTAAAGATTGCTCTTTACATAGGGATTTCTTTTGTTTTACCAAAAATTTAGATTGAAATTTAGGGAATTGTTATTGTAGGATAAAAAGCGTTATGGAAGCAATATTTATGTGACGGGGGATATACATGTTACACCAATTTTCGCGGAACGAATTAGCAATAGGAAAAGAAGGATTGGAAAAATTAAAAAATGCAACGGTTGCCGTTCTTGGCGTCGGCGGAGTCGGTTCCTTTGCTGTTGAGGCGTTGGCGCGTTCCGGCATCGGACGCCTTGTTCTTGTAGATCGGGATAATGTTGATATTACAAATATTAACCGGCAAATTCATGCGCTTCTTTCCACCATTGGCCGTCCGAAAGTGGAATTAATGAAAGAACGAATTGCTGATATCAATCCGGAATGTGAAGTCATCGCTTTGCAAATGTTTTATACAGAAGAAACATATGAGCAATTTTTTAGCTATGATCTTGATTTTGTTATTGATGCTTCCGATACGATCATATATAAAGTCCATTTAATGAAAGAATGTTTAAAGCGCAATATCCCGATTATTTCGAGCATGGGCGCAGCCAATAAAATGGATCCGACACGCTTCCGCATCGTGGATATTTCGAAAACCCATACGGACCCGATCGCAAAGATAATTCGCTCCAAATTGCGTAAAGAAGGGATTCGGAGCGGTATTCCAGTTGTGTTTTCTGATGAAAAGCCAATTATTATTCGCGAAGATGTCCGTAAAGTGGTAGGGAATGACCAATCTCCAATTCGCAAAGCGCAAATGCCGCCATCTTCGAATGCATTTGTTCCATCGGTAGCGGGGCTTATTATGGCTTCATACGTTGTACGTGAACTATTGAAAGATATTAAAATTTATCGGGTTGGCGAAGAATAAAAACGTCGCAGAAAACATTCTGCGACGTTTTTATCAGGATTGGGCGATGTGTTCTAGATTTCCGTTTTTATCCATTCGGAAAATATGGGCTGGATGTACGCCATATTCTTCATCTACGATCAGTTTGCGAGCGCGTTCCATAATTTTTACTAATGCCTCGTAATCTTCTTTAATAGTGGATTGTTGTTCTTCAAGACGCTCTAATTTTTTTTGCAGTTCCTCGTTGCGCGTCCGCAATTGTGCATTTTCATTTTTTAACCGTTCATTTTCCATTTGGATCGTTTCGGAACGCTCATAATCAGATTTTAATGTCTGTAAAAAAGCAATGCATTGATCGAGCGTAATGGAAGGTTCTGTAAGAAAAGCGGATGTTTCTTGTTGGAAAGAGACGAAATTGGTAGAAAGCGGCTGTGCTTTATTTTCTGATCGCTGCATTTTTTTCGCTTGTTCTAATGCTCGCTTCCGTTCTTTTCGCTGTTTTTTTGCTAATTCAATTGCTTCCACGTATCGCTTTCGTACTTCAGCGTTCCAGCGGAATCCGCATGCTGCCGCTGTCCGATTCAGGCGATCTCCAACTTCTTCAAACGCAGCAAGTTGTGTTCCCCCTTCACGAATATACCGCAATACCGTTTCCGCCAATATAACGTCTTCTTCATGTGTCCAAGCATCTTGTCGTGTTTTCATTTCCCTACACCCCGCAAATAGATTTAGATAGATTATAGTCTTTCCTCTTATTAGCAAATTTAAACTTTATATTTTTTTACATTTCATCCAATTGAAAGTTTATAAGGAATCTTTTATAATTGATCTGCATTATTACGACTGGTCGGTTGGAATATGATTTGAATGATTGGTCGTAAAATCAATGAAAGAGAGGGGAAAAGATGAATTTTTTAACAAAGTTTAGCTTAAAAAATGCTGCTGCCATATTCATTATTTCTTTTTTGCTTATTGTTGGGGGGATATATTCTTTTTCCTCTTTGAAGGTAGATTTGCTTCCAAACATTGAGTTTCCGCAGCTATCGATTGAAATCGTTTATCCAGGCGCATCGCCGCAAGATATTAACGATCAAGTGACTTCCAAGCTGGAGGAAAAACTAAAGTCCATTGAGGGGCTAAAGCAGATGCAAAGCTCTTCGTATGAGAGCATTGCCATTATTAATCTTGAATTTCCGTTTCATACGGATATGGATGAAGTGGAACGCCAAGTAGATACATTAATCAAAGACGCAAAGCTTCCAGAAAATGTTCAAACGAAAATAAATCGTTTTTCGTTTGGGACTCTCCCTATTTTTAATATTTCCTTATTTGCCAAAAAAGATGTGGACTTGCAAAAAATATTAGAAAGCGAAGTAATTCCTGAGTTAAATAAAATTAACGGGATTAATTCCGTGTCTGTCGGAGGAATGAAGGAAGAGGTCGTACAAATTACTGTCGATAAACAAAAAGCACTGCAGGCGGGGTTAACGCTGTCGCAAATTAAAGATCAAATTAACGAAAAATACATTTCTTTTCCCGCTGGCAGCGTCCATACCGATGCTTTGCAAATTCCTATTCGTGTGCAGGAAAAGCTGGAAACAGTGAAAGAACTCGAAAATATGACGCTGACATCGCCGTTCGTACAATCATCGCCTGATGCGCCACAAATCAAACCAGCGATCAAGTTAAAGGACATCGCAACAATCGAAACAGTCGCCGATCGGTCGGAGTTCACCCGTTACAATTTAAAAGAATCATTGTCAATGGCGGTTACGAAAAAGCAAGACGCCAATACGGTGGAAGTGGCGGACAAAGTGATTCATGTGCTTGATTCGTATAAGGACCAATTCGATTACACGATTGGTTTTGATTCCGCGGAAGGAATTAAAAAATCGGTCGAATCGCTTGTCCGTGAAGGATTGTTAGGAGCGCTGTTTGCATCTATCTCTGTGCTTGTGTTTTTGCGCAACGTTCGCGCGACGATCATCGCTATCGTTTCGATTCCACTTTCATTATTAGTGGCTTCCATTTTCTTGAATCGGATGGATATTTCCTTAAACGTCATGACGCTTGGAGGAATGGCGGTAGCGGTAGGGCGTGTGGTCGATGACAGCATCGTCGTGATTGAAAATATTTTCCGCCGCGTCCGCAAGGCGAAAACTGGGATGACGGATGAACTGATTGAAGATTCGACAAAAGAAATATTAAAAGCGATTACCTCATCGACGATTACGACCGTTGTTGTCTTTTTGCCGCTCGGTTTTGTCGGTGGAATTACGGGTGAATTTTTCTTGCCGTTTGCGTTAACGATTGTATTCGCCCTGTTCATGTCTTTAATCGTTGCTGTTACGATCGTACCAATTTTGGCGAAATTTTCGTTCAAAAAAGTTCCGCCAGAAGAAAAAGAAGGGGTTCTTCAACGTGTCTACGGGCAAATCATTGCATGGTCATTGAACCGCAAGGCGATGATTTTGGCGCTATCCGTTGTGTTGCTTGGAGGTTCGTTTGCGCTTGTGCCGGCATTGGGATTTACCTTCTTGCCGAATGAAGAGCAGAAGACGCTTGTCGCAAGCATTGAACTTCCGTCTTCTACATCGCTCGAAAAAACGAACGATGTATCATTAAAAATTGAAAACATGTTTGATGAGCAAAAAGAAATTAAGGACGTGACCGCAGCGATTGGCAGCCGTGATTTTCGCACTGGATTAAAGCGGCAAAACCAAGCAAACTATTTTATCAACTTAAAAGATAATGTCCCAGTTGCATCATTTATGAAAAAGCTTGAAAAAAACATGAAAGAAATCGTAGAAACAGAAGCGCCAGGGACGAAATTGGACGTGCGTGAAATGGATGTCGGCGGACCGCCGTCAAATAACAATATTGATATTGATTTGTACTCTACGAATTTAACTTCTCTGCAAAAGGCGGCAAAACAAGTAGAAACATATTTAAATCAACGAAAAGATTTGAAATATGTAACAAACAATTTCTCTGAAAAGCAAAAGCAAATCATTATCGATATTGATCCGGAAAAAGCAGCGGCGTACGGGGTTTCCGGTTTTCAAATAATGGGAACGATCGCTGATGCAACGAAATCGGTGGAAGTTGGGGAATTAAAACTAGACGGAACAGAGCGGACGGTTCAATTATCGTATAATCAGAATCTTGATTCCGTAGACGAACTAAAGAATACGGTAATCTTTACGAAACGAGGATTTGTTCCCGTCTCTGAACTAGCGTCCGTCAAAGAAGTGGATACGTATACGTCGATTCAAAAATTGGACGGGAAAGTGTTTGCCCGCGTATCAGCGCAAATTGTTGGCGACAACATTCAAAAGGTCACGAACGATGTGATCCGCCATGTGAAAAACGATCTTGACTTGCCGAATGATGTTTCGCTAGAAGGCGGAGGCGGCAGCGACGAGACGGTGCAAACATTTCAAGAGCTTGGCATGGCCATGCTGATCGCCATCGGTCTTGTGTATATTACGATGCTCGTCACGTTTGGAAAAGCGCGCATTCCGTTTATCATTCTGTCATCCCTTATTTTCGTGCCGATTGGCTCGCTTCTAGGTCTATATATCGCGAAAGAGCCGCTGTCTATCAGCGTTATGATTGGATTATTAATGTTAATTGGAATTGTAACGACGAACGCCATTGTCCTTGTCGATCGGATTGGACAAAACCGTGAACAAAAAGGAATGACAGTTCGCGAAGCGATTATTGAAGCCGGAAAAACGCGTTTGCGCCCGATTTTAATGACGGCGTTTGCGACAGTGGCTGCTCTTATCCCATTGGCGCTGACTAAGGAGTCTGGAACATTGATTTCCAAAGGATTGGCGATTACCGTCATCGGCGGTCTCACCTCTTCGACCTTGTTAACGTTGATTCTCATTCCGGTTATGTATGAGTTATTCTTTATTCGTCAAGCGAAAGCGGAACGAATAAAACAGTGAACAAAGGATGGCTCGTTTTGTTGAGCCGTCCTTTCCTTATGTGTGTTTCGTTTTTTTTCACGAGGAAATCCATTATAATAACATTAATGATAAATAAGGAAGGAGAAAACATTGAATAGAAAAGAAGAAATTATTCAAGCGGCAATGAAATTATTTGCGCAAAAAGGATATCATGCCACGTCGATGCAGGAAATCGCTGAACAGTGCGGAATGGCGAAAGGCTCGATTTATAATTATTTTAAATCAAAAGAAGAAATCGCCGTTTCTATTTTTCGTTATCACTATGATGTCTTATTTCAAAAAATTAGTGATATTGCTCATGATGAAACATTATCAGCGCGGGAAAAATTTGAAAAGCAGCTATCGATTCAAATAGAAGAATTTTATCGCCATAAAGAACTCGTGCAGATGCATATGGGAGAACAAGCGGTGAAAGTCAATGATGAAATTCGTCAACTTGTTTTTCTTATTCGAGCGAAAATGCTCAATTGGTATCGACAAGCAATCGAAGAAATATACGGAGAAAAAGTGAGCAACTTTTCACTAGACTGCGCGACGATGCTAAACGGGATGCTGAAAGAATATTTGTTTTACATAGCGATTGACCGAAAAGAGCTTCATCTGTCGAAGATGGCGCCGTTTTTACTTCGACGAATGGACGCGATTGTAGCGAGTATGTCAGAAAGAGAAGAGCCTTTGTTAACGATGGAAGTCATGCACGATTATCTTTGTGTCGAACAAGCCAATAAACACCGGAAACGGCAGCAAATTATCGATTGCATTCACCAAATGATCGAAATGTTACAGAGAAACGGTGGGGTGGAAGAGGATGTTGGCCGCTCGCTAGAGGCGTTAAAGCAAGAGTTTAGTGAGGCAGACGAAGTGAGAAAATTTATTGTTGAAGCGTTATTGCTTTATTTGGAGCGACGGCAGGTGCCGTTATGGGAAGAATTAAAAACTGCCATCGATCACTATTTTGCCCCATAAAAGTTCTCTGTACGCAACAGGGAACTTTTGTTATGGCGATCGTTTTCATCAAGTTGAAGCGAAGAAATCTTCATCTCCTGCTTGGACCAAAGTAGGCAGGGGATGATGGGGTATTTATGCTGTTAGAGAGGGATGCCACATGTTGTTTACTTCAGAACCGCTTTCTGTTCGGATGAGACCGCGGAACATTGACGAGATTGTCGGACAACAACATATTATTGGTCCGCATACCGCATTATATAAAATGATTAAAAATGGGTACGTTCCTTCGCTGCTTTTATATGGTGAGCCGGGGGTGGGAAAAACATCGTTGGCGCATGCGATTGCTGGAACCGTTCAGCGTGATTTTTTCGCGGTTAATGCTACGACTTCCGGAAAAAAAGAGCTGGAAGAAGTAGTGGAAACGGCGAAACTGACGGGAAACGTTATTTTATTTATTGATGAAATTCACCGTTTTAACAAGGCGCAGCAAGATTATTTGCTTCCCCACATCGAGCAAGGGCTGATTACGCTCATCGGCGCTACAACGGAAAATCCGTTTCATGAAGTGAACCCAGCCATCCGCAGCCGCTGCGGGCAAATAAAACAGTTAAAGCGTCTTGAGCCTGCCGATATTCTTATACTTTTACAGCGAGCTTTGCATGATCGTGACAGAGGATTAGGAAAACTTTCGATTGATATGGAGGAACGTTTGCTTTCCATGATTGCGGAATCGTCCGGTGGGGATGCCCGTTTAGCGTTGAATCTGTTAGAAGCAATTGTATATGCTTCGGAAAACGACGGTCAAATTCGTGTTGCTGAACAAACGGTAAGAGAATTTGTGGAAAATCGAGGATTTACCCATGATAAGAAAGGGGATGCGTATTATTCGCTTTTATCCGCGTTCCAAAAAAGTGTTCGTGGCAGTGACGTGGACGCGGCGCTGCATTATTTAGCTCGTTTGCTGGAAGGAGGGGATTTGGCGGCTGTTTGCCGGCGGCTTCTTGTTATTGCGTACGAAGATATTGGGCTGGCAAATCCGATGATGGGAGTGAAAGTACAAGCGGCGATTGAAGCGGTTGAACGATTAGGGCTTCCTGAAGCGAGAATTCCACTTGCTGTGGTTACGATCGAGTTATGTTTAAGCGCGAAATCGAATTCTGCCTATAAGGCGCTTGATGCCGCGATTGATGATGTACGCAATGGAAAAATCGGAGATATTCCTGATCATTTAAAAGATGCTCATTATAAAGGGGCAAGCGTGCTCGGACATGGAAAAGGGTATCAATATCCGCATGATTATCCAAATGGTTGGGTTTTTCAACAATATTTGCCAAATGAATTGGCAGGAGTGAAATATTACTCACCGAAGGAAAACGGAGAGGAAAAATATTATGCGAAAGTGTATGAACGGTTAGAACAGTTAAAACAACGAAATAAATTCCGGCAATGAAGGAAACGAAATTTTATGATATAATGACAATCGATTTGCTTATTTCATTTATGATGGGGTGAGAATATGGCCCATTCTCATCGCGAATATGCATCTATTTTCCGATGGGCTATTTATTTTATCGGGCTATTGATTATGTCGTTCGGCATCGTATTAACGATTAAAGCGAATGTCGGGTGCGCGCCATGGGATGTACTGCATATCGGATTATACCGGAATTTTGGATTGACGATTGGAACGTGGTCGATTATTGTCGGCCTTGTGGTTTTAACGATTTCTGCTTTACTTTTAAAACAACTTCCGAGAATTGGCGCTTTTCTCAATATGATTTTCGTCGGTATATTTATTGATTTGTATATGATGATTCCGTATTTACAAGTCCCAAATACATTAATCGGCAAGTTTGTTATGCTGCTTGTTGGGATTGTTATTACGGGTTATGGAATGGGAATATATATTTCAGCTAATATAGGAGCAGGTCCGCGTGACAGCTTAATGCTTGCATTGACGGAATTAACAGGGTGGAAAGTGCAATATATACGGATTGCGATGGAAGCATTTGTTCTTTTTATCGGCTGGATTTTAGGCGGGCCAGTATCGATTGGAACATTAATATTTTGCATTATGATTGGGTCTGTAGCCGGCGTTGCTTTGCCGCAATGCCAGCGTATGGCAGAATGGATATTAGTAAGACGAGTTGATATTGAAACACATGGTTTATAAATCGTTAGGGGGAGTAAGATGAAGATTTCAACAAAAGGTAGATATGGATTAACGATTATGATTGAACTCGCAAAAAAGTATGGAGATCGCCCAATTTCGTTACGCTCCATTGCAAAGGCGAACAATTTATCTGAACATTATCTTGAACAGCTTGTTACACCGCTGAGGAATGCCGGGCTTGTCAAAAGTATCCGCGGAGCATATGGCGGGTACGTGCTTGCAGATCATCCGGCTAAAATTACTGCCGGGGACGTTATTCGTGTATTAGAAGGGCCAATTACTCCTGTGGAAGAGCTAGATGAGGAAGAACCGGCAAAACGCGAATTATGGATTCGCATTCGTAATGCCGTAGAGGAAGTGTTGGACAACACGACATTGGAAGATTTAGCGAAATATAGTGAAGGCGATGAGGGTGCATACATGTTTTATATTTAAAGTTGAAAGGAGAATGATCATTGGACCGAATTTATTTGGATCATGCCGCTACCTCTCCTGTTCATCCAGATGTAGTGGAGCGCATGATTCCGTTTATGACCGAAGTGTTTGGAAATCCGTCAAGCATTCATTATTTCGGAAGACAAAGCCGTCAGGCAGTCGATGAAGCAAGAACTGTAGTAGCAAAAAGCATCGGTGCGAAAGAATCAGAAATCATTTTCACAAGCGGAGGAACGGAAGCGGATAATATTGCGCTCATCGGAACGGCGATGGCGAATCGTCATCGAGGACGCCATATTATTACAACGATGATTGAGCATCATGCTGTATTGCGCGCATGTGAGTATTTAGAAAAACAAGGGTTTGAAGTAACTTATCTCCCTGTTGATGAAAAAGGGAACGTTTCATTGGCAGATGTAAAAGCAGCGCTCCGTGATGACACGATTCTTGTATCCATCATGTTTGCCAACAACGAAGTAGGCGTGCTGCAGCCTATTGGCGAGATTGGCGAATTATTAAAGGATCATCAAGCTTACTTTCATACAGACGCGGTGCAAGCGTATGGACTCGTTCCGATTGATGTGAACGATTATCATATTGATTTGTTGTCTGTTTCTTCCCATAAAATAAATGGTCCTAAAGGAATTGGCGCTTTATATGTCCGTGAAACGGTAAAACTGTCCCCGCTTTTTTATGGCGGAGAACAAGAGCGGAAGCGTCGCGCTGGAACCGAAAATGTAGCCGGCATCGTTGGATTTGCTAAAGCGGTGGAAATTGCCCAAGAGACAATGAACCATAAGCAACAGGAGTACCGTTCGATGAGAGAGGCGATGCTGTCTATTTTTGCGGAGTCAGGCATTTCTTATTATGTTAACGGAAATCAAGATCATTGTTTGCCACATATCGTCAATGTCGCATTTCCTGGAACGAACGTGGAATCCATGCTTGTCAATCTTGATTTGGCGGGGATAGCAGCTTCAAGCGGTTCTGCATGCACTGCTGGATCGATCGATCCATCGCACGTGCTTGTGGCGATGTTTGGCAAGGAATCGGAACGCATTCGTTCTTCCGTTCGCTTTAGTTTTGGTTTAGGCAATACGAAAGAACAGATTGAACGTGCGGCATCGGAAACAGTAAAAATTGTGAAGAGATTAACAAATGAGTAGATAAGGTGGTGAACAAAATGAACAAAGCCCCAAAAGATACGCGCGTTGTTGTCGGCATGTCAGGCGGCGTTGATTCATCGGTAGCGGCGTTGCTTTTAAAACAACAAGGATACGATGTCATCGGGATTTTTATGAAAAACTGGGATGACACAGATGAAAACGGTGTTTGCACAGCGACAGAAGATTATGAAGATGTTGTACGCGTCTGCAATCAAATTGGAATCCCATATTACGCTGTTAATTTTGAAAAACAATATTGGGATAAAGTGTTTACGTATTTTTTGGATGAATATAAAGCTGGACGCACTCCGAATCCCGATGTCATGTGCAACAAAGAAATTAAGTTCAAAGCATTTTTAGAACATGCGCTATCGATCGGCGCTGACTACGTAGCGACCGGGCATTACGCGCGAGTGGAGTATCGCGACGGCGAATATAAAATGTTGCGCGGTGTTGACCAAAATAAAGATCAAACGTATTTTTTGAACCAATTAGGGCAGTCGGTACTATCGAAAGTGATGTTTCCGATCGGGCATCTCGAAAAAGCGCAAGTACGGCAAATTGCTAAAGATGCTGGGCTTGTCACAGCGACAAAAAAAGACAGCACGGGAATCTGCTTTATCGGCGAACGCGATTTTAAAGAGTTTTTAAGCAATTATTTGCCGGCGAAGCCAGGTATTATGCAAACACTGGACGGTGAAGTGAAAGGAAAGCATGACGGAGTGATGTATTATACAATCGGGCAGCGCCACGGTCTTGGCATTGGCGGAAGCGGCGAGCCATGGTTTGTCGTTGGCAAAAATGTAAAAGAAAATATTTTGTACGTTGCACAAGGATTCAACAATGAATATTTATATTCGACTTCGCTCATTGCGACAAATGTTAACTGGGTATCGGACCGCAAACCGACAAATTCATTCCAATGCACGGCAAAATTCCGTTATCGTCAGCCAGATACAGGTGTTACTGTTCATATTATCGACGATGACAAAGTAGAAGTCGTCTTTGATGAGCCGGTTCGCGCTGTTACGCCGGGACAAGCTGTTGTATTTTACAATGGTGAAGAATGTCTCGGCGGCGGAACGATAGACGAAGTATTCCGCAATGGAGAAAAACTTTGGTATGTTGCCTAGACAAACGAAAGGCGGTTTGTGCAGCTAAGAAAGCTGTGGACGAAGAAAATAGAAGCAATCCAAACAGCCAAAAAAAGCCTCAACTCTATTGTGGGTTGGGGTTTTTCTATAAATTGATAGAAAATTACGAACATATGTGCTATAATTGATATAAGGAGTGAACGGAAAATGGAAGATAAAAATCAAATAGGAATTTCCCATATGCAAAAAGGAAACTATGAAGAAGCGATAAAATGCTTTCATGATGCGATTGAGGAAAATCCGGATGACCCGATTGGCTACATTAATTTTGGAACAGTGTTAGCCAGTGCTGGAGAAGAGGAAAAAGCGCTCCATTTTTTCAAAAAAAGCGATTGAGCTCGACAACAACGCGGCGACCGCATATTACGGGATAGGATCTGTATATTACAAGCGTCAACAATTTGCGCAGGCGAAGGATATGTTTGAACAAGCTATTCAAAAGGGGCTAAACGATGGAGACGCCTTTTTTATGCTTGGAATGTCGTTGATGCATTTAGAGGCACCGCGTCTTGCTCTTCCGTATTTACAGAGAGCGGTGGAGTTGAATGAACAAGATACCGAGGCGATATTTCAGCTTGGGCTATGTCTTGCGCAACTCGAATTTGTTGATGAAGCGATGAATTATTTTCAGAAAACGATTCAGTTAGATAGCAGACATGCAGATGCGTATTATAATTTAGGTGTTATATATGCTTATAAAGATGATATAAAGACAGCGATGGAAATGTTTACGACCGCTCTTCAGATCCAGCCGGACCATTTGTTGGCGGGATATGGGAAAAAGATGATGGAAAAAGCGTTAGGAAATAAGGGGTAGGGGATTCCCATTGCAGCAACAAGAATCGTTTGTTTTAGGGGAAACATCGTTTATTAAAGGGGCATATATTTCTACGATTTTTCATAATGAAGCAAATTTATATTCCGTCGTTCGCGTTCGAGTGGTGGAAACGAACGAAGCATATGATGAACAAGAAGTTGTTGTAACTGGATATTTCCCCAAAATGAATGAGCATGATACGTATATTTTTTATGGAAAATTTCACGACCACCCGAAGTTCGGGCGGCAATATGTTGTGGAACATTTCCGGAAACAATTTCCAAACACAAAAGACGGAATCATTCATTACTTATCAAGCGATTTGTTTAAAGGAATTGGGAAAAAAACGGCAAAAGCGATCGTCGAAGCGCTCGGCGAAAATGCTATTTCGAAAATTTTAGCGGATCCTAGCGTATTGGACGATGTTCCGAAATTGTCAAAACAAAAAGCAAAAGAGTTGTATGATACGTTGCGTGCCCATGAAGGGTTAGAACAAACGATGATTGCTCTTTCTCAATTTGGTTTTGGTCCGCAATTGTCGATGAAAATTTACCAAGTATATCAAGATGAAACCCTTTCTGTTATTCAGCAAAATCCATACCAGCTTGTCGAAGATGTGGAAGGGATCGGATTTGGCCGCGCCGATGAATTAGGATACCGTCTTGGCATTTCCGGCAGCCATCCTGCTCGCATTCGTGCTGCTTGTTTGTTTGTGTTAGAGCGGGATTGTCTTCAAGAAGGGCATGTTTATGTGACGAAAGAACAGCTTATGACAAGCGCGAAACAGCTTTTGGAGGCGAAACGAAGCGAAGCGATCAGTGAGGAAGCCATCGAGCAAATGCTGTTAATGCTTGCGGAGGAAGGAAAATTAATCAATGAAGAGGAAAAATTTTATATTCCATCCCTTTATTTTGCCGAAAAAGGAATCGTAACCAATGTAAAACGTCTTTTGCAACAAACAGAAGCAGTGATAACGTTTCCGGAATCGGAATTTTTATTAGCGCTCGGAAGGCTGGAGGAACGTTTATCCGTTCAATATGCTCCCTTGCAAAAAGAAGCCATTCGACAAGCGATTTCTTCCCCGTTATTTATTTTGACGGGTGGTCCTGGCACAGGAAAAACGACGGTGATTAAAGGAATCGTAGAAATTTTCGCTGATTTGCACGGTCTTTCTCTCGATCCGAAAGATTACACGAAAGATCACCCATTTCCGATTTTGCTTGCCGCGCCGACAGGAAGGGCGGCAAAGAGAATGAGTGAAGCAACGGGATTGCCTGCTGTTACGATTCATCGTTTGCTTGGCTGGAATGGCGCGGAAGGCTTTACACATGATGAGGATGAGCCGATTCGCGGGAAGCTCTTAATTGTTGACGAAATGTCCATGGTCGATACGTGGCTGGCCAATCAGCTATTTAAGTCGATTCCGGACGGCATGCAAGTGATTCTCGTCGGCGACGAAGATCAGCTGCCATCCGTTGGACCTGGACAAGTATTAAAGGATTTATTACAAGCGGGTGTCATCCCGACCATTCGGCTAACAGAAGTATATCGGCAAGCGGAAGGTTCATCGATTATTGAATTGGCGCACCAAATGAAAAATGGTGTCATCCCCCCGGATTTAACAGCACAAAAGGCGGATCGCTCATTCATTCGCTGTCAGACAGGGCAAATTGCTGAAGTCGTCCGGCAAATTGCTGATAATGCGCGAAGAAAAGGCTTTGCAGTAAAAGATATTCAAGTGCTTGCGCCAATGTATCGCGGTCCTGCCGGAATTGACCGCCTTAATCAAGTGTTGCAAGATTTGTTTAATCCAAAATCAGAGAAAAAGCGGGAACTTTCTGTCGGCGATGTAGTGTATCGGGTTGGCGATAAGGTGCTGCAGCTTGTCAATCAGCCTGATGACAATGTATTTAATGGTGATATCGGTGAAATTGTCGCCATTTTTTACGCAAAAGAAAATACGGAAAAACAAGATTTAGTCGTTGTTTCTTTTGATGGCATTGAGGTAACGTATTCGCGGCAAGATTTGTCGCAAATTACACATGCGTATTGTTGTTCCATTCATAAATCGCAAGGAAGCGAATTTCCAATTGTCATTTTGCCGGTTGTAAAAAGCTATTATCGCATGTTAAAGAGAAATTTATTATATACTGCGGTGACAAGAAGCAAACAGTTTTTAATTTTATGTGGGGAAGAAGAAGCGTTTAAGTTAGGCATTGCCCGCAGTGATGATGGTGCTCGGCAAACAACGTTAACGGAAAAGTTGCAAAGATCTCTTGCACCGATTACAGAAGGAGAACTGCCGATGGAGGATGCGAACATCGGAATGGAAAACGTTTCACCGTATGATTTTATGAACGACTAGCCAAGCTAAACATGTCTGGAAAGGTGGAGAGATCTTTGCGGACATTTTCACATCTAAAAGGTCTTCCCGTATATGAACAAAAAACGGGAAACACTGTTGGAAAAATAAGTGATATTTGTTTTACCAATACGGGGAAAGTTCAAGGATTTATCGTGGAAAGCAAAGGATGGCTTGCGCGCCATCGATATCTTCCGCTTGACGGCATCCAAGCGATCGGAGCGGATGGAGTTGTCGTTTATGATGCTGCGCTTTTACAATCGTTCTCCTCTTTCCAAAATGGCTACTCTCTTTACGGCGAGCGGGGAATTGCCGGAAAACCGGTGATTACCGCGGATGGGAAAAAACTCGGATTATTAGAAGATGTATATTTTCATGGGCAATTGGGCATAATCGGAGGATATGAGATCACAGACGGTTTTTTTGCCGATTTGACGGAAGGAAAAAAGCGAGTAGACGCTGTCCCTTTTACGGTAGGGGAAGAAGCGGTTATTGTAAACACGACCATGTAAGGAGAGTGGCTGTTTGTGCTCATTTGCCCAAATTGTAAAAGTAAAAATTTAGGGAAAATTGGTGTCAACCAATATTATTGTTGGGATTGCTTTATCGAGCTTTCTGTTTCGAAGGGAATTATTCATGCTCATCAAGTCGAGGAAGACGGAACGTTAAGCTCGCTAGATGACTTGTTTGATGAACATGAGCGCACGATCCAATTTTAGGAGGGAACGAGCATGAATCGCACAATGACCTCTCTGTTAGCGTTAGGATTAGGAGTTGCTGCTTACCAATTTGCACAACGCAACGGTTTGATGAACAATCGTGCCATGAAAAAAATGCGCCGCCGTGTGGCGAAAGCGATTCGTTAGCAAGAAGTACAAAGTGCCGATTCCCGATATTTCTTACGGGAGTCGGTGCTTTTTTGTATAATTCCGTTTTCTGCACCCACACTAACGATAGGGGGTGTTGCCATGGGAGAGAAGCAATGGCTGTCCATCATTCGTGTTGGCAAATGGCTGTTTGTTACGATCATTATTTATTTAGTTATTCGCATGAAAGAAGTATGGCTGCCGGTTGTTGATTTATTCGCTACTGCACTCATTCCGTTTTTTATTGCCGCGTTTATTACGTATTTATTGCATCCATTGGTGGAATACATTCATGAAAAAGGCATTCCGCGCTGGGCGGCTATTTTGTTCATTTATTTTCTTTTTTTCGGTGGAATTGGGTATGGGCTTTATAAAGGAATTCCGCTGTTTATTCAACAGCTAAAAGATTTAAGCGAAAGTTTGCCGGCATTGATAGAGACATATCGGAACTGGACAAAACAAATTCATAATCAAACATCGGCATGGCCAATGGAAATTCACACAAGAATTGAAGCAATGCTCATACAGCTGGAACAAACAGCAGCGAATGCGTTAACAATGGTGATCAATGGCGTAAAAGGGATTGTAAATTCCGCGATGTTGTTTTTGCTCATTCCGTTTATTGTTTTTTACATGCTCAAAGATATCGATCAATTGAAAAAAGCAGTATGGTACATTACTCCAAAACGATGGCGCGAACCAGGGATCGCATTTTTAAAAGATGTAGATGAATCTCTTGGCAACTATATACGCGGACAATTGTTCGTAGGATTAGTAATTGGAAGTGTTGCCGCATTTCTTTTATGGATTGCTGGTATGGATTATCCGCTTTTACTTGGGTTTATTATTGGGGCAACGAATATTATTCCATATTTTGGACCAGTGATTGGGGCGATTCCCGCCGTGATTTTGGCAGCTACCGTTTCGCTAAAAATGGTGCTTATTGTCGCTGTCATTATTTTTCTTCTTCAATTTTTAGAAGGCAATATTTTATCGCCGCTCATCGTCGGAAAAAGTTTGCATATGCATCCGCTCGCGATTATGTTTGCTTTATTTTTTGGCGGGGAAATCGCAGGAGTGCTTGGCCTTATTGTTGCTGTTCCGCTTCTTGCCGTATTAAAAGTGGCTCTTCTTCATTGGAAAGAACATTATCAACCACATTGACAAATAAATGCAGCTTGTCTATAATCTTCAATGAAAAAGCGAATACATAACGCGATGACGGATCGAGTATGTTACAGTCCATCTTAAAGCGCGTGCTCGCGCACAGAGAGGAATTTCCGCGGCTGAAAGAAATTCCAGATGAAGGGTAACAGAACGCTAATCCGGAGCGCAGGCAAAACCTGACGTAATAGCCACGTTACGGCGTTTGAGGTGATGAACGGCTTGCCGTTCATAAACAGGGTGGTACCGCGAGCGTAACTCTCGTCCCTGAAGGGGATGAGAGTTTTTTATATTCAAGTTCAATACGGCGAAGAAAGGGAGGATCATGATGAAAAAGCTTACTTCCGCACAAGTAAGGAAAATGTTTTTAGATTTTTTCAAAGAAAAAGGCCATGCGGTTGAACCGAGTGCATCGCTCATTCCTGTCGATGATCCGTCATTGTTGTGGATTAACAGCGGTGTTGCTACATTAAAGAAATATTTTGATGGCCGCGTAGTTCCGGATAATCCGCGCATTTGTAACGCACAAAAGTCCATCCGTACAAACGACATTGAAAATGTCGGAAAAACGGCACGCCACCACACATTTTTCGAAATGCTCGGAAACTTTTCGATTGGCGATTATTTTAAGCGAGAAGCAATTCATTGGGCGTGGGAATTTTTAACAAGCGAAAAATGGATTGGCTTTGATCCGGACCGGTTGTCTGTAACGATTCATCCGGAAGACGATGAAGCGTTTGAAATTTGGCATAAAGAAATCGGCCTTCCGGAAGAACGCATTATTCGTTTGGAAGGAAATTTCTGGGATATCGGGGAAGGACCGAGCGGACCGAATACAGAAATCTTCTATGATCGCGGCGAAGAGTTTGGAAATGACCCAAATGATCCAGAGTTGTATCCAGGCGGGGAAAATGACCGCTATCTAGAAGTCTGGAACTTGGTATTTTCGCAATTCAACCATAACCCAGACGGCACGTATACACCGCTTCCGAAGAAAAATATTGATACAGGCATGGGACTAGAGCGGATGTGTTCGATTTTGCAGGGAGTGCCAACCAACTTTGAAACAGATTTATTTATGCCAATCATTCGCGCGACAGAACAAATTTCCGGGGAAAAATACGGTGTCGATAAGGAAAAAGACGTAGCATTTAAAGTGATTGCCGACCATATTCGGGCGGTCACGTTTGCGATTGGCGATGGAGCGCTTCCATCTAATGAAGGCCGTGGATATGTATTGCGCCGTTTGTTGCGCCGCGCGGTTCGTTATGCAAAACAACTTCATATTGAACGTCCGTTTATGTATGAGTTGGTGCCAGTTGTTGGCGAAATTATGAATGACTTCTATCCAGAAGTAAAAGAAAAAGCGGCGTTTATCCAAAAAGTCATCAAAAATGAAGAAGAGCGTTTCCATGAAACGCTTCATGAAGGATTGGCGATTTTAGCAAGCGTCATCCAAAAAGAAAAAGAGCGCGGAAGCAATATCATTTCCGGAGAAGATGTGTTCCGCCTTTATGATACTTACGGCTTTCCAGTTGAACTAACGGAAGAATACGCGCATGAAGAAGGAATGGAAGTCGACCATGACGGATTTGAACGGGAAATGGAACGTCAACGCGAGCGCGCTCGCGCTGCTCGCCAAGATGTTGATTCGATGCAAGTACAAGGCGGTGTGCTTGGCGATATCAAAATAGAAAGCGAGTTTGTCGGTTACGATCAGCTTCATGCGCAATCTACTGTCGCCGTTATCGTAAAAGACGGCCAGCTTGTCAATGAGGTGAAAGAAGGAGAAGAAGCGCAAATTATATTGGATGTAACCCCGTTCTATGCGGAAAGCGGCGGTCAAATCGCTGACCAGGGATGGATTGAAAATGAAACGACAAAAGCGTTTGTAAAAGATGTCCAAAAAGCGCCAAACGGGCAGCATCTGCATCATATCATTGTCGAAAAAGGAACGTTGAAAAAAGGAGAAACATATACAGCGCAAATCGATGAAGTGAAACGAGCGAACATTATTAAAAACCATACGGCGACCCATTTGTTGCATCAAGCGTTAAAAGACGTGCTCGGGCCACACGTCAACCAGGCAGGATCGCTAGTCGCCCCAGACCGCTTGCGCTTTGACTTCTCGCATTTCGGACAAGTAAAACCAGAGGAGTTAGAACGCATCGAAGCGATTGTCAATGAAAAAATTTGGCGCAGCATTCCTGTCGAGATTTTCTATAAGCCGCTTGCGGAAGCAAAAGCGATGGGGGCGATGGCTTTATTCGGCGAAAAATATGGGGATATCGTCCGTGTCGTGCAAGTAGGCGATTACAGTTTAGAGCTTTGCGGAGGCTGCCATGTGCCAAACACTTCGGCAATCGGTTTGTTTAAAATCGTTTCTGAATCGGGTATTGGCGCAGGCACTCGCCGGATTGAAGCCGTGACAGGCGAAGCGGCGTATCGCTTCATGAATGAACAAATCACCTTGTTGCAAGAAGTCGCACAAAAATTAAAAACGAATCCGAAAGAGATTGTTAACCGCATTGATGCATTAATGAATGAGATCCGCCAATTGCAGCGTGAAAATGAATCACTTGCGGCACGCCTCGGAAACATGGAAGCAGCCAACCTTGTAAACAAAGTGAAAGAGGTAAACGGAATTCCTGTGCTCGCAAGCAAAGTAAATGCCAATGACATGAATCATTTGCGCACAATGGTGGATGAACTAAAACAAAAATTAGGATCGGCGATTATCGTATTAGCAGCTGTACAAGGGGAAAAAGTAAACTTGATCGCCGGAATTACAAATGATTTAATTGAAAAGGGATATCATGCCGGAAAATTGATTAAAGAAGTTGCCGTTCGCTGCGGAGGTGGAGGCGGCGGCCGCGCTGACATGGCGCAGGCAGGCGGAAAGGACCCAAGCAAAGTCGGAGAAGCCTTGCAATATGTCGAACAATGGATAAAATCCGTTTGATAATTGGCAAAGATAGTGTACAATGGATGTAAGATAGGGAGATGCCAGAACGGAGAGAGGTGGAACGGTGAGCTCATTTGACCAAACTATGCAGTTTCATTTTTCTGAAGAGCCGGCCGAAACGAATATTCGTGAAGTGTTGTTAACGGTGTATGACGCTCTTCAAGAAAAAGGGTACAATCCAATTAACCAAATTGTCGGTTATTTACTATCTGGCGACCCTGCTTACATCCCTCGTCATAAAGATGCCCGGACGTTAATTCGAAAAGTGGAGCGCGATGAATTAATTGAAGAATTAGTGAAATTTTATTTACAAGGACAGCGAAAGGATTAACGTATGCGTGTATTAGGACTTGATTTAGGCACAAAGACGCTTGGGGTGGCCGTTAGCGATGAATTAGGCTGGACTGCGCAAGGCATTGAAACGATTTCTATTGATGAGGAACGCGGAGAATATGGATTAAAACGGCTCCGGGAAATTATTGATGAATACGAAGTCGATACGATCGTCGTTGGATTTCCAAAAAATATGAATGGTACAGTCGGACCGCGCGCAGAGGCGAGTCAGCGCTTTGCCAAATTATTAGAGAGCGAATTTTCGCTTCCTGTTATATTGTGGGACGAACGTTTGTCCACAATGGCAGCGGAGCGGATGTTAATCACCGCTGACGTCAGCCGGAAAAAACGAAAGCAAGTCATCGATAAAATGGCGGCTGTCGTTATTTTACAGTCATATCTTGACAGCAAACAGTAAATGGAGGAGAAAATATGGAACACGGAGATCGACATATTACTGTTGTCGACGAAAACGGCAACGAACAATTGTGTGAAATATTGTTTACGTTTGAATCAGAGGATTTTGGAAAATCTTATGTGTTTTATTATCCGGTAGGCGCAGAATTTGAAGATGAGGAAGAAACGGAAATTCATGTGTCGGCATTTATTCCAGGAGAGGGAGAACAAGAAGGAGAATTGTTGCCGATTGAATCAGAAGAAGAATGGGAAATGATTGAAGAGGTATGGAATACGTTCTGCGCCGAACAAGATGAAGAATAAGAAAATACAAAGATGGCCGATGATAGATGGGCCATCTTTTTTTTGTAGAAAAAAGCAGGAGGATAGCGAAAAATGTGAAAGTTTGTAGTATAATATCACGAGTGAAAGGAGGTTTTCCATGTATAATGACCAATTTTTTCAAAAAGATGCACAAATTGTACGAAAGATTGTGTTGATTGTTTGCATCGCTGTTTTTATCGCATGCATCGCTATAGCAGGAGGAAGCTATTTCTATATAAAATCAGCGTTACAACCCGTCGATCCGGATGACCGCACTCCTGTTCATATATCGATACCGATCGGCTCTTCTGTTAATGATATTGCCAATATGTTAGAAGAAAAACAGCTAATTAAAAGCTCATTGGTGTTTCGCTATTACGTGAAGTTGAAAAACCATGTTGGTTTTCAAGCGGGAGAATACCGATTAAATCGATCCATGTCGATGGAAGATATTATTGCCGTCTTAAAAACGGGAAAAGTAACAGAAAAAAAGGGGTTAAAGCTGACTATTCCGGAAGGGACGCAAATTACGCAAATTGCTGCTATTATTGCGGAGAAAACAGGGTATAAGAAAGAAGAAGTGCTTCGACAATTAAATGACCGCAAATATATCGAAAATCTTATTCAAAAATACCCGTCCATTTTATCCAAAGATATTTTAAATAAAAATATACGCTACCCACTAGAAGGTTATTTGTTTCCTGCTACTTATTCCTTTCATGAAAAAAAGCCTTCTATTGCGGAGATTGTGGAAACGATGTTAAGAAAAACAGAAAAAGTATTAGCAAAGTATGAACGTGATAAGAAAGAAATGAACATGACGACACATCAGCTTTTAACCATGTCTTCCTTAATTGAAGAAGAAGCGACAGAAAAGGCAGATCGCGAAAAAATCGCGAGCGTGTTTTACAACCGTCTCCGTATAGGCATGCCGTTGCAGACAGACCCTACTGTCTTATATGCGCTTGGTAAACATAAAGATCGCGTCTATTATAAAGATTTAGAAGTGAAATCTCCTTATAATACGTATATTCATAAAGGACTTCCTCCCGGACCGATTGCGAACGCTGGGGAAATGTCGATTCGAGCGGCACTGAAACCTGCGAAAACCGATTATTTGTATTTTCTTGCCACACCAGCAGGGGATGTCATTTTTACAAAGACATTGGAAGAACATAATCGCGAGAAAGAAAAATACATTGGAAAACAATAGAATGATATGTGAATCGCTGGAGCAGGAGCAAAAATATTTCGCATTTCGCATGTTTTATGGTAGTATATATAAAGTTATCAATCACCACCCTGTAATAAGAGTCCTTATGTGACTCTTATTTTTACGAGGAGGGGCTCTTTTGATATTAAAAGAAGTAGCACATTATCTTGAACAGTTTATCCCTGAACGGGATGAGCAAATAAAAGAGATAGAGCGTTACGCCAAGCAGCATCATATTCCGATTATGGAGGTTGTCGGAATTGAAATGATGCTGCAATTATTAAAAATTGCTAAGCCGAAGCGTATTTTGGAAATCGGCGCTGCTATTGGCTATTCCGCCATTCGCATGGCAAAAGCGCTTCCTGATGCAAATATCGTGACCATTGAGCGGGATCAAGGGCGATATGAACGCGCGCTTTTTTATATAAACAAAACGGGGACAAGCGAGCAAATTCGCGTAATTTTCGGCGATGCGCTGAACGTATACAACGATGTCGCAAAATACGCCCCGTTTGATGTCATTTTTATCGATGCGGCGAAAGGGCAATATCAGCGTTTTTTTCAAATGTATGAGCCGCTATTGCAAGAAAACGGCCTAATCATTACGGATAACGTATTATTCAAGGGGCTTGTCGCAACCGAAGAACCGGTTGAAAATAAACGGATTCGCCAGTTAGTGTCGAAAATTCGCCGCTACAACGAATGGCTTATCGGGCGGTCTGATTACGAAACAGTCATTCTTCCGATCGGCGATGGGATCGCCATATCACGAAAAAGAGGTGAAAAGCAGTGAAAAAACCAGAATTATTAGTGACGCCGACGAGCGTTTCTCATATACATGATTTAGCCAATGCCGGCGCTGATGCGGTGATGATCGGCCAGCAGCGTTACGGTCTGCGCCTAGCGGGAGAGTTTTCCCGTGCGGATGTGGCAGAGGCGGTGAAGATTGCCCGTTCATATGGCATGAAAGTATATGTTGCGATGAATGCAATTTTCCATAACGACAAGGTGGACGAACTTGGCGATTATATAAAGTTTCTCTCTGATACAGACGTGGATGCGATTGTTTTTGGCGACCCGGCGGTTTTAATGACTGTACGTGAAGTGGCCCCTCATATGAAATTGCATTGGAATCCAGAAACGACGGCAACAAACTGGTATACGTGCAATTATTGGGGGCGGAAAGGAGCGAAACGTGCTGTCCTTGCCCGGGAATTAAATATGGATGCAATTTTAGAAATTAAAGAGCACGCCGAAGTAGAAATTGAAGTGCAAGTGCACGGGATGACTTGCATGTATCAATCTAAACGCTCTTTAATTGGAAACTATTTCGAATATCAAGGAAAAGTAATGGAAATCGAACGAAAAAAATATGAAAAAGGCATGTTTTTGTATGATAAAGAGCGCGATAGTAAATACCCGATTTTTGAAGACGAAAACGGCACACATATTATGAGCCCGAACGATATTTGCATTATTGATGAGCTTAGTGAGATGGTGGATGCAGGCATCGACAGCTTCAAAATTGATGGAGTATTGCATCAGCCAGACTATATTACGGAAGTGACAAAGCTATATCGCCGCGCCATTGATTTATGTGCCGAAAATCGGAAGCAATACGAGGAAGAAAAGGATGAGCTGCTGGCGAAAATCGAAGCGATCCAGCCAAAACATCGCCCGTTGGATACCGGATTTTTCTTTAAAGAAACGGTTTACTAATACAAACAGAAAAGGAGGAGCAGTCGGATGCTGTTAAAAAACGATAAAATTTCCGAGGTCATTAACGGCAAGCGCGTGATTGTGAAGAAGCCCGAGCTTCTCGCTCCAGCCGGCAACCTAGAAAAGCTAAAAATCGCCGTGCATTATGGAGCAGATGCGGTATTTATCGGCGGACAAGAATATAGCTTACGCGCCAACGCCGACAATTTTACGCTTGAAGAAATTGCGGAAGGAGTGCGCTTTGCAAACCAATATGGCGCAAAAGTGTATGTGACAGCGAACATTTATGCACATAACGAAAACATTCCCGGGCTCGAAGAATATTTGCAGGCGCTAGAACAAGCAGGTGTTCACGGCATTATTGTCGCTGATCCGCTTATTATCGAAACGGCGCGTCGGGTGGCGCCGAAATTAGAAGTGCACTTGAGTACGCAGCAGTCGATGGCAAACTGGAAAGCAGTTCAATTTTGGAAAGAAGAAGGATTGGAACGCGTGGTGCTCGCACGCGAAACGACCGCGGAAGAAATTCGGGAAATTAAAGAAAAAGTCGATATTGAGATTGAGGCGTTTATTCATGGGGCGATGTGTTCCGCGTACTCCGGCCGCTGTGTATTAAGCAACCATATGACAGCACGCGACTCCAACCGCGGGGGATGCTGTCAATCATGCCGCTGGGATTACGATTTATACCAATTAGAAGGGGATAAAGAAATACCGTTGTTTGATGAAAATGATGCACCGTTCGCGATGAGCGCAAAAGATTTGAATTTAATTCGCGCGATTCCAACGATGATTGAATTAGGCGTCGACAGCTTGAAAATCGAGGGGCGGATGAAATCGATCCATTATGTGGCGACAGTCGTGAGTGTTTATCGCAAAGTAATCGATGCCTATTGCGCCGACCCAGACAATTTTGTCATTCGCGAAGAATGGATAAAAGAGTTGGATAAATGTGCCAACCGCGATACGGCTCCATCTTTCTTTGAAGGAATGCCGGGCTATACAGATCATATGTACGGTTCTCATAGCCGAAAAACAAGCCATGAATTTGCCGGTCTTGTACTGGATTATGATAAAGAAACGAAGATCGTCACATTACAACAACGCAACTTTTTTAAACCAGGAGATGAAGTCGAATTTTTTGGACCGGAAATTGAAAACTTCACACAAGTAGTGGAAAAAATTTGGGACGAAGATGGAAACGAGTTAGATGCTGCACGCCATCCATTGCAAATTGTCAAGTTTAAAGTAGAGCGAGAAGTCTTCCCATACAACATGATGAGAAAGGAGATCTAACATGGGGAAGAAGCCTGTTGTCATCGGTGTTGCTGGCGGGTCCGGATCGGGGAAAACGAGTGTGGCCAGGGCGATTTATGAGCATTTTGGCGATCGCTCGATTTTAGTGCTTGAGCAAGATTTTTACTATAAAGATCAAAGCCATCTCCCGTTTGAAGAGCGGCTGCGGACGAATTATGACCATCCGCTTGCGTTCGATAACGATTTGTTGATCGAACATATTCACAAATTATTGCGGTATGAGCCGATCGAAAAGCCAGTTTATGATTACAAGCTTCATACGAGATCCGATAAAGTTATTCACGTTGAGCCAAAAGATGTTATTATTTTAGAAGGGATTCTTGTATTAGAGGATGAGCGATTGCGCAACTTAATGGATATTAAAGTATATGTGGATACGGATGCGGACATTCGCATTATTCGCCGTTTGCTCCGTGATATTAATGAGCGCGGCCGTACGCTGGAGTCGGTGATCGAACAGTACGTTTCCGTCGTTCGCCCAATGCATAATCAATTTGTGGAGCCGACGAAGCGCTATGCCGATATTATTATTCCAGAAGGCGGCCACAATCATGTAGCCATTGATTTAATGGTTACAAAAATTCGCACAATTCTTGAACAAAAATCGTTTTTATAATAACATAACATAAACAAAATAAATATTTATAATAACAAGTAAGCGTACGAGCAACTTTTTTGTTGTTCGTACGTTTTACATAAACACATTTTTTGCATCATAACAACAATAAAGAAAATATATAGAGGAGTGAAGCATGATGGCAAACGAAAAGCAATTTCCAATGACAAAAGAGGGAAAAGAGAAACTGGAACAGGAACTTGAGTATTTAAAAACAGTAAAGCGAAAAGAAGTAGTAGAACGCATTAAAATCGCCCGTGGATTTGGTGATTTATCGGAAAACTCCGAATACGATGCGGCAAAAGATGAACAAGCATTTGTAGAAGCGCGAATTCAAACGCTTGAAAACATGATCCGCAATGCGGTTATTATCGAAGAGGACACCGAAAATCCAGATGTGGTTTCGCTAGGAAAATCGGTTACGTTTATCGAACTTCCAGATGGGGAAGAAGAAACATATACGATTGTCGGAAGCGCAGAAGCGGATCCGTTTGAAGGAAAAATTTCCAACGACTCTCCAATTGCAAAATCGCTTCTTGGCAGAAGAGTTGGGGAAGAAGTTACGGTACAAACGCCAGGAGGCGAAATGCTTGTCAAAATTGTTGCAGTAAAATAGGTTTTAAAACGAAACACCTCGTCGAAAATGAAGATGAGGTGTTTTTTTATGTGGAAAAAACGAACAATGGTTATACTTTCTATTATTCAAATTGGAATTTTTCTTCTTATCGGGCGGCTTGTTCAAATTCAACTGATTAGCACAGAGTCGTTTTCGAATAAAAAAGTCAACTTGATCGAAAAAAGCATCGAACAACGAACACAAGAAATGGTCATTGATAATGGAAGGGGAACGTTTATTGATCGGCACGGAAAGCCGCTTACGAATGAGTATATTCCTTCTCTTGTTTTGTTTCCTTTTTTAAAGAAGATGGAGTGGCCTGTCGAAAAATTAGCAGAAATCCTCCATATCTCTCCTCATATCATTATTGATCAACTAGAAAAGGCAAAAGAACCGTTTATTTTTACCATTGATGGTACTCCATTTGTGTTGAAAGAAGAACAAATGGAAAAAATTAATCAATTACATATTCCTGGTGTGTTTGCGGTTCAAAAACAGCATCCGCTTGAGAAAACATATGCACAACATTTAATTGGTTTTACCCGCACGGACACCCAGCTTTTGCGTTCCCGTTATCCAAAACGGAATCTTTCGCCACATACTGAAGTAGGAATTCATGGGTTGCAAAAGGCGTTTGACGAATTTTTAATCCCGGAGGGGGAAACGAAACTGTTGTATCATGTCGATGCGGAAGGCGGCCCTTTATTTGGGATTAATGTGAAGTATAGTGATCCTGGCAATCCATTTTATCCTGTTTCTGTTCAAACGACGATCGATCGTGATTTGCAGCAAATCGCTGAAACCATTGTTCGAAAGCATCATTTGAAAAAAGGCGGCATTGTATTGTTGGACATCGAAACGAATAGTGTGCTTGCCATGGTTAGCCGCCCTGATATGGATCCTCGAAATCCATATAAAAATCACGGAGCGGAAAATCAAATGATTTTGCCGCAAACCCCTGGATCGATATTTAAAACCGTTGTTGCGGCAGCAGCGCTAGAAAAAGGAATGGTTTCCAAACAAACAACGTTTGATTGCAGTAAAAAAATAGACGGAGTGACGCCTGATGATGCTCATTCTTACGGAATGCTAGGATTTGAAGAAAGTTTTGCCGCAAGCTGCAACAACGCCTTTGCGACACTTGGAAAAAAACTCGTTCAACAAGACCCTGACATTCTTGAAATATATGCAAAAAAGCTGGGATTATATCCGCTTTCAGGATGGCAAGGAGATGTATATCATGAGACCAATTTTGAGCAATTTCCAGAAGAACGAAAGGGAACGATCTGGCACGATGCCAAAGATAAGCGTATACCGCTTGCTGTGGCACAAACGTCGATCGGGCAAAAAGATGTACGTGTATCGCCGCTTGCGGTTGCCAATATGATGGCCACCATTGCGCGAAATGGCGAGGCAAAGCAAGTGAGAGCAGTAAGTAAAGTTTTATATAAAAACGGCACCACCTTTTTTACGTTTCCACAGCAGCCTTTTTCCGATGAACAGCCGATTTCTCCTGTCACTGCGAGTAAACTGCAGCAATTATTGAGAAAAGTGGTTGTTGATGAACGCGGCACAGGACGCCGATTTCAGTCACTTCCATATGCGGTAGCCGGAAAATCGGGAACGGCGGAAACAGGGAAAATGTCCCATAATGAAGAGTTGGTTAATAAATGGTTTGCCGGCTATTTTCCTGCCGATGAACCGAGATACGCGCTCGTTGTCGTAGAGTTGGACTGTCCCGGCTCACAGACGGTGACAAACGATGTATTTTATGATCTTGTTCAGAAAATATATGAATTTGACAATAGGGACAGAAATTGGCGATAACAACGAAACTGTTTATTAGAGGAGCATCATCTGATACAATAAGAACAGCTATACGAAGGAGGGGTGAAACGGTTGGCAAACGAAATGGGCCAGCGTTTTGCACAGCGGGCAAAGCGCCGTAAAATCAATCGTATTCTCAATACAGCGATTGCCATAGTAGTTTTGTTCATTATCGTTGTCGCATGGAATTTGTTTTCCAATGACGACCGATCGAGCGAACAAGCAGCAAAGCCACAACCAAAGACAGAAGTCAAAAAAGATAGTGACGAAAAAAAAGTGGAAGTAGAGATTAATGAACAACAAGAGAAAGACGAAGAAAGCGAGCAAACAGATCAGGAAGAAACGAGCGAAGAAGAGCAAGAAGTGATAGAAACTCCAGGGCCTCCTGGGTCGAATATAGAAACAGAAATTGTGAATCCTGCATGGCAGCCGATTGGTACGACACAGTCTGAACCACATGTCACCCAGTTTAAGAAAGATTCTGTGGATTGGAAGGAAATGTTAGACGCCGTTAGCTATGCGACCGGCCTTTCCCAATCCGATATGATTGTTTGGTTTATCGGCAACAACGGACCGAATAAAGCTGTAGCAACGATCTCTACTAGAGATAAAGCACAGTATTACAAAGTATATATTGAATGGGTGGAAAACCAAGGATGGAAACCGACGAAAGTGCAGAAATTAAGAAAATAAGCGGATTTCCTTTTTACAGGAAATCCGCTTATTTTTTCGCCTTAAAGTGAACCACTGCGCTGTAGAACCGCTTTCCGTTTTCCGCCATATGCATTTGGTGGGAAACGTGGTGGACATGAAGCAATAGCGCTTTATTATGTTCAATTTGCTCGTTAATTTTTTTCTCTAGTGTCTGCAAATCATCTGCTTCAAAAAATTCGATTTTATCTTCAATGAGATCAAGGGAAATATTCATATCCATCATTCCTCCTTTCACCGCCAAGTGTAGCAAACTTCAGCAGCATTATCTATAAATTCTGCTTCTTGTGATCTATTTTTTTCGACTGTCGGTAACCGAACAACAACCCGTTATGCGGACAAATGTCATTTGTCCGCTACGGTGTTGTTCGGTCATCTGTCACGCTTATGCGTGACGAAGGCAAGTCATCGACTTGCCTCCGACAGTCGAAAAATTTCTTGATAAAAAGCGCAAAGAACCATATATTTTTCGATTGTCGGAGACTATAAGCTTGTTGCATTTTATATTTTCATTGAAGAAAATAAAAACTTATGATACATTGAGAACAGATTTAAAACAAAAACCATAGTATATTCATAGGAATTATAAAAATTATGGGGTGTGACATCAAATGGGGAGAGAATTTCTTGATTTGTTTGAAGAATGGGCAGATTCCTATGACCAATCTGTCGAAGGATATGATGAAGAATATCGTGAAGTGTTTGCGAATTATGAAGATATTTTAAATACAGTTGCCAGCAAAGCGGGAAGTGTTGTACTTGAATTTGGCGTCGGAACGGGAAATTTAACGAAAAAGCTGTTGGAACAAGGAAAAACAGTATACGGCATTGAGCCGTCTGAACCGATGCGGAAAAAAGCGCGTGAAAAACTTGGTGACAACGTATCGATTGTCGACGGGGATTTTTTACAATTTCCTCTTCCTCCTAAGCTGATTGATACCATTGTTAGCACTTATGCATTTCATCATCTCACTGACGAGGAAAAAGGGGAGGCAATCGCCAAGTATGGCAATCTATTAAAAAAAGGTGATAAAATAGTGTTTGCCGATACGGCATTTCGCGATCGCCAAGCATTTCAGCGCACGGTGGAAGAGGCAAGGGAGCGCGGATTTCATCATTTAGCAGATGACCTAGAACGGGAGTATTATACGACGCTTGATGTATTAACAAAACTATTTGAGGAAAATGGCTTTACCGTCGCGTTTACGCAAAAGAATGCATTTGTATGGGTGATGGAAGCGGTGAAGCAGTAAAAAAAGCAGAAAGAGGGAGATAAATGAAAATAGCGATTATTGGTGCAATGGAAGAAGAAGTAACGATTTTGCGCGACAAAATAGAAGATCGGGAAGAAACAGTGATCGCTAATTGCGAATTTTCAAAAGGACGCTTAAACGGTGCTGATGTCATTCTGTTGAAATCGGGAATCGGAAAAGTAAACGCAGCGATGTCAACAGCGATTTTATTGGAGCGATTCCGTCCAGATTATGTCATTAACACCGGTTCAGCGGGTGGCTTTTTATCCACGCTAAATGTTGGGGATGTCATCATTTCCAATGAAGTAGTACATCATGATGTTGATGTGACGGCCTTTGGCTATGAGTATGGCCAAGTGCCGGGAATGCCGGCGCGTTATAAAGCGGATGAAACATTAGTAAAGATCGCGGAGCAAAACGCGAAGCAAATCAAGGATATTCAAGTAGTAACCGGACTCATTGCGACCGGCGATTCGTTTATGAACGATCCGGCGCGCGTTGAATTTGTCCGCAGCAAGTTTCCGGATTTATGCGCTGTTGAAATGGAGGCGGCGGCAATTGCCCAAGTATGTACGCAATTTGCCGTTCCGTTTGTCATTATTCGGGCGTTGTCCGATATTGCCGGCAAAGAATCCGATGTATCATTTGAGCAATTTTTAGATACTGCCGCCAAACATTCAGCTGATTTAGTCCTGTCCATCGTGTCATCGCTGCAAAAATAATCGAGGAAGGAATTCCTTCCTCGATCTATATTTGTAAAGAAATGGAGTGACAAACATGCGAGTGGCCAAAAATGTGCATGAGCTGATTGGATATACGCCGGTGGTGGAAATTACGCAAATTCCGTTGCCCGAGGGTGTTCGCATATTTGCCAAATTGGAATATTTCAACCCGGGAGGCAGCATTAAAGACCGGCTTGGCCAAGAGTTATTGCGCGACGCATTAGAGACAGGAAAATTAAAAGAAGGCGGAACGATCATTGAGCCGACGGCGGGAAATACCGGCATTGGGCTGGCGCTGGCGGCGATTGGAAAAAACATCAACGTGATTTTTTGCGTTCCCGAGAAATTCAGCATCGAAAAGCAGCAAATCATGAAAGCGCTAGGAGCAACGATTGTCCATACACCAACGAGCGAAGGAATGCAAGGAGCGATCCGCAAGGCGCAAGAGCTTGCCCGTGAAATCCCTAACTCCTATTGCCCGCAGCAGTTTGCCAACCCGGCCAACCCAAGAACATATTATAAAACGCTCGGCCCGGAACTATGGGATGACCTTGACGGACAAATCGATATATTTGTCGCCGGGGCCGGTTCAGGCGGAACGTTTATGGGAACGGCAACGTTTTTAAAAGAAAAAAACCCAAACATTAAAACAGTCATTGTCGAACCAGAAGGGTCGATTTTAAACGGCGGAGAGCCGGGGCCGCATAAAACAGAAGGAATCGGAATGGAATTTTTGCCGAATTATATGGATCCAAGCTATTTTGATGCGATTCATACGATTCGCGATGAAGACGCGTTTAAGTGGGTAAAAGAACTTGCCGAAAAAGAAGGGCTGCTTGTCGGAAGCTCTTCAGGCGCTGCGTTTCATGCCGCGTTGCTTGAGGCCAAAAAGGCGAAACCGGGAACGAATATCGTTGTTATTTTCCCGGATAGCAGCGAGCGGTATTTAAGCAAAAAAATTTATGAAGGTGGGATTTAAATGAGACGAAAAACAAAACTGATTCACGGCGGCATCCCGGGTGATCCGCATACGGGAGCGGTTTCTGTTCCGATTTATCAAGTCAGCACGTATAAACAAGAAGGAATCGGCGGCCATAAAGGCTTTGAATATTCGCGTACCGGCAATCCAACCCGCCACGCATTAGAAGAGCTGATTAAAGATTTAGAAGAAGGTTATGCCGGTTTTGCGTTTGGCTCCGGAATGGCGGCGATCACGGCGGTCATGATGCTGTTTAACAGCGGCGATCACGTCATTTTAACGGACGATGTGTATGGCGGCACATATCGCGTCATGACGAAAGTGTTAAATCGCTTGGGGATTGAATCGACTTTTATTGATACAAGCGACCTTTCCAACATCGAGAAACATATCCAGCCGAATACGAAAGCGCTTTACATTGAAACGCCAACCAATCCACTCTTAAAAATTACGGACATTCAAGCTGCTTCCGCCATCGCCAAAAAGCATGGCTTGCTTACGATCGTCGACAACACGTTCAGCACCCCGTATTGGCAAACGCCGCTTGCCCTTGGCGCCGACATTGTTGTCCATAGCGCGACGAAATATTTAGGCGGCCATAGCGATGTTGTTGCTGGATTGGCAGTTGTCAATTCGGAAGAGTTAGCAGAAAAACTGCATTTTATTCAAAACTCTACCGGAGGAATTCTCGGTCCGCAAGATTCATGGCTTTTAATGCGCGGCATCAAGACGCTTGGCGTGCGCATGGAGGAGCATGAAGAAAACACGAGAAAAATCGTTGGATTTTTAGTGAACCATTCAGCGGTCCAAAAAGTGTATTATCCAGGATTGGAAACACATCCAAACTATGAGGTTGCCAAAAAACAAATGCGTGGATTTGGCGGCATGGTCTCTTTTGATGTCGGAAGTGCGGAGAAAGCGGATCAAGTGTTAAACCGTGTGCGCTATTTTACGCTCGCAGAAAGCTTGGGAGCGGTTGAAAGCTTAATTTCGCTGCCGGCGAAAATGACGCACGCATCCATTCCGAAAGAACGCCGCGAACAATTAGGCATTACTGATGGGCTGATCCGCATTTCTGTCGGATTGGAAGATGTGGAAGATTTAATCGAAGATTTAGCCCAAGCATTGCATGGTTAAAATTACATCCCCACATTTGCTGTCCCATATGGTACAGTTAAGGATGGAAAGTGGGGGATACGATGGAACAACAAAAGCAGCATTGGAAGGAAAAAGCGGCTGATTATAAAATGTTTGCTGGTGTATTGCTGTCATTAAGCGTCTTTTTGTATATTGGCACGCTTCTTCCTACAATTGCGCCAGAGAAAAAGGCGTATTTGCTTCCTTTCATTGCGATATTGTTAATCGGCGCGTTTTCCTTTTTTCAACGAGCGATCAAATATATTCGGCTTTTGCGTGAAATAGATGAATAAACACCTGCTTCTTCGTTTAGAAGAGCAGGTGTTTTTCTTTAAAAAGTTTCATAAAATGTTCAAAACCATGCAAAGAAATGCATTATTTTCACATGTAAAATAATAGTTAAAGAATGATAGGGGAGGAATATTGGGATGTTCGCCATGGTGATGGGGATTGTGATTACTGCAACGATAGCATTGATTATAACGGCGGAAGTAAGCGTGGAAGCGCAAAATTAATCAGCAAAACGAACTGTATGTAGTAGATAAAAACTATAGTGAAAAAAACGGGACAGTCATCATGATTGTCCCGTTTTTATGTGCGTGAGAGCTATGCTCTTTCACCTCTGGATCAAGTATCAGGAATAATTTACTATG
This sequence comes from Parageobacillus toebii NBRC 107807, assembly GCF_003688615.2. Taxonomy (GTDB): domain Bacteria; phylum Bacillota; class Bacilli; order Bacillales; family Anoxybacillaceae; genus Parageobacillus_B; species Parageobacillus_B toebii. The sequence goes on along the minus strand of NZ_CP049703.1, from coordinate 44,959 downwards.
TATCCAGAATTCTTTTTTGTTTAAAAGAATTATTGACGGGACATATTAAAAATATCTTTTTCGGTCATAACAATTTCATAAGGAGGTCAAATATGGACTGGTACGAAAAGTTAAGGCAATCGGTTAAACAGAAAAAGGAGCAATCACTTAACAATTGCTCCTTTTGTCTTGCGAAGGTATGAGGCTATCTCCGCTTTTCCTTTTCATTCCGATAAAATTCATGAAACATTTTCATCAATGCGCGCTTTTCGATGCGCGATACATAGCTTCTTGAGATGCCAAGTTCTTTTGCGATCTCCCGCTGCGTTTTTTCCCGCTGCATATCAAGGCCGAAGCGGCTGATAATCACTTCTTTTTCCCGTTCATCGAGCACATCGATATATTTTTTCACTTGTTCGAGTTCCATATTTAGCTGAATTTCATCGATGATATCGTTTCCTTCCGATTTCAAGACGTCGATCAGGCTGATTTCATTTCCTTCCTTATCTTGCCCGATCGGCTCGTGCAGCGAGACATCTTTTCGTGTTTTTTTTAATGAGCGCAAATGCATTAAAATTTCGTTTTCAATGCAGCGAGCTGCATATGTCGCTAATTTTGTCCCTTTGCCAGGAGAGTAACTCTCGATTGCTTTAATAAGACCGATGGTGCCAATGGAAATTAGATCCTCTACATCTTCGCCGGTATTTTCAAATTTTTTTACAATATGTGCAACGAGGCGTAAATTATGTTCAATTAAAATATTACGAGCTTGTTCATCTCCTTTCGCCATAAGCTGTAAGTATTTTTCTTCTTCTTTGGCGCTTAACGGTTGGGGAAATGCATTGTTTTTAATGTATGATACTAAAAACACTAATTCCTTAATGAGGAATGTGAACGCAGATAAAATGCCTGACATCGTGTTACCCCCACCTTTATTGTTTTAGGCGATTGCCTATTACTTATGTATATGATGAAGCGGGGTTGTACGTGTTTGGACACAAAAAAGAAATTGGAATTCAATGACAATATTATATGAATATTCTTGACATAACGAAAATATAATAGTAGAATAGTTTTGTCTCTTTTTGTCTAAAAATGTCATAAAAGAAGGGGGCGAATGAATGAGAAAAATTGGATTAGCTTGGCAAATTTTTATTGGTCTCATTCTAGGGATTATCGTGGGAGCCATTTTTTACGGAAATCCGAAGGTTGCCACTTATTTACAGCCTATTGGGGATATTTTCCTTCGTTTAATCAAAATGATTGTCATTCCGATTGTTATTTCTAGCCTTGTAGTTGGAGTCGCCAGCGTTGGGGATTTGAAAAAGCTTGGAAAATTAGGCGGCAAAACGATTATTTATTTCGAGATTATCACAACGATCGCGATTGTCGTCGGTTTATTGGCAGCGAATATTTTTCAGCCAGGGACCGGCGTTAATATGAAATCATTAGAAAAAACCGATATTCAAAGCTATGTTGATACAACAAACGAAGTGCAGCATCATTCGATGGTAGAAACTTTTGTTAATATTGTTCCAAAAAATATTTTTGAATCGCTAACCAAAGGGGATATGCTGCCGATCATTTTCTTCTCTGTTATGTTCGGTTTAGGAGTAGCGGCGATTGGCGAAAAAGGAAAGCCAGTTCTTCAATTTTTCCAAAGTACAGCAGAAGCGATGTTTTATGTAACAAACCAAATTATGAAGTTTGCGCCGTTCGGCGTGTTTGCGCTGATTGGTGTAACCGTTTCTAAGTTTGGGGTAGAGTCGCTTATTCCGCTCAGCAAGCTCGTCATTGTTGTTTACGCAACGATGGTGTTCTTTATCTTTGTCGTGCTTGGCGGTGTTGCTAAGTTATTTGGTATAAATATTTTTCATATTATAAAAATTTTGAAAGATGAGTTAATTCTTGCTTATAGTACAGCAAGTTCGGAAACCGTTCTTCCGAAAATTATGGAGAAAATGGAGAATTTCGGTTGTCCAAAAGCGATTACATCCTTTGTCATTCCGACAGGGTATTCCTTTAACTTAGACGGTTCTACGTTATATCAGGCGTTGGCGGCCATTTTTATCGCGCAGTTGTACGGTATTGACATGCCGATTTCTCAACAAATCTCGCTTTTGCTTGTGTTAATGGTGACTTCGAAAGGAATCGCTGGGGTGCCGGGTGTATCCTTTGTCGTGCTGCTTGCTACGTTAGGCACGGTTGGGATTCCGATAGAAGGATTAGCATTTATCGCTGGAATCGACCGTATTTTAGATATGGCGCGCACAGCAGTGAATGTTATTGGCAACTCGTTAGCAGCGATCATTATGTCAAAATGGGAAGGCCAATATAACGAAGAAAAAGGAAAACAATACATCGCGCAATTGCAGCAAAGTGCATAAATGCTGAAAAAGCTGTCCTGCTAGAAAAGGACAGCTTTTTCAGTATAAGGACTTATTTTTTTCTTCCACGTAGTATAGTATAATTTGGTGCTGAATAAGGTTGTAATGAGATGCTTGGCTAAGAGTACATAATACATAGGAGGAAGAACCATGCACGAATTCATACAAAGTATTTTTACATTTTTAGCGGATTTAGGATATATCGGAATTGCTTTAGCATTAATGATTGAGGTGATTCCAAGTGAAATTGTGCTGGCATATGCGGGGTATTTAGTATCACGTGAGGAAATATCATTTGTTGGAGCGGTGATAGCTGGAACCATCGGCGGAACGATCGCCCAGCTTTTTCTATATTGGATGGGATACTACGGGGGAAGACCGTTTCTTGATAAGTATGGAAAATATTTATTGATTAAAAAGAAACATCTCGATTTATCAGAGCAATGGTTTGAAAAATACGGCTCGGGCGTCATTTTTACCGCGCGCTTTATTCCGGTTGTGCGCCATGCCATTTCTATTCCAGCTGGTATCGCAAAAATGTCATGGAAGAAATTTACCTTTTATACAACATGTGCGGTTATCCCATGGTCTATTTTCTTTATTTTTTTAGGGGAACGGCTAGGAAGCCACTGGCAGGAAATTGATGAGATTGCCCGGCCTTATTTGCGGCCGGTGATCATCGTTGCGATTGTGGTTACTGTCATTTATATTGTGCTTCAAGTTTATCGTCGAAAACGAACATAATTGTTTTTAAGGGGAATGTTGGGGAAGAGAACGATGACAAAAATAGAGGCGTTTATTTTAGGAATGCTTCAAGGGCTTACGGAGTTTTTGCCAATCAGCAGTACGGGACATTTATATTTGGGGAGACATTTGTTTGGGCTTGATGAGGCGGGGTTATTCCTTGATACTATGCTTCATATCGGCACCCTGTTAGCCGTGTTTGTCATTTACAAAGAGGAATTGTTCTATATGATTCGCAAGCCGTTTAGCAAGCTAACGTTTTTGTTAGTGATAGGGACGATTCCAGCAGTTGTTGTCGGGCAGTTGTTTATTACTTTGAAGAAATTTCTAAGACAGGGGCGACTATTGGATGGGAATTTTTAGTAACTGGCTTATTTCTTTGGATAGCTGATGGTGTAAAGCATGGGTATAAACGAATGGATGACATTACATATACCGATGCGTTTGTGATCGGGACGGTTTCTTCGGCGTTATTTGGCTATATTGCAGTGCGCTGGATGATTAACTATTGAAAGCGTCATTCATTAAAAGGATTTGCGATGTATGTATGGTTTCTTGGGATGATTGTTCTCGTTTTCCAAATAGCAGGGAGATTTTAATGTTGTTGATTGTCTTTACTCCATTCGCTATATTTATAATAGAAGTTGCGAAGTAAAATCAAATTGAATGGGGTATGATAGTGAAAAAGTTTATTATTATTGCCTTCGTGATTGCAATAGGTTTATTTTTGCTGCCGTATAGCTTGCCGCTTGTCTTTGCATTAGCGACAGCATTATTATTAGAGCCAGCAGTAAAAAATTTGCAGAACAATTACCGGCTGAAACGGGTGCATGCAGTAACGACGGTTTTTTCGTTATTTCTTATTATCGTTGGCTTTGCGTTTTATTTTCTTATTGTCATACTTGTGCAGCAAATTATGACATTTTCGCAAAAACTGCCACATTTTTTGAGTGAAGCGACAGAAGTTTTTAATAAGTTTATTCAAACATGGGAATCGTATTCGAGTTCGATTCCAAAAGAGATTATCGCTTCGTTGGAAAACAGCGTTGAAACGATACAACGTTTGCTTTTGGAATTTGCGACGAATTCGACGCAGTCGATTGTTCATTTTATCACGCTTATTCCCGGCTTTCTTATTCATTTTTTAGTATATTTAGTAGCGCTGTTTTTAATTAGTTTAGATTTGCCAAAGTTAAAAAAGAGGCTCAAAAAATATTTGTCTGAACGTACACATCAGCGGTTAGCGATGATTGTGACGCAATTAAGCAAAGCTGGCATCGGGTTTATTAAAGCGCAATTTTTGTTAAGTCTCATCACTTTTTTCCTTGCATTGGCCGGTTTATTGTTGTTGAAAGTGGATTATGCGGTTATTATGGCACTGCTAATTGTTGTTGTGGATATTTTGCCGATTTTAGGGACTGGCTCGGTGTTAGTGCCATGGGGAATAATAAGTATTGCGAATGGCAATAGCGGCCTAGGGATCGGCCTCATTGTATTATTTGTGATTATTACGGTTATACGTCGTATTATTGAGCCGAAAGTTTTCTCAACCAATTTAGGCATTTCCCCTTTGGCTGCATTAGTGAGCGTTTATTTAGGATTTCAACTGTTAGGTTTTATCGGGCTGTTTATTGGTCCAGCATTTGTGATTTTGGTGGAAACAATGGTAAAAGCAGGAGTGATTAAATTTTCTATTAAGCTTTAGCATAAAAAGGCTGGCAAACATCTGCCAGCCTTTTTCATCAATAGGGAGAGAGATGGAAACGTCAAATTATTGACGGGAAGCTTCGGTTTTTGGCAAAATTAAGATTTCAACGCGCCGGTTTTTCATCCGCCCTTCAGGAGTATTATTGGGCGCTACTGGTTTAAATTCTCCGTATCCTTTCGCGCTAAACCAACGCGGGTCGAGCTCGGGATTTTCCAATAATATTTTCATAAAATTTATAGCACGCATGACGCTTAGCTCCCAGTTTGAAGCAAATTGCGCATTGTGAATCGGTACGTTATCGGTATGCCCGCTAATAATAATATTTCGCGGCGGATTCATGACAAGCAGTTGGGAAATCTCTTTAGCTAGCTTTCGATCTTTTGGTCGTACTTCTGCACTTCCGGAATCAAATAAAATATCATTTAATATCGTAATCGCCAGCCCCTCATCTGTTAAAGAAGTTTGTAATTTCCCATTTAAATGCTTTTCCGCGATATATGTATCAATTTTTTCTTGTACGGCATGCAACTCTTCTTTATCTTCTTTATTTAAATTTTTTTGTTGCTGTTTATGTTCTTGTTTTGATGGCGAAGGCGGGGTTTCCGGTTCGATTGGGCTTTCAAAATCAAGCACACCTGTTCCGCCAGCCAATGCTGTATTAAATGACCGGGCGATTTGCTGGAATTTTTTTTGATCGATTTGGCTGCTTGCAAACAAAACGATAAAAAGAGCGAGTAATAACGTTAATAAATCAGAGTACGGAATAAGCCATGACTCGTTAATATGCTCTTCTTGTTTTTGTTTTTTTTTCTTACTCATTTCTTTTTTCTCCCTGTTCTACAATTTTCTTGCGTTCAGTTTCCGGAAGATAGGAAGCAAGTTTTTGTTCAATTGTCCGCGGTGCTTGTCCTTCTAGAATGGAAAGGACCCCTTCAATCATGACTCGCCGTATTTTCGCCTCTTCTTTTGATTTTCTTCTTAATTTATTGGCAAATGGATGCCATAACACGTACCCAGTGAAAATTCCCAGCAGTGTTGCGACGAATGCCGCGCTAATTGCTTTGCCGAGCTCGCTAATGTTATCGATATTGCCTAATGCCGAAATTAGCCCGATGACCGCTCCTAGCACCCCAAGTGTTGGCGCGTATGTACCTGCTTGCGAAAAAATGGCTGCATTCGCTTCATGCCGTTCTTCCATCGCTTCAATTTCCTCTGTCATTACATCGCGAATAAAATCTTGTGTCTGCCCATCAATTGCCATGCTCAAACCATTTCGTAAAAATGGATCATCAATTTCGTCTAATTTTGCTTCCAGTGCGAGCAATCCTTCCCGTCGAGCCACGTTCGCCCAATCGACGAACAATGGAATTAATTCTTCGATGGTTGGGATGTTTTGTTCTTTAAAAAGCACGCCGAACAGTTTTGGCACTTTTTTAATTTCGCGAGTTGGAAAAGCGATGGTAACAGAAGCGATAGTTCCAACGATAATAATTAAAATCGCTGCAGGGTTAATTAATACGCTTGGATTGACACCTTTAAAGTACATTCCAACACCTACAGCGATAATACCAAGAAGAATGCCGATAATGGATGTTTTGTCCAAATGAAATCCCCCCGTTATTTCTTAAAACACCATATTCATATGTTATTTGTACTTTATAATGAATTCACATTTATCATATAATTAATAATAAGGATTGAAAAGAGAAAATGGTGTGAATAGAAAATAAAAAAGGCTGCCCAATCCATTATGACTTCATTTTGGAAAGGACAGTCTTCCTATGTTTGTTTTATATTTTTTTCAATTTAAATGTTCCAACCATTAAAAACGACAATGTAATCATAAGGAAAATGAAAAATTGCGGAGGAAAATAATGAATCGTTAAATAGCTTAATGTTAGCAGTACTCCCGCAGCTGTAATTGGAAGTCCCGAAAAATAGCCGCTGTTTTCTGTAATGTTAAAACGAGCAAGACGAAAGGCGCCGCAGCCGATGTATAAAATCGTAAAAAACGCACCAGGCGCGCCAAATTCATGCAGCAGGCTTTGATAAATTAACAACGCAGGAGCTACTCCAAATGATATAATATCACTCATGGAGTCCAATTGTTTTCCGAGTTCTGATTCAATATTTAATTTGCGGGCAACAGCCCCATCAAAGCGGTCGACTAAGGCTGCTAAAAAAACGAGAAGCAGACTGACATTAAGCTGCCCTTTTAACGTCGTTAAGACGGAAAAACCACCTAGTGATAAATTGGTCATCGTTAAAATATTTGCCATATTTGCTTTTAGCTTTTTTAATGTGTAATCTAAATAATCCAATAAAAACATTCTCCTCACTCCTTTTCGCTCTAAAACGCGGCAAACAAAGTCTACTACAATTATACTCATTTTATTTATAATATGAAAAGTAGTAAAAAACATGACCGCCATAAATTGGAGGGAATATATTTGTTAAAATGGTTGTATCGTCTTATGATTGAATTGACGAATCATTCACTTTCATCAAAAATGATCGCAATTTTTACGAAGTCCCGCTTAAGTGCATTACTTATTCCATCGTATGCAAAAATTTATGATATTAATCAGGAAGAAATGGAAAAAAACTTAAAAAATTATGAAACGTTGCAGCAACTATTTATTCGCAAGCTAAAAGCGGGGACAAGACCGATTGATCAAACGAAAAACAGTGTTATTAGCCCTGTTGATGCGATTATTGAAGATATCGGTGTGATCCGTGAAAATAGCGAAATCGTCGTTAAGGGCAAGACATATTCGATTGCAGAAATGCTTGGAAGCGGCGAAGCGGCAAAAAAATATTTAAACGGATTATTCATTATTTTGTATTTAAGCCCAAGCCATTATCATCGCATCCATAGCCCAATATCTGGAGTTGTGCAAAAACAATGGGCTCTTGGAAAAAAATCGTACCCTGTCAACCGCCTTGGCTTAAAATATGGAAAGCGACCGTTATCGAAAAACTATCGCATGATTACAGAAGTAGCTGCAAACGGAAAACATATCGCGATTGTAAAAATAGGTGCGATGTTTGTCAACAGCATTGAGCTTACCCATGTGAGCAAGCATCTTACGAAAGGGCAAGAAATTGCCTATTTTTCTTTTGGATCTACCGTCGTTTTATTGTTTGAAAAAGACAGTGTTGAGCTTGATGAACGAATTGTGGTGCCAATGGGAGTGAAAGTAGGGGAACGGATTGGCTATTTAAAATAAAAAAAAGCCCTGGAGGCTATTATGATGAAAGCTTAATTTTATGTTCTAACGAACGGTGGCGAATTTCTCTTTCAATTAATTCAATAAACTCCGGGCTTAATTTTAATTCTTTTGCTTTATAATATGATTCGATTAATAGCTCGTCGGATAGATATTTCATGCTGAAAACCTCCTTCAGCAATGGAATATGATTTGCAGTCAATACATATAATGGTAAGTTACTTTAACTGTACCATGATTTCCGATGTAGAACAACCGTTCTGTTATCCACAACAACAAGTGGATAACATGTGGAAAACATGTTTATAAGGTTGTCGGGATCTGATTTTATGCTTGTGAATGATGTGGACAAAACTTATCCACAATTTTGGGGATAACGAACTTTGTCGAAAAAATTTTTGTGATTGTATATATTTGTCAAAGTTTGTTTTGAAAGACTAGTGAAAATTAGGTATGATGGTTAAAGGCAGAAAAGCCGAAAGTCAGTGCCTAAAAAGGTAAGGTGATGGACATGCTTCATTATTTTTTGCCAAGCCAGTTTGTCAAACGTGTACTGGATATTACTCCTAGTGAGTTAAAAGAAAAAGGAATTAAAGGAATCATTACAGATTTAGATAATACGCTTGTCGAGTGGGATCGTCCAAGCGCCACTCCGGAGCTAATGGAGTGGTTTGAGAATATGAAGCAAGAGGGCATTAAGGTGATCATCGTATCGAATAATAATAAAAAGCGGGTGCAATCTTTCGCGGAACCGCTTGGCATTCCGTTTATTTTCGAAGCACGGAAGCCGCTGACAAGCGCTTTCCAAAAAGCGTTATCGATGATGCAATTGAGGAAAGATGAAGTTGTTGTCATCGGTGATCAATTGCTAACCGATGTGTTTGGAGGAAACCGGTTAGGATTAAATACCATTTTAGTTGTACCGGTTGCGCAGACAGATGGGCTTTGGACTCGATTGAACCGAAAGATAGAACGGATAATTTTAAATATGATGCGTAAAAAAGGCATGATTTATTGGGAGGAATGATGGTGGAACAACAAATTCGCTGCATTGGCTGTGGAGCGCTAATTCAATCGGAAGATGAGACAAAACCTGGGTATGCACCAAAAAGCGTTTTAGAAAAAGAAAAAGAAGAAGTCATTTGTCAACGCTGCTTTCGCTTAAAGCACTATAACGAAGTGCAAGATGTAGCACTGACAGATGATGACTTTTCAAAAATTTTACACCGCATCGGACAGTCGGAAGCACTTGTCGTAAAAATTGTTGATATTTTTGATTTCAATGGAAGCTGGCTTCCAGGATTGCATCGGTTTGTTGCGAACAACCCGATTTTGCTCGTTGGCAATAAAGTGGACTTGCTTCCAAAATCGGTGAAATATCCAAAGCTTATTCATTGGATGAAACAATCGGCAAGCGATCTCGGCTTGAAGCCAATTGACATATGTTTAGTGAGCGCTGTCAAAGGAATCGGAATGGCGAAAGTAATGGAGGCGATTGAAAAATATCGGTTTGGGAAAGACGTTTATGTGGTTGGCTGTACGAATGTTGGAAAATCAACGTTTATTAATCGTATTATTCAAGAGGCAACGGGGAAAGGAAATGTAATTACAACATCCTATTTTCCGGGAACGACGTTGGATATGATCGAAATTCCATTAGATGATGGAGCGGCGATTTATGATACGCCGGGAATTATTAATCACCATCAAATGGCGCACTTTGTGGACAAAAAAGATTTAAAAATCATCACTCCAAAGCGAGAAATCCATCCGAAAGTGTATCAGCTGAATGAACAACAAACGTTATTTTTCGGGGGGCTCGCCCGGCTTGATTATATAAAAGGGGGAAGACGGTCTTTTGTATGTTATTTCTCCAATGAGCTGCTCATTCATCGGACGAAGTTAGAAAAAGCGGATGCGTTATATGCCAATCAATTAGGTGAACTTCTTTCTCCTCCGCGCAAACATTATATCGACCAATTCCCGCCATTAGAGGCGCATACATTCACCATAAAAGAAAGAAAGACAGACATTGTATTTTCCGGACTTGGTTGGGTGACATGCAACGAACCAGGAGCGCAAGTGGTTGCGTATGCACCAAAGGGAGTCGACATCTTAATAAGGAAATCATTGATTTAATTCTTTTGTAAGTAAAATAGGGGAGAAGAGAAAATGGAAAAATTATATGCGTTATTTGGTTGTCCTGTTCACCATTCCCTATCGCCAATTATGCATAATGATGCATTTCAAAACATGAACATTGCCGCACACTACCATGCATTTCATGTAGAGCCGGAACGCTTGAAGGATGCTATTGCCGGGGTAAGGGCCCTTGGCATTTCGGGGGTAAATGTAACGATTCCTCATAAAACAGCGGTGATGCCATTGCTCGATGAGGTGGATCCAACAGCGCGCCGCATCGGTGCGGTCAATACGATCGTGAATAGAAATGGACGATTGATCGGCTATAATACAGATGGTCCTGGATATGTTCGGGCGCTAGAGGAAGAAATAAACGTCGATATAAAAGAAAGGCGCATTTTGCTTATTGGAGCTGGTGGAGCAGCAAGAGGCATTTATGTTTCTCTTGCCGATCGCGGTGCAAAACAAATCGATATTTGCAATCGAACGGTATCCAAAGCAAAACAGCTTATTGATGAATGTAATGCTTCTGTTTCATCAGTTGTATACTCGTTAAATGAAGCGGAAGAGCGTTTAGGAGAATATGATATTCTCATTAATACGACGTCTGTTGGAATGTACCCTAATATGGAAGAAATGCCGCTTTCTCTTGCAAATATGAAAGAAGGAACGATCGTTTCTGATATTATTTACAATCCATTAGAGACAAAATGGTTGAAGGAAGCACGAAAAAGAAATGGAATTATCCAAAATGGAGTCGGGATGTTTGTATATCAAGGGGCGTTAGCATTTGAAAAATGGACAGGAATATTCCCGGATGTCCAACGTATGAAAAAAATAGTGATCGAACAGCTTAGGGGGTAACATAACATATGTTAACAGGAAAACAAAAACGTTTTTTGCGGGCGAAAGCCCATCATTTGAAACCAATTTTTCAAGTTGGAAAAGGCGGAGTTAATGAAAATATGATTAAGCAAATTATCGATGCGCTCGAAGCGCGTGAGCTTATTAAAGTGAGCGTGCTGCAAAATTGTGAGGAAGATCGCCATGTTGTCGCCGAGCAACTTGCACAAGGAGCGGGCGCGGAACTTGTACAAGTAATTGGGAATACCATTGTATTGTATAAGGAGTCAAAAGAAAATAAGCAAATTGTGTTACCGCGCTAAACGGCAAAGTTGCGCATATGCATGGCGGAGGGAAGAAAATATGAGAAAAATCGGGATTTTTGGAGGGACATTTGATCCACCGCATTACGGGCATTTATTAATGGCGAATGAAGTGCTGCATGCTCTTCAGTTGTCAGAAATTTGGTTTATGCCGAACCGCATCCCTCCACATAAACAACATGAACAAGTGACAAAAAGTGAAGATCGCTTGCGCATGCTTGAATTAGCGATTGCTGATCATCCGCGCTTTCATATCGAAACGATTGAACTGGAAAGAGAAGGACCGTCGTATACGTATGATACAATTCGTCAACTGCTTTCTATGCACCCAGATCATGAGTTTTATTTTATTATCGGTGCAGATATGGTGGAATATTTGCCACACTGGTATAAAATTGCTGAACTGATCCAGCTAGTAACATTTGTGGGTGTAAAGCGGCCTGGGTTTTCCACTGAAACATCTTATCCGATTATGGAAGTAGAAGTGCCGCAATTTGCGGTATCTTCTTCGATGATTCGTGATCGGGTAAGAAAAGGACAAACAATCCGATATTTAGTGCCGGAATGTGTAAGACTTTATATTGAGGAGAGAAAGCTATATGGAGCGAGAAAAAGCGTTAACTCTTGTTAAAAAACAATTGACAGAACATCGCTATCAACATACAATTGGCGTTATGGAAACGGCAATCGAGCTTGCGGAGCAGTATGGAGCGGATGTGAAAAAAGCGGAATTGGCGGCTATTTTTCATGACTATGCGAAGTTCCGTCCGAAAGAAGAAATGAAACAAATCATTTTAGAGCAAAATATGCCAAAAGACTTGCTTTCTTACAACTCGGAACTTTGGCATGCTCCAGTCGGTGCTTACTTAGTAAGGACGGAAGTTGGAATCGAAGATGAAGATATATTAAACGCGATTCGTTATCATACATCAGGACGAGCAAATATGACATTATTGGAAAAAATTATTTACCTTGCCGATTATATTGAACCTGGACGGATATTCCCAGGAGTAGATGAAGTTCGTGATCTGGCCAAACAAGATCTGAACAAGGCGTTAGTAAAATCGTTACAAAACACCATTCAATTTTTGTTGAAAAAAAATCAGCTCATTTATCCAGACACGATTCACACATATAATTCGTTGATGATGGAAATAAAGGGGGAATGTGAAGAATGACAGAACAGGAAATATTGCAATTGGTTGTTCGAGCAGCCGATGACAAAAAAGCGGAAAATATCGTTGTCCTAAATATGAAAGGAATTTCTCTTGTCGCTGATTATTTTGTGATTTGTCATGGAAATTCGGAGAAACAAGTACAAGCGATTGCGCGGGAAATAAAAGAGAAAGCAGAGGAACACCATATTCCGGTGAAACGGGTAGAAGGGTTTCATGAGGCAAAATGGGTTTTAGTCGATTTAGGCGATATCGTCGCCCATATTTTTGATAAAGAGGAACGCAATTATTACAATTTAGAACGTTTATGGGGAGATGCGCCGTTGGAAGATGTGGAGAGCGTGTTGCAGCAATGACGTATGAGTCATTTGCTTATTGGTATGATAAATTAATGAATGAAGCGCCGTATGATGCATGGCAGTCGTTTGTGCAAAAAAAGCTAAAGCAGTATGGACGTCAAGGTGCAAAACGCATTCTTGATGTCGGATGTGGCACAGGAGAATTAGCTGTTCGATTGGCGAAAGAAGGATTTTTGGTCACAGGTGTCGATTTGTCTGAAAATATGCTCGCTATTGCACAAGCGAAAGCGGAAGCGCAACAGGTTACCATTGAATTTTTTCAACAAAATATGACGGAATTAGAAGGATTTTCGTCGTTTGATTGTGTCACTATTTTTTGCGATTCACTCAACTATTTATTAGAAGAAAGTGAAGTTCGGCAAACTTTTTCCCGCATTTATGAACTGTTAAAAGAAGACGGTTTATTGTTATTTGACGTTCATTCGACGTATAAAATGGATCATATTTTTCAAGATGCGATATTTACAAGCAATGACGAGGAAATCAGTTATATTTGGTCTTGCTATCCGCTTTCGTTGCCGCATAGCGTTGAGCATGAATTAACGTTTTTCGTCCGTGGCGATGATGGAAAATATGAACGGCATGATGAACTGCATCGACAGTGCACCTATGAGATTGATCAGTATAAACAATGGCTGACGGAAGCGGGATTTACAGTGCTGGAAATAACCGCGGATTTTACAGATGAAGCGCCAAGCGAAACGTCGGAACGTGTTTTCTTTGTTGCGAAAAAATGAAAAACAGCGGCGCTTCCCTCTTTTTAAAGCTTTATGCTTTTCTGCCAAAGCCCGTTAAAGCGATTACACGCTGGCTTCGGCAGAAAAGCTATTGATTGATTTTGACTTCGGTACGGAATAAAACATTTTTTGTTGCTAAGCAGGATTTTTTCTTTTTTTAACGAATAATTAACTACCGAATTGCTTTTTTATTTTTTCGATGTCATCTTTAAATTTTTCATGTGTTTTATCAAATACGCGTTCAAATACCCCTTCGATTTCCTTTTCAAGCACCGCAATTCCTTCTCCAGTAATACCGCCTTTCACGCAAACTTTTTCTCGCAGTGTTGGAAGTGTATAAAGATTCTTTTTCAATAATTCCCCTAATCCAATAATCATATTGCTTGTCAATTCTGTTGCTTGTTCTTTTGTAATCGATGTTTTTGCGACGGCTGCCTCAATAAATCGTTGAAGCAAATAGCTAAAAAAAGCGGGACCACAACTAGCGATATCAGAAGCGATTCGCGTAATTTCATCATTAATATAGCAAGGAGCAGAAATTTGACGAAATAGCGTTTCTATATAGTTTTGATAGTGTGAAGAACAGCGCTGTCCAACCGTGATTAGCGTGCTTCCAGCAAACGCCCGGTTTGTAATGCTTGGAATAACGCGCACTACGTGGCAAGGGACGGCAGCTTCAAGTTGTTGTACACTAATCGGGCTTGTAATCGATACAAGACAATGTTCCTTTGTCCAAAAGGAAGACAATTGTTGCAAAAGGGGGTGAATATCTAACGGTTTTACACATAAAAACACAATCGTTGCCTTCTGTACCACTTCTTCCGCGCTGGCAGCAACGTATACGCCCGGATAGCGGCGCTGGATGTCGAGCGCTTTTTCTAACGTACGATTCGTGATAATAAGCTGGTCTTCTTTGACGGAACCAGATTCAAGAAACGCTTCAATTAAAATCCTTCCCATATTTCCTGTCCCAATCATTCCGATTTCCATGCTTCACTCCCCCCTCCCTGATTGCAGTACGTATAGTCTTTTCAACGATATGTATGAGCGTTTTCTTTATTTTATGACTAATTTGAAAGGATGATGGACATGTGGGAAGCAATAAAAAAGTATGACAAACGATGGTATATTCTGCTCTTGGCAGTGTTCATCGTTGCGGTGGTCATTTTATTTAGAAACAATGAAATGATCGAAAAGGAACAAGGTTCTATACTAGCTTCGGAACAAATGATGATGGAAGTATCGGAGAAAAAGGAAGAGAAAGTGCAATCCAAAACAATTATTGTCGATATAAAGGGAGCAGTTGCCCAACCGGGAGTATACGAAATAAAGGATACGGCGCGTGTCAATGATGTGGTAGCAATGGCTGGCGGATTTACAAAAGAAGCGGATCAAACAAAGGTCAATTTGGCGGCAAAAGTACATGATGAAATGATGATTTATGTACCGGAACGCGGGGAGACGAACATTCCTTCCATAGATTCTTCTGTTGTTTCCTCTAATGATTCCAAGAAAATTTATATTAATACAGCGTCGGAGGAAGAAATATTGCAACTTCCGGGAATTGGACCGACTAAAGCGGCAGCCATTATTGCCTATCGCGAAGAGCATGGACCGTTTCAAAAAGCAGAAGATTTATTAAATGTTACAGGCATTGGAGAAAAGACGTTGGAAAAAATAAAAGAACACATTGTTGTGCCATAATGTCGTTGACGCTTTGCTGACTCGCCCATTACACTAAAAATATGTGCACTTTCTGAAGGAAAAATCAATTTGCGATGGACAAGCGGGGGAGGAAGTATGGAACGGATTACATGGGATCAATATTTTATGGCACAAAGCCATTTGTTGGCATTGCGCAGCACTTGTACACGATTGGCGGTTGGCGCCACCATTGTCCGAGATAAACGAATTATTGCCGGGGGATATAACGGTTCCATTGCCGGCGGCGCTCATTGCATTGATGAGGGATGTTATGTTATTGACGGGCATTGTGTTCGCACCATCCATGCGGAAATGAATGCGATTATTCAATGTGCGAAATTTGGCGTACCGACAGAAGGAGCAGAAATGTACGTAACTCATTTTCCTTGTCTACATTGCTGTAAAGCGATTATTCAAAGCGGAATTCGCGCTGTATATTATGCGCAAGATTACAAAAATCATCCGTATGCGCTTGAACTTTTTGAACAAGCGAAAGTCCGGGTAGAACACGTACCATTTAATAAAGAAATATTGTCACTTCTGCAAAAATAATAAATCACGCCTACGGAAAGGGGCGCAAACCATGCGGGGGAATATTGTTTATATAGCGCTTGCTGCTGTTTTTGGGATCATCGCTGGGTGCGGGAGGCCAAACATTTCTTTGGTGTTTATCGTGCTGTATGCTATATTTCTTTTCACGCGAAAAAGGCGCCTCTTTCTTTTTTCTATCATAACGATTTGCCTTTTTTATATGTATTTCGTTTATATCGACCATCATAATAAGACGAAACTGTCTGGCAACATGACGTTATTTACTATTCGTTTTATTGCTCCCATTTCGGTGGATGGGGATCAACTAAAATCGATTGTCAAAGTGGGAAAAGAAAAGCTTCAGCTTATTTACTACATAAAATCGGCACAGGAAAAACAAGAGCTTTCTTCTTTAACTCCTAAAGCAGTATGCACGGTGAAGGGAAGGCTTGAACGTCCGGCGCTACCGCGAAATCCTAATGCTTTCGATTATCGTCGTTATTTACGATTTCATCATATTCATTGGATTCTCAAACCCCAATCAATCTCCTTGCAAGACTGCCACAACACATCCCCAACGTTATATGAATGGCTTCTTTCGCTTCGTGAAAAAGGGCTGCACACGGTAGAAACACATTTTCCATCGGAAACGGTTGGAATTGTCCAAGCGCTTTTATACGGAGAACGAGGGCAATTAGACGAGACGCTTTTGGAAGGATACCAAAAACTCGGATTAATCCATTTATTAGCCATTTCCGGGTTGCATGTCACGTTATTAGTCGGAGCCATGTTTTCCATATTGATTCGCTTTATCACCAAGGAAACGGCAACGATAATCCTATTGATTTTCCTTCCCATTTATATTGTGCTAACAGGTGCTTCTCCTTCTGTTATTCGCGCCTCCTTTACAGCAATGATCTTTTTAGTTTCTGATTACTGGAAATCGAAGTTATCGCCGCTCGATGCATTAAGTATAACGCTAGTCATGATGCTGCTTTTCGATCCGTATATGTTATGGGATGTCGGATTTCAGTTATCGTTTATTGTAACATTTGCTCTTATTTTATCTTCCCAAATGATATTGTCGCATGATTCTGTCTTTTGGCGCCTCTTTTTTACGGCTTTTATTGCTCAGTTGAGCGCCCTTCCGTTTCTTTTATACTATTTTTTCGAAGTTTCGTTATGGAGCATTCCCCTAAATATTATTTTTGTGCCGCTTTATTCCTTCGCCATTATGCCGCTTTCGTTTGCAGCTGTAGGCACGCATTATATACATTCGCTTCTTTCTTTTCCTTTTATTTGGCTGTTGCAAAAAATTATCGTAATCTCTAGCGATGTTGTTGCATTTTTCTCATCTAACCATTCGTTGTCACTCGTTCTTGGCCGGCCTTCTTTCTTTTTTCTTATCTGTTATGCGGCCGCGATTTTTGCTGCATTTGTACAAATGGAGAAGCGGCGTTACTTTAGTATAGGATGGGTCGCCTTCGTTATTACGCTTCATGCATGGAGCCCATATATGGATCGTTACGGTGAGGTCATTTTACTCGATGTCGGGCAAGGGGATTGTATATACATTGAATTGCCGTATCGAAAAGGAGTATATCTTATTGACACAGGAGGAACACTTCCACACCAAAGACAGCCATGGCAGGAACGAAAGCGGAAGTGGGATGTAGGAAAAGACGTTGTCGTTCCATTTTTAAAATCAAACGGAGTGAGATATATCGATAAACTTATTGCGACACATGGAGATTTGGACCATATTGGAGCGGCAGAAGAAATCATTCGGCATTTTTCTGTAAAGCAAATGGTCATTGGCAAAGGAGAAACAAAAAATTCGATACAAGAAAAACTTGTTCAACTTGCTGAACGACAAAATATAGAAGTGGTGAAAATATCAAGGGGTGACAGATGGATAGAGGATGGAATTTCATTTTATGTACTTCATCCATGGAAAACGCATCGTGATGATAATAATCATTCGATTGTATTGTATACAAAGCTCGGTGGATTATCCTGGTTATTTACGGGCGATTTAGAGGAAACGGGGGAAAGGGAGTTAATCAGCGCTTTTCCGCGCTTAGAAGCCGATGTGTTAAAAGTGTCCCATCATGGGAGCGATACGTCTACAACAGAGTTATTTTTAGAAAAAGTACAGCCGAAGATTGCGCTTATTTCCGTCGGCAAACATAATCGTTACCATCATCCTTCCCCATATGTTATCGAACGGCTCCGGAAAAGGAATGTCATTATTTTGCGGACAGACCAGCATGGCGCGATTCGCTATATTTATTCGAAAAATCGTGGAACCTTTTCCGTCATGCTGCCATAGCATAACTAATAAAGAAAAGAGACTGCTTATGTAAGCAATCTCTTCACGAACCGAAAAATTTAATCAATGTTGCGATAATAAACATTGTTGCAAAAAAAACCGAATGAAACGATAAAACCAACGGCAGAGTCAACAGCATCATTTCGTTTGCTTTGTACATCTTTTTCAAATACGTTCATCGTTTACCCCTCCTCGTGCAATCATTTTTAGTATAGACGAAAAAGAAAAAAAAATCTATATCCTCCTTATTCATTTCCTTCATTGACAACAGTTAACACAAATACTTTTTTGCGACCGGGAAAAGATAAAGATAACCCGTTGACAAATAAGGTCCTAGGACTTATTTGTCAACGTTTATATAAAGGGGAATCGGTTTTCCCGCTAACCGATTCCCTTGTAAAAATAAGAAAAACGTTGTATCTTTTCAACATAGAAAGACTGCAGACAGAATGGAGAAGAGAAATATGGTGGTGGACTTTTGGGGAAAAATTAAAAAACGACGTTTGTCTTCCCTTTATTTATTATATGGAACCGAATCATTTTTATTAACGGAAACGTATGAACTTCTCGTTCGTACGGTATTAACGGAAGAAGAGCGGGAATTTAATGTATCTGTGTACGATTGCGAAGATACTCCTGTGCAAACTGCGCTAGAAGATGCGGAAACATTTCCGTTTTTAGGGGAAAAACGAGTGATTCTTATTAAAAATCCTTATTTTTTTACAGCGGAGAAAGAAAAAGAAGTGGAGCATGACTTAAAAAAATTAGAATCGTACATAATGTCCCCTTCCCCTTTTTCGATTGTCGTCTTCGTTGGACCGTATGAAAAACTAGATGAACGCAAAAAAATAACAAAGCTAATGAAGGAACATGCGGAAGTTTTTGTCGCATCTCCGCTTGCCGAAAAAGAGCTGCGCGAATGGATTGTAGAAAGAGCAGGACAAAGTGGTGTAATGGTGGAAGAACATGCGATTGACACTTTGTTAAAGCTGGCAGGAACGAATTTAATGACACTTGCGAACGAATTGGACAAGCTCATTTTGTTCGTTGGGCCAGGCGGAATGATTCAGCAAGAGACCGTCGAAAAGCTTGTATCGCGTACGTTGGAGCAAAATGTGTTTGTATTAGTGGAGAAAGTGACGAAACGGCAAATCGATGATGCACTGCAAGTATTTTATGACTTGCTGGAGAATAATGAAGAGCCGCTGAAAATTTTGTCGCTTCTTGCCGGCCAATTTCGTCTTTTATATCAAGTAAAATGGCTTGCGGCAAAAGGATATGGGCAGCAACAAATTGCTTCCATCTTAAATGTGCATCCGTTTCGGATTAAACTTGCCATGGGACAAGCGGCACTGTTTTCGGAAGAAGAGCTTACGACAGTGATGAGGCAAATTGCTGAGGCTGACTATAAAATGAAGAGCGGAACAATGGACAGGCAGCTTGTTATGGAGCTATTGTTGATGAGATGGAATGAAGGGATCACAAACAATATCCAATGAGACAATTTTATCAGAATAAGAAAAACGACCTGCTGCCAGGTCGTTTTTCTTAAGATGCAATAATGCTGTTCAGTTTTTTCGCTAAGCGGGATTTTTTGCGACTTGCTGTGTTTTTATGAATAAGACCTTTTGTTACTGCTTTGTCTAATTTTTTGGAAGCAATGATGAATGCTTCTTGAGCTTTTTCCACATCTTTTAATTCAACAAACGCTTCAAATTTTTTGATCGCCGTACGCATTGCAGATCTCATTGAAGCGTTATGAGCGCGACGTTTTTCACTTGTTTTTGCACGTTTAATTGCAGATTTAATGTTTGCCACGTTCTCTCACCTCCGTCATCTTGCCATCTCTGTCCTTGGTTGATCATTTCCGTTATTAGGACATGTAAGAACAAGTGTTATTCTATCAAACGAGGTTAAATTATGCAAGAGTATTCAAGCAAAAATACTTTACTGATTGCGAAAATGTTTGCGCAAAACGAATGGAAAATGCAAAAAGCGGTGAAAATAAAGGAAAAATGATACGTTTTAGGAGGAACGATATGAACCGCTCAATCGATTTAAGCATGTATTCGGTACGAACCGATTTAGCGATCGAAGCTCATGAAATAGCTGTGGAAGAGCGTCTCCAACAAAAAAGGGAAAGCGCTTCCCCTATTGAAGGAGTCATTATTCACGATCGCGAAATAGACGGGATTAAATTGTCGCATGTAGAAGTAACGGAAGAAGGAGCAAAATCGATTGGTAAAAAACCGGGAAATTATTTAACCATTGAAGCACAAGGAATTCGTGAACATAATACGGAGTTGCAACAGAAAGTACAAGATATATTTGCAAAAGAGTTCAACGCATTTTTACGAAAATTGGACATTAGAAAAGAATCAAGCTGCCTTGTTGTAGGATTAGGTAATTCAAATGTGACACCGGATGCGTTAGGTCCGCTAACGGTGGAAAATCTACTTATTACAAGACATTTATTTCATCTTCAGCCGGAGAGCGTAGAAGAAGGATTTCGTCCAGTAAGCGCGATTGCTCCAGGTGTGATGGGGACGACAGGGATTGAAACAAGCGATATTATTCACGGAATTGTGGAAAAAACAAAACCAGATTTTGTGATCGTCATTGATGCGTTAGCGGCACGATCGATTGAACG
This sequence comes from Parageobacillus toebii NBRC 107807, assembly GCF_003688615.2. Classification (GTDB taxonomy): domain Bacteria; phylum Bacillota; class Bacilli; order Bacillales; family Anoxybacillaceae; genus Parageobacillus_B; species Parageobacillus_B toebii. Next base: position 24,115 of record NZ_CP049703.1, on the reverse strand, counting down.
GGTCAACGCAACGATTCAAATTTCTGATACGGGAATTCATCCAGGTTCAGGTGTAGGGAATAAACGAAAAGAATTAAGTAAAGAAACGTTAGGTATTCCTGTTATTTCTATCGGTGTTCCAACGGTTGTCGATGCTGTATCGATTACAAGTGATACGATCGATTTTATTTTAAAACATTTTGGAAGGGAAATGCGTGAAGGGAAGCGGCCGTCTAGTGCTCTCGCTCCAGCGGGATGGACGTTTGGCAAGAAAAAGAGGCTTACAGAGGAAGATATGCCATCAACGGAGCAACGTTCGACATTTCTTGGCATAATCGGCACATTAGAGGAAGAAGAAAAACGCAGACTCATTTATGAAGTGCTTTCTCCACTCGGTCATAATTTAATGGTTACTCCGAAAGAAGTCGATATGTTTATTGAAGATATGGCAAATTTATTAGCGAGCGGATTAAATGCTGCATTGCATGAACAAATTGATCAAGATAATACCGGTTCTTATACACATTAATGAAATAAAATAGAGAAAAAAGAAGTTCTATCTTTCCCGGCTTGCCCATACGTTAAATTAGTAGACAAGCTGGGAAAGGGTGAGAACATGAAAAAGTGGCGTTCTCCGCAAATGATGGTTACGGTACAAGGTGCGAGTCTAAAAAAAGTGATTATTTTAGCGGTATTAGGATGTATGATGATGTTTATGCTAGTAGGAGCGATTACGTCATTAAAACCGGAATACCGCATTTCTTCTTCCTCTGTCAACAATATGACGAACCATTTTTCACAAGAAACGTTTATTCATTTATTTAGTTTTGAAAATCATTATTTTTCGCAACTGTTGCCAAAGGAGCGGCAAAAGCCGAATTATTCAGCATTATTGTTTCGCATGGCCACAAGCATCAACCCCGACGACCCGCGCAGTTTGCTTGGCGGCGAGCTCCCGGGATTTGCGCTGTATGACAGCAAAATTATCGTAGCAGGGGAAGGGACGGATTATACAAACATGCCGTACGAATCTGCTCCGCCGCTGGAGGTAATGCTAGCAGAACGGCAAGCTTCTTTAGAGAACTTGGAAGAAGCAGACAAAAAGAATAATGAAAAACAAATTCCTCCACCGTCCCAAACGACAGGAGGAAAAAAAGTTGTATATATTTATCATACACATACACGTGAATCGTACTTGCCTGCCTTAAAAGGAGTTACAGATCCTGATTTAGCGTTCCATCGTACGGTAAACGTCACAAAAGTGGGAGAAAAACTAGCGGAAGAGATGGAAAAACGAGGAATTGGAGCGGAAGTAAGCACCATTGATATTGTAGGAGAGCTGCAGAAAAAAGGCATGAAATATTACCAAGCGTACGATATGTCTAGAAAAACAGTTGTCGAAGCAATGAGCCGCAATCATGATTTGCAATATTTGATCGATATTCACCGTGATTCACGAAGACGGAAATATACGACCGTTACGATTAATGGAGTGGATTATGCCCGCGTTGCGTTTATTATCGGAGGGGAAAACGCGAAGTACGAAAAAAATTTGCAGCTTGCCACACAGCTCCACCATTTGCTGCAAAAGAAATATCCTGGGCTGAGCCGCGGGATTATCGAAAAAAAAGGAGCGGAAACGAACGGAAAGTTTAATCAAGATTTATCGGAAAATGCGATTTTAATTGAGTTTGGTGGAGTCGACAATACGTTTGAAGAGCTATTCCGGTCTGTATCTGCTGTTGCCGATGTTTTTAGCGAATATTATTGGCAAGCGCAAAAAGTTCAAGCACCCGCACCGGCAGAAAAACGGTAAAGGAGCGGAGTGGTATGGTTAAATTTACGGTTAAATTTTTTTTAGCGGTGATGATTCTTTTTTTTGGAGTGTTGCTCGGCATGGAGCAGGCAAATGAAGGATTGCAAAAGATGAGAGGATATGATGATTCATCGTTGCCTTCTGTATTTCATATTTCAAAAGGCAAAAACGGAGAAGTAGAAGCATCCGTATTAGGAAACAAAGTGATGTCGGAAGATTTGCAAGAAAAGAAAGAAAAAATTGAAAATATGAAAACATTCAATCTGTTTTCCGAGCTTGGCAAACAATTTGCCGGAGCGGTAAGATCATTGATGGAACAGGTGCTTTCCTTTTTCGAAAAATGATAGGAAAACAGCGTGTTATCGGCATGTTTCTATGTGATCAAAAATAAATAGAAAGATGGCGTGAGAACATTGGCGGAATAGTACAAATTTTCGCCAATGTTTTTTCTTTATCATCATGAAAGTTTGCAAAACTATGTCATTGAATCTTGCTTGTTGTGTTGCTATAATCAAAGCTAGTGTAGTTTCGGGAAATAGTGGGAGTGAGAAAATGATGAATCGGGAAGAGAGATTAAAACGACGCGATCGAATTCGCAACTTTTCCATTATCGCTCATATAGATCATGGAAAATCGACGTTAGCAGACCGCATTTTAGAAAAAACCGGAGCGCTTTCGGAGCGGGAAATGAGAGAACAAACGCTAGATTCGATGGAATTGGAACGGGAGCGCGGAATTACGATTAAGCTGAACGCCGTTCAGTTAAAGTATAAAGCAAAAAATGGCGAAGAATATATTCTTCATTTAATCGATACACCTGGGCATGTCGATTTTACGTACGAGGTGTCGCGGAGCCTTGCCGCTTGCGAAGGGGCGATTCTTGTCGTCGACGCAGCACAAGGAATTGAGGCACAGACGCTGGCAAACGTCTATTTAGCGATTGATAATAATTTAGAAATTTTGCCGGTCATTAATAAAATCGATTTGCCAAGCGCTGAACCGGAACGCGTTCGTCAAGAAATTGAAGAGGTAATCGGGCTTGACGCATCGGAAGCAGTACTTGCCTCCGCGAAGGTCGGCATTGGCATCGAAGAGATTTTGGAACAAATCGTTGAGAAAATTCCAGCACCGTCGGGTGATCCGGATGCGCCGTTAAAAGCGCTTATTTTTGATTCGATGTACGATTCGTATCGCGGTGTAGTTGCATATATTCGCGTGATGGATGGAACAGTAAAGCCTGGGCAAAAAATTAAAATGATGTCGACAGGCAAAGAATTTGAAGTGGCAGAAGTCGGTGTGTTTACACCGAAACCGAAGCTGGTCGATGAATTAACGGTGGGCGATGTCGGCTTTTTAACTGCGTCCATTAAAAATGTGAGCGATACGCGCGTCGGTGATACGATTACCGATGCGGAAAATCCGGCAGCAGAACCGCTGCCAGGATACCGTAAGCTAAATCCGATGGTATTTTGCGGCATGTATCCGATTGATACGGCACGTTATAACGATTTGCGCGAAGCGTTAGAAAAATTGCAATTGAACGATGCTGCTTTGCACTTTGAACCGGAAACATCGCAAGCGCTTGGGTTCGGCTTCCGATGCGGCTTTTTAGGATTATTGCATATGGAAATTATTCAAGAGCGCATTGAACGCGAATTTAACATTGATTTAATCACAACAGCGCCAAGCGTTGTATATAAAGTATATTTAACGGATGGTACGGAAGTCCAAGTTGACAATCCGTCCAATATGCCGGATCCACAAAAAATCGATCATGTCGAGGAGCCGTATGTAAAAGCAACCATTATGGTGCCGAACGATTATGTCGGGCCAGTGATGGAGCTATGCCAAGGAAAACGCGGCAACTTTGTTGATATGCAATATTTAGATGAAAAACGAGTAACATTAATTTATGAAATTCCATTGTCGGAAATTGTGTACGATTTCTTTGATACACTAAAATCAAGCACAAAAGGATACGCATCGTTTGACTATGAACTGATTGGTTATAAACCGTCGAAACTCGTGAAAATGGATATTCTTCTTAACGGCGAAAAAATTGATGCACTTTCTTTCATTGTTCATCGTGATTCTGCTTATGAACGTGGGAAAGTGATTGTAGAAAAATTGAAAGATGTAATCCCTCGGCAACAGTTTGAAGTGCCTGTGCAAGCAGCAATCGGCAATAAAATTATCGCTCGTTCCACGATTAAAGCGTTGCGCAAAAACGTCTTGGCGAAATGTTACGGTGGAGACGTATCACGGAAACGAAAGCTTCTTGAGAAACAAAAAGAAGGAAAGAAACGAATGAAGCAAATCGGCTCGGTGGAAGTTCCACAGGAAGCGTTTATGGCGATCTTAAAAATCGACGATAATAAAAAGTAAGGAAGATCGTATACAAGGCTGTCTCTTCGCTTTTTTGGGATAGCCTTGTTTATTTTTAAGAAAGGATGTTTATCTTGGTAAAATCAGCTTATTTCCATATTCCGTTTTGTGCGCAAATATGTTATTACTGCGATTTTAATAAAGTATTTTTTCATGGACAGCCAGTCGATGAATATTTAGAAGCAATGGAAAATGAAATGAAATGGACGGTGGAAGCATTTCCAACGGATCGGCTTGATACGTTGTTTGTTGGCGGGGGAACCCCGACTGTTTTAGAAATGAAGCAGCTCGACTTTTTCCTGCAAAACATTTATAAGCATTTCCGCTTTTCTATTCATGAAGTAGAGTTTACGTTTGAGGCAAATCCGAATGAGCTTTCCAAAGAAAAACTACAGTTGTTAAAAGAAGCAGGGGTCAATCGCTTAAGTTTCGGTGTTCAAACGTTTGATGATTCATTATTAAAAGCAATTGGACGAACTCATCGTTATGAAGATGTCATGAAAACGATTGCCTTAGCAAAAGAAATTGGTTTTGAAAATATTAGCATTGATTTAATGTACGGACTGCCGCAACAGACGTTAGCACAGTTCCAAGCGGATTTAGAGATCGCCTTTTCTCTTGACATTCAACATATTTCTGCTTATTCACTCATCATTGAACCGAAAACCATTTTTTACAATTTGATGAGAAAAGGAAAACTGCCATTACCAACTGAGGAAGAAGAAGCGCAAATGTATGAAGAAGCGATGCGGCAAATGGAAATACACGGGTACCACCAATATGAAATTAGTAATTACGCGCGTCCTTCCTTTGAAAGCCGCCATAACTTAACGTATTGGAACAATGAAGAATATTATGGAATTGGTGCGGGCGCTCACAGCTACGTAGGCGGCGTTCGGCGTGCGAATATCAAACCGATCAATAAATATATTGAGACAGTTCAAGAAACAGGCTTTCCGTATTTGGAAGTTCACCATGTAACGGTATCGGAACAAATGGAAGAAGAAATGTTTTTGGGGCTAAGGAAAACGGAAGGAGTATCTAAGCAGCGCTTTCTTGAAAAGTTTGGGATGAGCGTCCATGATGTATTTGGCCGAGCGATCGCTGCGGAAAAACAAAAAGGGCTGCTCGAAGAAACACAAACACATATTCGATTGACTCATCGGGGGAAATTGCTAGGAAACGAGGTGTTTCAAGCGTTTATCGCGGAATCTAAACATTGACATTAGCATATGGATTTGATACTGTAATAATAGATTTAGCACTCGGGCTGTTTGAGTGCTAACAGAGGTGATGAGCGTGTTAACGGATCGCCAATTGCTTATTTTACAAGTCATTATCGATGATTTTATTCGTTCGGGACAGCCTGTCGGTTCGCGGACGTTATCGAAAAAACATGAAATTGCTTTAAGTTCGGCGACAATCCGCAACGAAATGGCTGATTTGGAAGAACTTGGATACATCGAAAAAACGCATGTTTCATCAGGCAGGGTACCGTCGGAAAAAGGCTATCGTTATTATGTCGATCATTTGTTGTCCCCGCAACGTTTGACACAGGAAGATATTCAAAAAATCAAATCTATTTTTGCTGAGCGAATTTATGAACTGGAGAAAGTGGTCCAAAAATCAGCGCAAATTTTATCTGATTTAACGAATTATACATCGATTGCCCTTGGGCCAGCTGTGAAAGAGAATAAGTTAAAACGAATTCAAATTATTCCGCTCAATCAACAAACAGCTGTAGCCATTATTGTTACAGATACAGGACATGTGGAAAACCATGTGATTACCGTTCCTGCTTCTGTAAACCCTTCTGACCTCGAAAAAATGGTCAATATTTTAAACGAACGGTTAATCGGGGTTCCGCTTATAGATTTGAAAGATAAAATTTATAAAGAAGTGGCGGACGTTTTGCGAACGCATATTCATAACTATGACAGCATGTTGAAAACCATTGTAGATACGCTTGACATACCGCAAGAAGAAAAAATGTTCTTTGCCGGGACAACGAATATGTTAAACCAGCCTGAATTTAGCGATATTCAAAAAGTCCGTTCACTAATGAAAATGATTGAGCAGGAAAAAGATTTTTACCGGTTGTTGCGCAAACATAATCGAAAAGGAATTCAAGTAACGATCGGCCGGGAAAATCAATTAAGCGGAATGGAAAACTGCAGCCTCATTACCGCTACGTATTCGATTGGCAATGAACAGCTGGGGACGATCGCCATCCTTGGACCGACACGAATGGAATATTCACGCGTCATTACCATTTTAAATCGTGTCGCTTCTGACTTATCAACCGCATTGACAAAATGGTATCAAAACAATTAACAATGGTCATATTGGATAATGGATGGATTTGCACAATCCATCCTTTCCTTGTGACTATTTATACATAGAATAGGCCGCTTTAAAGGGAGGTGAAACCGATGGAAAAAGAACAGAAAGCAGCACAAGAACAGGCTACATACGAACAGGAACCGTTAAATACGGAACCGCAAGAGGAAAAAGTAGAGCAACATGAAGTAAATGAACATCAAGAGGAAATCGAAATAGAAGAGCAAGAAAAAGCACAAGAAGAGCAAAACGATGAATTGGCGGCGGCAAACGCAAAAATTGCTGAACTGGAAGCGAAAATAAAAGAAATGGAGAACCGCTATCTTCGTTTATACGCCGATTTTGAAAATTTCCGCCGTCGTACAAAAATAGAAATGGAAGCAGCTGAAAAATATCGCGCCCAAAGCTTGGTTAGCGATCTTTTGCCTGCTTTGGACAACTTTGAGCGTGCGTTAAAGATAGAGGCTGATAACGAACAAGCAAAATCGATTCTGCAAGGAATGGAAATGGTGTATCGCTCCGTGTTGGATGCGCTGAAAAAAGAAGGAGTAGAAGCGATCGAAGCGGTTGGCAAACCGTTTGATCCGAATTTGCATCAAGCCGTGATGCAAGTAGAAGACAGCAATTATGAGCCGAATACGGTTGTGGAAGAATTTCAGAAAGGTTATAAACTGAAAGATCGTGTCATTCGTCCAGCAATGGTAAAGGTAAGCCAATAAAGTAGTAGGAGGGTGATGTTTATGAGTAAAATTATCGGTATTGACTTAGGTACAACCAACTCATGCGTCGCTGTGCTAGAAGGCGGCGAACCAAAAGTAATTCCAAACCCAGAAGGAAACCGAACCACTCCTTCTGTTGTGGCGTTTAAAAACGGCGAACGTTTAGTCGGAGAAGTCGCCAAACGTCAGGCAATTACCAACCCAAACACCATCATTTCGATTAAACGCCATATGGGAACGGATTATAAGGTAGAAATTGAAGGGAAAAAATATACACCACAAGAAATTTCGGCAATTATTCTACAATACTTAAAATCATATGCAGAAGACTATTTAGGCGAACCAGTGACAAAAGCGGTAATTACCGTTCCGGCGTACTTTAACGATGCGCAACGCCAAGCGACAAAAGACGCAGGGCGCATCGCTGGATTGGAAGTAGAACGGATCATTAACGAGCCGACAGCAGCAGCGCTTGCGTACGGTTTGGATAAAGAAGAAGATCAAACGATCCTCGTTTACGACTTAGGCGGCGGTACGTTTGACGTATCGATCCTTGAACTTGGTGACGGGGTATTTGAAGTAAAAGCGACTGCCGGCGACAACCATCTTGGCGGCGACGATTTTGACCAAGTCATCATCGATTACTTAGTAGAGCAATTCAAACAAGAACACGGCATCGATTTATCTAAAGACAAAATGGCGGTGCAACGCCTTAAAGATGCTGCGGAAAAAGCGAAAAAAGAACTTTCCGGCGTAACGCAAACGCAAATTTCATTGCCGTTCATTAGCGCAAATGAAACGGGGCCATTACACTTAGAAACGACATTAACAAGAGCGAAATTTGAAGAGCTATCCGCCCATCTAGTTGAACGGACAATGGGACCGGTACGTCAAGCGTTGCAAGATGCGGGATTGACGCCTTCGGATATCGATAAAGTGATCCTTGTCGGCGGTTCGACGCGCATTCCAGCGGTACAAGAAGCGATTAAACGCGAGCTTGGAAAAGAGCCGCATAAAGGCGTTAACCCAGACGAAGTGGTAGCGATCGGCGCGGCGATTCAAGGCGGTGTCATTGCCGGTGAAGTAAAAGACGTCGTTCTTCTTGACGTAACGCCGCTATCGCTTGGAATTGAAACAATGGGTGGCGTATTTACAAAATTAATTGAACGCAACACAACGATTCCAACAAGTAAATCACAAATTTTCACTACGGCAGCCGATAACCAAACAACGGTTGACATTCATGTGCTGCAAGGCGAACGTCCGATGGCTGCTGACAACAAAACGCTCGGCCGTTTCCAATTAACAGATATCCCACCTGCACCACGCGGCGTACCGCAAATCGAAGTAACGTTTGACATCGACGCCAACGGTATTGTCCATGTTCGCGCGAAAGATTTGGGCACAAATAAAGAACAATCCATTACGATTAAATCTTCATCCGGTCTTTCTGAAGAAGAGATTCAACGAATGATTAAAGAAGCAGAAGAAAACGCGGAAGCGGACAGAAAACGTAAAGAAGCGGCCGAACTTCGCAACGAAGCCGACCAATTAGTATTCACGACCGAAAAAACATTAAAAGAGGTAGAAGGAAAAGTAGACGAAGCAGAAGTGAAAAAAGCGCAAGAAGCAAAAGACGCGTTAAAAGCTGCGCTTGAGAAAAACGACATCGATGACATTCGCAAAAAGAAAGAAGCGCTTCAAGAAATCGTACAGCAGCTTTCCATCAAGCTATACGAACAAGCGGCAAAACAAGCACAAGCTCAGCAGCAGGCAGGAGCCGGCGGCGCTGAGAAAAAAGACGAAAATGTTGTCGATGCAGAATTTGAAGAAGTAAAAGACGACAAATAATAAATCTAAAAAAGTCAAAGTCAGGCCTGTCTTGGCTTTGACTTTTTTGCTAATAAGGAGATGCCGGTTAAATCTATTGCAATAAAAAAGAGATAAATGTAAAATAACCCTTATGTGAGTGAATCGGGAGTGGATGATCATCATGGCGAAACGAGATTATTACGAAATTCTCGGAGTGAGCAAAAACGCGACAAAAGAAGAGATTAAAAAAGCGTACCGAAAACTTTCGAAAAAGTATCATCCAGATATTAACAAAGAACCAGATGCGGCAGAAAAATTCAAAGAAATTAAAGAAGCGTATGAAGTATTAAGCGATGATCAAAAACGTGCGCATTACGATCAGTTTGGGCATGCGGATCCAAATCAAGGGTTCGGCGGGTTCCGCAGCGATGATTTTGACTTTGGCGGTTTCAGCGGCTTCGGTGGTTTCGAGGATATTTTCAGCACCTTTTTTGGCGGCGGCCGCCGGCGCGATCCAAATGCGCCAAGAGCTGGTGCCGATTTACAATATACGATGACATTAACATTTGAAGAGGCGGCATTCGGAAAAGAAACGGATATTGAAATTCCACGGGAAGAAACGTGTGACACATGCCATGGCACGGGAGCAAAACCGGGAACGAAAAAAGAAACATGTTCATATTGTCATGGAACAGGTCAAATCAGCACAGAGCAGTCCACACCGTTTGGCCGCATCGTTAATCGCCGCACATGCCCATATTGCGGCGGGACAGGGCAATATATCAAAGAAAAATGCACAACATGCGGCGGGACTGGCCGCGTGAAAAAACGGAAGAAAATCCATGTCAAAATCCCAGCTGGAATTGATGATGGACAACAATTGCGGGTCGCTGGCCAAGGAGAACCGGGAATTAACGGCGGACCTCCGGGAGATTTATATATCGTTTTCCATGTGGAGCCACATGAGTTTTTTGAGCGTGATGGCGATGATATTTACTGTGAAATACCGCTTACATTTGCTCAGGCTGCGCTCGGTGACGAAATCGAAGTGCCGACGCTTCATGGCAAAGTGAAGCTGAAAATACCAGCAGGCACTCAAACAGGAACAAAATTCCGCTTAAAAGGGAAAGGGGTGCCGAATGTACGCGGCTATGGCTATGGCGACCAACATGTGATTGTCCGCGTTGTGACGCCGACAAAACTGACAGAAAAACAAAAGCAATTATTGCGCGAATTTGATCAATTAGGCGGTTCAAGCATGCATCAAGGACCATACGGCCGCTTTTTTGACAAGGTAAAAAAAGCGTTTAAAGGGGAATCATGAATTTTATGAAATGGTCAGAAATTAGTATCCATACGACGCACGAGGCTGTGGAGGCGATTTCGAATATTTTGCACGAAGCAGGTGCTGGCGGGGTAGTCATTGAAGACCCTAATGATTTAATAAAGGAACGAGATGCTTCTTTCGGCGAAGTTTATGAATTAAATCCAGACGATTATCCGGAAGAAGGAGTAATTATTAAAGCATATTTACCGGTTAATAGCTTTCTTGGTGAAACAGTTGAGGCGATTAAACAGGCGATCAATAATTTATTATTGTATGATATTGATATTGGAAAAAATAAAATCACCATTAGCGAAGTGAATGAGGAAGAATGGGCAACCGCCTGGAAAAAATATTATAATCCTGTCAAAATATCAGAGAAATTTACGATCGTTCCAACATGGGAAACATATGAACCGGTGTCAAGCGATGAGCTAATTATTGAGCTGGACCCAGGCATGGCGTTTGGCACAGGAACACATCCAACGACAGTGATGTGTATCCAAGCGCTTGAAAAATATATGAAACCTGGTGATACAGTCATTGATGTCGGCACAGGTTCGGGAATTTTAAGCATTGCTGCGGCGATGCTCGGAGCAAAATCCGTCCGTGCACTTGATTTAGATCCGGTTGCTGTCGATAGCGCGAGACTAAATGTAAAATTAAATAAAGTGCAGCATATTGTTACCGTTTCTCAAAATAATTTACTCGATCATATTGAGGAACAAGCGAACGTAATTGTTGCGAATATTTTAGCAGAAATTATATTGCGCTTTGTCGATGATGCGTATCGTCTTCTTGAAAAGAACGGATATTTTATCACCTCGGGAATTATTCAGGCGAAAAAGCAAGAGGTAAAAGAAGGGTTAATGAAAGCAGGGTTTGCTATTGAGGAAACGTTAGTGATGGAAGACTGGATTGCATTTATTGCAAGAAAAGCATGAAAAGAAGGTGTCGCTTTGCAACGGTATTTTGTTTCGGACGACCAAGTGAAAAACGACCGTCTTATTATTCAAGGGGATGATTATCATCATATTGTCCGTGTCATGCGTATGGAAAAAGGAAGCGAATTGATCTGTGTTCTTCCTAGCAATAAGGCAGTATTGTGCAAAATTGAACAAATTACCAATGAGCATGTGATCGTTCGTGTAGTAAAATGGATAGATGAACAAACAGAACTGCCGATTCAAATTTATATTGCTCACGGGCTGCCGAAAGGGGATAAACTGGAGTTTGTTATTCAGAAAGGAACGGAGCTTGGCGCTTCATCGTTTATCCCTTTTGTGGCGGCTCGCTCTATTGTTAAATGGGACGCAAAGAAAGCAAATAAAAAGCTGGAGCGTTGGAAAAAGATTGCAAAAGAAGCGGCGGAACAATCACATCGTGGAAAAATTCCTGATGTGCACGCGCCGATGACGATACACGAACTTATAGAATTTGCAAAGACGGTCGATTACCGGGTTTTTGCTTATGAGGAAGAAGCGAAGCAAGGAAACCATCAAACGCTCGCTGCCGTTTTTCAGCAAATGAAGCGCGGACATTCTCTTCTTGCCGTGTTTGGCCCGGAAGGAGGATTTTCCGATGAAGAAGTTGAGCTATTTAAACATCATGGCTTTTTTTCGTGTAGCCTTGGGCCGCGGATTTTACGGACAGAAACGGCGCCGCTTTATCTTTTGGCAGTTGCTTCGTATCAATTTGAACTACAGTGAGGTGAAAACGAATGCCAACAGTTGCATTTCATACGCTTGGATGTAAAGTAAACCATTATGAGACAGAAGCAATTTGGCAGTTGTTTAAAAAAGCCGGTTACGAACGTAAGGATTTTGACAGCCGTGCGGATGTATATGTTATCAATACATGTACAGTGACGAACACAGGCGATAAAAAAAGCCGGCAAGTCATTCGCCGCGCGATTCGAAGAAATCCAGACGCCGTTGTTTGTGTAACAGGATGTTACGCTCAAACATCCCCGGCGGAAGTGATGGCAATTCCGGGTGTGGACATTGTGATCGGCACGCAAGATCGTGGGAAAATTTTGGAATATATCGAACGGTTCCAACGCGAACGCCAGCCGATTAACGGGGTCAGCAACATTATGAAAACGCGCGTATTTGAAGAAATGGACGTTCCGGAATTTACGGATAGAACACGCGCATCGTTAAAAATTCAAGAAGGCTGCAATAACTTCTGTACATTTTGCATCATTCCATGGGCGCGCGGGTTAATGCGTTCCCGTGATCCGAAAGAAGTTATTCGCCAGGCACAGCAGCTAGTCGATGCCGGTTATAAAGAAATTGTGTTAACGGGCATTCATACAGGCGGTTACGGCACCGATTTGAAAGACTATAGCTTCGCCGCGCTGCTCCGCGATTTGGATGAGCAAGTTGTCGGTTTAAAACGGCTCCGCATTTCGTCCATTGAAGCAAGCCAAATTACAGACGAAATTATCGAGGTGTTGCAACGTTCAGATAAAATTGTCCGTCATTTGCATATTCCGCTTCAATCCGGTTCGAATACGGTGTTAAAACGGATGCGCCGCAAATATACAGTCGAATTTTTTGCAGAGCGGCTTCAACGTTTGCGCGAAGTCTTCCCGGAACTTGCGATCACATCAGACGTGATCGTTGGTTTTCCTGGCGAGACGGAAGAAGAATTTATGGAAACATACCATTTTATTCGCGAACAACGTTTTTCCGAACTTCATGTCTTCCCGTATTCAAAACGGACAGGCACACCGGCAGCGCGTATGCCAAACCAAGTGGATGAAGAAGTAAAAAATGAACGCGTACACCGTTTAATTGCATTGTCCGACCAGCTTGCAAAAGAATATGCATCGCAGTTTGAAGGACAAGTGCTCGAAGTCATTCCGGAAGAACGAGATAAAGAAAACCCTGAAAGCGGGTTGTACATCGGGTATACGGACAACTATCTGAAAGTGAAATTCCCGGCTACGGAAGAAATGGTTGGGGAAATCGTAAAAGTGAAAATTACAAAAGCCGGATATCCGTATAATGAAGGGGAATTTGTCCGCGTTGTTACCGATGACATCCCACAATCCGTAAAATTAAGCTCATAACCCAGCTCGTGCAGCTGGGTTTTTGTTTACAATAAGAAAATTGTGTAAACTAGTTTTTTTGTTAAAATAATGGTATGATGATAGATGTCAGACTTCTATGCTGCTAATGAAAGGAGATTTGTTAAAATGGAAAATAACATTGCAAAAATGATTGATCATACGTTATTGAAAGCGGATGCAACAAAAGCGCAAATTGTGAAGCTATGCGAGGAGGCAAAACAATACGGGTTTGCTTCTGTTTGTGTCAATCCGACATGGGTGGCAACCGCTGCTGAACTATTAAAAGGCACGGACGTGAAAGTATGTACGGTGATCGGCTTCCCGCTCGGAGCGAACACACCGGAAACGAAAGCATTTGAAACAAAAAATGCAATTGAAAACGGGGCGGCGGAAGTCGATATGGTTATCAATGTCGGCGCGCTTAAAGATGGAAATGACGACCTTGTCGAACGCGATATTCGCGCCGTCGTCGATGTGGCAAAAGGGAAAGCGCTTGTGAAAGTGATTATTGAGGCGTGTCTGCTTACCGAAGAAGAAAAAGTGCGCGCTTGCCAGCTCGCCGTTAAAGCAGGTGCGGATTATGTGAAAACATCGACTGGATTTTCAACAGGTGGTGCTACGCCGGAAGATGTCGCACTTATGCGGAAAACGGTCGGACCAAACATCGGTGTGAAAGCTTCCGGCGGCGTCCGTGATATGCAAAGCGCAGAGGCGATGATTCAAGCGGGAGCGACGCGCATTGGGACAAGCTCCGGCGTATCGATCGTCGAAGGAAAAACGGCACGTTCTGATTATTAAGGACGCCGGCCGTGGAAAAATAATATAGCCGCTTCGATCCAGCGGGTAAATGGCAGCGCCGCCAGCGAACAAATAACATTAAACAGGACGCTGACATGGGCTAACTGTACATCCGGAGCAGAGCTAAGCTTTACAGCAGCAAAGGCAAGTGGATCGATCAGGAAATAAAAGATCATGACTCCGATAACATTAAACCATAAGTGAGTATAAGCGGTTAATTTCGCTTCATACGTTGAACCGATGCTTGCCAGAAGACCGGTTACGCATGTGCCGATATTCGCGCCAAGCAAAATCGCAATGCCAGCTGGAAGTGTGAGAATATGTTCATTCAGAAATCCCATCGAAATCCCAATTGTTGCTGCGCTTGAATGAATAATGGCTGTAAGGATCATGCCGATCATGATTCCGATGAAAGGAGAATGATTCGTTTTTTGCAGCCATTCGTCAACAATGGGATATGTAGATAGCGGTTTTGCGAGTTGACTAAATCCATTCATGGCAAAAAATAAAGAAGCGAGTCCAACGAAGATCATGCCGATGCTATAAGCAGGTCGGTAATGCCCGAAAAACACGAGAATTGCCCCAATGAAAAGCATCGGAATAACGTTGTCTCCAAGGTCAAGAGTCATAATTTCTGTTGTGATCGTAGAGCCGATGTTGCTCCCTAAAATAATACCGATGGATTGTCGAAATGTAAAATAGCCGGTAGAGACGAGGCCAACTGTAATGACCATCACTGCGGTACTGCTTTGCAACAATGCGGTAATAATCGTTCCGGTAAGAAATCCTTGTAAAGGAGTGTTTGTAAAGCGCAGTAACCATTGTTTCAAGCGGTGACCGGATAAAGCATAAAGCCCTGCTTTCATCATGAACATACCGAGAAGGAAAATGCCGGTATAAACGGAAAACCAAATTATTAGCTGTACCACTTGTCCTTTCCCCCTTTCATCATATGTGTATGGGAAGGAAAGGAAGACGATGACAGTTTTTTTATTGACCTGTTAGGCAGCCATGTATTATAATTGACGAGTACACGCATAAAATGTAATGGTTGTTGCTCGGAGGGAGGGAAGTAGGATGTCAAAAACAATCGTTCGTAAAAACGAATCCATTGACGACGCTCTTCGTCGCTTCAAACGTGCCGTTTCGAAAACGGGTACATTGCAAGAAGTAAGAAAGCGTGAATTTTATGAAAAGCCAAGCGTCAGACGGAAGAAAAAGTCTGAGGCGGCTAGAAAGCGCAAGTATTAAAAGAGGGTGTATATATGAGTCTTCTTAATCGTTTAAATGACGATATGAAGCAGGCAATGAAAAACAAAGAAAAAGATAAACTCTCCGTTCTTCGGATGTTAAAAGCGGCGTTGCAAAATGAAGCGATTAAACTAGGAAAAAGCGAATTATCAGAAGACGAAGAGCTAACCGTTCTTTCTCGTGAATTAAAACAGCGTAAAGACTCCCTCCAGGAATTTGAAAACGCTGGTCGTGCGGACCTTGTTGAAAAAACAAAGGCAGAAATCGAAATTGTTCAATTATATATGCCGAAACCATTGACAGAGGAAGAACTTCTAGAAATTGTCAAACAGACGATTGCAGAAGTAGGAGCTTCTTCCAAAGCAGATATGGGTAAAGTGATGGGAGCAATCATGCCAAAAGTAAAAGGAAAAGCGGATGGCTCTCTCGTCAATAGGCTTGTTCAACAGCAACTTTCACAATAATGACAAACGGGTGTTCCGATTCAATCGGGCACCCGTTGTTTTTGCCGTTTGGGAACAACAAGTGGTGCTATAACCCCCTTTCTTCTCATACATATGAGATGAAAGGGGGTTCTTTTTATGGTGAAAAAATGGCGACAGCATATGAGAAGATGGCTTACAGATAAATTGGAGCTTCCCGCCGACATAGTGATGGACCTTCCCCGAATTACGATGGTTGGGCAAATACATATTTATATCGAAAATCATCGTGGTTTACTGACGTTTAGTGATAAAGAACTGCGCCTGCTCTTAGAGCAAGGGCAGCTTCTTGTTCGCGGTGAAAATTTTGTTATTAAGATGATTTTGCCAGAAGAAATTTTACTCGAAGGAAAAATAAACCAAGTGATTTATATAGATGAATAACGTTTCATAGGAGGAAATACGATGAAAAACCAATGGATGAACTTATTGGTAGGTAGCGTAAGGGTGAAAGCGCAAGGAAAAGGGGTAGAACGATTGATTAATGCGTGTGTGCGCAACGATATTGCGATTTGGAATGTAAAAAAGCATGGCGATCATATTGCGACGTTTTTTATTTTACTAAAGGATGTCAGACGATTGCGCGTTGTCGCCCGCAAAAGTGATTGTAAACTTTATTTTGTTGGAAAAGCGGGATTTCCGTTTTTTCTAAAAAAAATGCTAACGAACTCAGGATTTTTAGTCGGAGTATGCTTCTTTTTTGTTATCGTTTTTTTCCTTTCAAATATGGTATGGGGAATAGAAATTAAAGGCGCAAAACCGGAGACGGAATACCGCATATTGAAAGAACTAAAACAAATGGGAGTGGAAAAAGGAGCATTGCAATTTCTCATCGATGATCCGGAAACGATTCAAAAGAAATTGACCGATCGTATGGATGTCGTTACATGGATCGGTGTGGAACTTAAAGGGACGACACTTTATTTTCAAGTTGTGGAGAAAAATCAACCGAAAGAGCCTGAAAAAATTGGTGTTCGCCATTTAGTGGCGAAAAAAAAAGGCGGTTATTACGGACATGTTTGTTGAAGAAGGGCAATCACTTGTTTCGGTGAACGATCATGTGACAAAAGGGCAGTTATTAGTATCCGGAATCATTGGGAAGGAAGGGCAAACAAAACTTGTGCCAGCGCGAGGAAAAATTTTTGGCGAAACATGGTACAAGTCTACCGTTGTTCTACCGCTTCATGCAAAGTTCGGAGTATTAACGGGAAAATATATGGAAAAACATTATATAGCGATGAAAAATATTTCCATTCCGATATGGGGATTTCAAAAGCCTGCATTTCACTATTATGAAATAGATCAACAGAAAAGGCCGCTCCGCTTTTGGAAATGGGACTTGCCTATTTATTATGAACGCGTCATCTTTCGGGAAAAGGAGGAAGTAGAGCGCAACTATACATGGGAAGAAGCGTTCGCAAAAGCAAAGGAACTTGCTCGCGAGGAATTAAAGGCAAAATTGCCGGAAGATGCATCGATTAAAGGAGAAAAAGTTTTGCATCAGACGAAAGAGAATGGTAAAGTAAGGGTAGAATTGCATTATCAAGTGATTGAAAATATCGCAATACCACAACCAATAGTTCAAGGAGATTGAGAATGTCAGAGGAGTTTGTAACAATCAGTCAGCAATTAGAAAATGCGAACGAAGCGATTGCACTTTTCGGCATTCATGATGCCCATCTAAAACGGATGGAACAAGAATTGGGAGTGTCCATTGTAACACGAGGAGAATCGGTGAGCGTTTCTGGCACCCCCGAACAAGTACAGCTTGTTGATGACCTGCTGCGCCACTTGTTGATCATTGTCCGGAAAGGCATTTCCATTAGTGAACGAGATGTGATGTATGCGATTCAATTAGCGAAAAAAGGAGCGCTCGACTATTTAATTAATTTGTACGAGGAAGAAATCACAAAAAACGCCAAAGGAAAATCCATTCGTGTAAAAACGTTAGGACAGCGCCATTATGTTACCGCCATTAAACAGCATGACCTTGTTTTCGGAATAGGACCTGCCGGAACAGGAAAAACGTATTTGGCGGTGGTGATGGCTGTCCATGCGTTAAAAAACGGTCAAGTGAAGCGTATTATTTTAACTCGCCCGGCGGTAGAAGCAGGAGAAAGTTTAGGATTTTTACCGGGAGATTTAAAAGAAAAGGTGGATCCATATTTGCGCCCTCTTTACGATGCGCTGCATGATGTATTGGGAGTAGACCATACGCAGCGGTTAATTGAACGAGGAACGATTGAAATCGCGCCGCTAGCATATATGCGGGGGAGAACGCTCGAAGATGCTTTCGTCATTTTAGATGAAGCACAAAATACGACACCGGCACAGATGAAAATGTTTCTAACAAGATTAGGCTTTGGCTCCAAAATGGTCATTACCGGTGATATTTCGCAAGTCGATTTGCCAAAAGGCGTGAAATCAGGACTTGCCGTCGCAAAAGAAATATTGACGGCGGTCAGCGGTGTATCCTTTGTCTTTCTAGAACAAACAGATGTTGTGCGTCATCCGCTAGTGGCTAAAATTATTGAAGCGTATGATGAAGCTGGCATATAGAGAGAAAAGACCCGTTTTCAAAGGGTCTTTTCTTTAAAGTGAGGGGAAAAACCGTTGGAAAGGATTCGTTTTTTTCTGGAGCATGTTAACCATGTTCGTTTTGTTCGTTATCTTTTGTTTCTGTTTTTAGGGCTTTTTCTATTTGCGGTGTTATATGATCAAGCAAAACCGCATCAATATGAACTGCGTCTGTTCGATATTGCCACCGAAACGATTCGTTCTCCAATTACGATTGAAGATAAGGAGACGACAGAAAGGCTAAAAAAGGAAGCGGCAGATAAAGTAACGGATATTTATACATTAAAAAAAGAATATGCCGAAAATCGTGTTGATTTAATTTCGTCGCTATTTACAACCATTGTTGAAATTCAAAATGAAATCAAGGAAGAAAAAAAAGAGCCGACGAAAATGATGGATGCGCTAAAGGAACGTCTGCCGCAAGAATGGTTTTCTTATTTGTCCGCAGATGAATGGGAAAAGTTGCTTCATGCAGCTCCAGAAGACATCGAAACGGCAAAAGAAGCGGCGGTAACGGCTGTCCATTCCATTATGGCCGAGCGCATTACGCAATCAGAATTGGAGAAGGCAAGGGCAAAAGTACAAGATGAATTGAAGTATGTCATGCTTTCGCCTTCATTAAAAGAAATTGTTGTCAAGCTGACAAAACAAGCAATCATTCCAAACGTTATTTACGATCGAACCGCTACAGAAGAAAAGCGAAGACAGGCGATGGATGAAGTAAAGCCGGTAAAAATTTTGCAAGGACAAGTCATTGTCGAGGAAGGACAATTTATTACAAATGAAATTTATCATCAGCTGCAGCTTGTCGGCTTATTGCAAAATGATCGCTCTTTTCAGCCTCTTATCGGTCTTTTTCTTTTCGTGTTATTATTGCTATCGCCTGTTGTTTATTACTTTGGACGAGAGCAGGCGAACAAGAATTTGTTTGTATATACGGTCATTTTTACGATTATGCTTCTTGTGATGAAACTCGTTCGTCTCATTCCGGAAAGTGATGTGTTCTCCACTGGGTATCTTGTGCCGGTTGCTTTCGGCACCATGCTCGTCCGTATTTTCATCGGGGAACGAATCGCAATTATGACAAGTATTCTTTATGCCATATGCGGAAGCTTGATGTTTAACGAGGGAATGGGCGTAAATGGCACTATTCAAGTTTCGTTAGCGATTTATTTGGTGACAAGCGGGTTAGCAGGAAGTTTCTTTTTACATAAACAGCTTCGAAGAGCAAAAATTTGGCAGGCAGGAGTATTTGTCGCTTTCATTAATATGGTTGTTATGCTAGCATTAACCTTGCTTAAAAATGGCCATTATTCGTTAACAGAGATCGGCATGTTTCTGCTGATGGCGTTTGCTTCTGGCATTTTCTCAGCGATTTTAACTATTGGGCTTTTGCCGGTTTTTGAGGCGTGCTTCGGTATTTTGTCATCGATGAAATTAATTGAATTATCGAATCCAAATCATCCATTGCTTCGCAAAATTTTAACGGAAGCTCCTGGGACGTACCATCACAGCATCATGGTTGCTAATTTAGCGGAAGCGGCTTGTGAAGCGATTGGAGCAAACGGTTTATTAGCGCGTGTTGCTTGCTATTATCATGACATCGGGAAAACGAAACGGCCGCAGTATTTTATTGAAAACCAAATAGGCGGTAATCCACATGATCACTTATCGCCACAGTTAAGCAAAAATATTATTCTTGCCCACGTGTCTGATGGGGTGGCCATTTTAAAAAAACACCGCATGCCGAAAGAAATTGTTGACATTGCTGAACAACATCATGGTACAACATTATTAAAATATTTTTATCATAAAGCACTTGAGCAGACGGGCTATGTGTTAGAGGAAGAATTTCGCTATCCTGGCCCGAAGCCGCAAACGAAGGAAGCGGCGATTATTAGCATTGCGGATAGCGTGGAGGCAGCGGTACGATCGCTTTCTAATCCGTCTCAGGAGGAAATTGGAAAAATTGTCCGCAGTATTATTGCGGAGCGATTGCAAGATAATCAATTGAACGAGTGTGATATTACGTTAAAAGAACTTGAAATGGTTGCAAGATCGCTTTGTGAAACACTAAATGGCGTATTCCATTCACGGATTGAATATCCAGAAATTCGAAAGGAAAAGGTGAAACACGCATGATTCTCAACATCGATTTTATCGACGAAACGAACGAAGTTACAAAAGAGCAAATGAATATCATCGAACAGTTGTTAAACTACGCGGCAGAAATCGAACATGTCCCTAGCGGAGCGGAAGTGGGCATTTCGTTTGTAGATAACGAGCGGATTCGCATCATCAATCGCGACTATCGGGGAAAGGATCAGCCGACCGATGTTATTTCCTTCGCTCTCGAGGAAAAAGGCGAAGGAGAGGTGGAGATTGTCGATGCGGATATTCCCCCGCTGCTTGGCGATATTATTATTTCAATTCCAAAAGCAAAAGAACAGGCGAAGGAATATGGGCATTCGTTCATGCGCGAGCTTGGATTTTTGGCGGTGCACGGTTTTTTGCATTTGTTAGGATATGATCATAAAACAGAAGAAGAAGAAAAAATAATGTTTTCAAAACAAAAAGATATTCTAGAACGATATGGGTTAACGAGATAAAATATGAACTGGAAGGACGAAAAAAAGCGGTTTGCTTGCGCATGGGCAGGAGTGATGGCTGC
Source organism: Parageobacillus toebii NBRC 107807 (assembly GCF_003688615.2). Taxonomy (GTDB): domain Bacteria; phylum Bacillota; class Bacilli; order Bacillales; family Anoxybacillaceae; genus Parageobacillus_B; species Parageobacillus_B toebii. The sequence continues at coordinate 2,885 of NZ_CP049703.1, read as the reverse complement.
GGTAAAGGAAGAAGTGCATATGCGCATCCATATTGCGCTGGCTGTTGTTGCGATTATTGCTGCAGCAATCTTTCACATTTCCAGGATGGAATGGCTTATTCTTTTGTTAACGATCGGAAGTGTCATTGCTTTGGAATTAATCAATACGGCAATTGAACGTGTAGTTGATTTAGTGACGGCCGACTTCCATCCTTTAGCAAAAGCAGCAAAAGATATCGCTGCAGGCGCCGTTTTGGTCGCTGCGATTGTTGCTGTTATTGTTGGAATCACCATCTTTCTGCCATATCTCGTATAATCAATGAGTGAGAAAATTCTAATTTTTCTGTTATATTTTCATCAAGAATGATGAAATTTACAAAGATTTTTTGTAAAATAAAAGTAAGGAAGCTTATTGCTTCCCAAGTTGTGAAAGGAAGAGAAACATTGAAAATAAACGAACTCATAGAAGAAGCAAAAAAAGCAAGAGGATACGCTTATGTTCCTTATTCAAAATTTAAAGTTGGCGCCGCTTTGTTAACAAAAGACGGCAAAGTGTATCGCGGCTGCAACATTGAAAATGCTGCTTATAGCATGTGTAATTGTGCGGAACGAACTGCGCTTTTTAAGGCGTATTCGGAAGGGGATAAAGAATTTGCTGCACTTGCTGTTATTGCTGATACGCCCCGTCCGGTACCGCCGTGTGGTGCATGTCGCCAGGTTATTTCTGAGCTATGTCCAAGTGATATGAAAATAATATTGGCAAATTTAAACGGGGATATCACCGAACTAACAGTGAAAGAACTACTACCAAATGCTTTTTCAGCGGAGGATTTGCATGAATAAGGAAGGATATAAATCAGGATTCGTTTCTATTGTTGGTAGACCGAACGTTGGAAAATCGACATTTTTAAATCGCGTCATCGGTCAAAAAATCGCTATTATGAGCGATAAGCCGCAAACGACGCGCAATAAAATTCAAGGTGTTTACACGACAGATGATGCACAAATTATTTTTATTGATACGCCAGGAATGCATAAACCAAAACATAAACTTGGCGATTTTATGATGAAAGTAGCGCTGAACGCGTTAAGAGAAGTGGACCTCATATTATTCATGATTAATGCAGAAGAAGGGTTTGGACGCGGCGACGCATTTATTATTGAACAGCTTAAAGCAGTAAATACTCCAGTGTTTTTAGTCATCAATAAAATTGACAAAGTTCATCCAGATGATTTATTGCCGCTAATCGATCAGTATAAAGACCTTTATCCATTTGCTGAGATTATTCCGATTTCTGCATTGCAAGGAAACAATATCGAAACATTAGTGGAACAAATCAAAAAATATTTGCCAGAAGGTCCGCAATATTATCCACCTGACCAAATAACAGATCATCCGGAACGGTTTATCATTGCCGAGTTGATTCGCGAGAAAGCGCTTCATTTAACGCGTGAAGAAGTTCCGCATTCCATTGCTGTCGTGGTAGAAACGATTGAGCGGCGCGAAGATAGCGATACAGTGTATGTCGGCGCGGTGATTATTGTAGAACGTGATTCGCAAAAAGGAATTATTATTGGAAAACAAGGACGAATGTTAAAAGAGATCGGGCAGCGGGCACGTATGGATATTGAAGCGCTTCTTGGGTCAAAAGTATTTTTAGAACTATGGGTAAAAGTACAAAAAGATTGGCGCAATCGGTTAGCACAGCTGCGTGATTTCGGATTCCGGGAAGAAGAGTATTAATTAGAAAATTTTATGCAACATAAACGTTTCCTAGCGTGGTCAACCTATAATTAGACGGGAAAACAAGCAATGCTGCGGGCGGAAAGAGGTGTGGTTCCATGCTTGAATTTACTTGGAAGTTATTTAGTCAAACCGGCAACATCGACACCTATCTTCTTTTTAAAGAGCTAGAAAAAGAACAGCAACCTAGTGGCGATGAGCAAGAAACGGAACTAAAGGAAGTCGATCAACCTATTTTTTGATTTGTGTTTTAGGGTCGGTGGTGATACGATTGTTTGAAAAATGTGAAGCAATTGTCATTCGCGCAATCGATTATGGCGAAACAAATAAAATTGTCACATTCTTCACGAGAGAATGGGGAAAGGTGGCTACGATGGCACGCGGAGCAAAAAAGCCAAGTAGCCGCCTTTCTGCCGTTACACAACCGTTTACGCATGGCTATTACTTAATTCAAAGAAGCCGCGGTGTCGGTGTTTTACATCAAGGAGATATTATCGATTCGATGCGAACGATCCGCGAAGACATTTTCACTGCAGCATATGCCTCTTATATTGTGGAGATGACAGATAAAGTAACAGAAGAACAGCAGCGCAATCCGTATTTGTTCGAGCTGCTTTTGCAGACATTACAATATATGAATGAAGGGCTCGATTTAGAGATTCTTGCTTGTATTTATGAAATGAAAATGTTATCTGTAATGGGGATTCCTCCTAAATTAGACCATTGCGCTGTATGCGGCCGGACAGAAGGAAAGTTTTCTTTTTCCATAAAAGAAGCTGGATTTCTTTGCCACCGCTGCGAGAAAACCGACCCGTACCGAATTCCGCTTTCCGCAGCTTCTGTAAGGCTATTGCGCTTATTTTACTATATAGATTTATCAAGGCTTGGTACAATTTCTGTAAAAGAGGAAACAAAAAAAGAGCTTCGCGCCGTTCTTTCGTCCTATTATGATGAATATTCGGGATTGTCGTTAAAAACAAAGCGATTTTTAATGCAAATAGATGAACTAAAAAAGATTGGCTATCCTTATCAAAATCAAACGGAAAATGGAAGCGGCGGATGAAAAAGCGGTCATTAGTTGTCTTTATAAAGACAAAGTTTCCTTCTTTAAAACAGAGTGTAGTATAATAAAATAATAAATGGATGAGAAGATAATATGATC